>NZ_CP116899.1:1710416-2052500 GCF_030997045.1 Microbulbifer sp. TB1203 | reverse complement strand
ATGTTTGAGGTTCTAACCCAGGTCCGTAATCCGGATCGGGGACAGTGTATGGTGGGTAGTTTGACTGGGGCGGTCTCCTCCCAAAGAGTAACGGAGGAGTACGAAGGTGCACTCAGCATGGTCGGAAATCATGCAATGAGCATAATGGTATAAGTGCGCTTGACTGCGAGACAGACATGTCGAGCAGGTACGAAAGTAGGTCATAGTGATCCGGTGGTTCTGTATGGAAGGGCCATCGCTCAACGGATAAAAGGTACTCCGGGGATAACAGGCTGATACCGCCCAAGAGTTCACATCGACGGCGGTGTTTGGCACCTCGATGTCGGCTCATCACATCCTGGGGCTGAAGCCGGTCCCAAGGGTATGGCTGTTCGCCATTTAAAGTGGTACGCGAGCTGGGTTTAGAACGTCGTGAGACAGTTCGGTCCCTATCTGCCGTGGGCGTTGGAGATTTGAGAAGAGTTGCTCCTAGTACGAGAGGACCGGAGTGAACGAACCTCTGGTGTTCGGGTTGTCACGCCAGTGGCATTGCCCGGTAGCTATGTTCGGACGGGATAACCGCTGAAAGCATCTAAGCGGGAAGCCTCCTTCAAGATAAGATCTCCCTGGGACTTCGAGTCCCCTGAAGGGCCCTGGAAGACTACCAGGTTGATAGGCTGGGTGTGGAAGCGTTGTGAGGCGTTGAGCTAACCAGTACTAATTGCCCGTGCGGCTTGACCATACAACAGAGATGGTTACTGACGACTGCTGAGCGGAGAGTGAAGACTGAGAGTGAAAGCTTGAAATCGAGACTCGAAGTGAAGCGGGATTGTGAAGTCAGAGAGACGCGCAGACGACGCTTGAAAGAGCGGCCTTGCGGTGTATTACTACAGATTGTTTTACCGACTTATTTGGGTTGACTGTAACGCTGGAAAATCAGCGGCAAACGGACAGTCAGACGGCAGTGCAGAGCAACCGCTCATAAGACCAAGCCAACCCAAGCCAGTTTGCCTGACGACCATAGAGCTGTGGAACCACCTGATCCCATGCCGAACTCAGTAGTGAAACGCAGCATCGCCGATGGTAGTGTGGGGTCTCCCCATGTGAGAGTAGGTCATCGTCAGGCTTCTAAATAAAAAAAGGGCCACCCAAGCGGGTGGCCCTTTTTTTTATTTACAGATTGCACAAACGCCTACTGCCGAACATCGTGACAAATCGGCAGGAAAGCCGATTTGGACGCCGCAGGCGCTCGTAGGGGCGCGGCACAGGGATGTGCCGCGATCAGAGTAGGGCCCCAGAGCGCGTTTGCGAAGCGCAGCTTCGCGCGCTCTGGGGCGACCGGCCAGGGATGGCCGGGCCGGGGCAGGATCGAACACTTAGAAGCCGCGCCAGGGATGGCGAGGCAGAAGTTAACAGCCTCTTCCTCACCGTACCGAATCCAACCCCGATCGCGGCCAGCGGCCGCTCCAACAGAATAATCTCACTCCCTCCCTGTAGGAGCGGCCCATGGCCGCGATCAGACTTTCCGACCGGATACCCGCCCCAGTTCACAATCCACACACCGGCATCCTGTTCACGGCGAAGGGCATCTACTATACTGCGGCACAACTTGTCGGAGTGCCTGTGGGCTGAGATCGCTGTAGCGAGATCCGTTGAACCTGATCGGGGTTATCCCCGCGTAGGAAACAAGATCTGAAGTCGCCATTTGTCGCGACTCCTCTCTCTTAAATCTGTCTGCCCCGGGCACTGCGGCGTCAATCTTCCGCAAGCCACAGGGGTCAGCATGTCTCAGGTTACCGATCAGCCCGCCCGCGCCGCCAAATCCAGCCGTGTCGCCAGTCGCGATTCCGCGAAATCATTTCTGGACAATCTCACCGCGCAGTCTTTCCCCAACTCCCGCAAGGTTTATCTGCAGGGTGAAACCCCGGATATTCGCGTGGGTGTGCGGGAAATCTGTCTCGGCGACAGTGTGGTGGGCGGCGATGAGCAGAATCCGGTACTGGAGCCCAACGCGCCGCTGCAGGTGTATGACACCTCTGGTCCCTACTCGGACCCGGAGAACAGGATTGATGTGCGGGAGGGCCTGCCCAAGTTGCGCCAGGCCTGGATCGAGGCGCGCGACGATACCGAGGTGCTCACCTCCCGCCAGGCCGCCTACAGCCAGAAGCGTATGGCGGACAGCGGCCTGGATCATATCCGCTTCGAAAACCTGCCTTCGCCGCGCCGAGCCATGGCGGGTATGAATGTCTCGCAGATGCACTATGCGCGTCGCGGTATTGTCACCCCGGAAATGGAATTTATCGCTGTGCGCGAAAATATGGGCCGCGCGCAGATTGCCGATGCGCTGAAGGAATCCCATTACCAGAAAGCCCGCGACGGAATCTATATTCCCGAACAGATCACCCCTGAGTTCGTGCGCCGCGAGGTGGCCGAGGGCCGCGCGATCATTCCGGCCAATATCAACCATCCGGAGCTGGAGCCGATGATTATCGGCCGCAATTTCCTGTGCAAGGTCAACGCGAATATCGGTAACTCCGCGGTGACCTCTTCCATTGAAGAGGAAGTGGAAAAGCTGGTGTGGTCGACCAAGTGGGGGGCGGACACTGTGATGGATCTGTCCACCGGCCAGAACATTCACGAGACCCGCGAGTGGATACTGCGCAATTCGCCGGTACCCATCGGCACAGTGCCCATTTACCAGGCGCTGGAAAAAGTCGACGGCGTCGCCGAGGACCTCAACTGGGAGGTGTTCCGCGATACCTTGATCGAGCAGGCGGAGCAGGGCGTGGACTACTTCACTATTCACGCCGGCGTGCTGTTGCGCTACGTGCCGATGACCGCCAAGCGGGTAACCGGAATCGTGTCCCGCGGCGGTTCCATTATGGCCAAGTGGTGCCTGGCCCATCACAGGGAGAATTTCCTCTACACCCATTTCGAGGAAATCTGTGAAATCATGAAGGCCTACGATGTGAGCTTTAGTCTCGGTGACGGCCTGCGCCCGGGTTCCATTGCCGATGCCAACGACGAGGCCCAGTTTGGCGAACTGCACACACTGGGCGAGCTCACCGAAATTGCCTGGCGGCACGACGTGCAGACCATGATCGAGGGCCCCGGCCATGTGGCCATCCACAAGATCAAGGAAAATATGGATGAGCAGTTGAAACACTGCCACGGCGCGCCTTTCTATACCCTCGGCCCGCTGACCACCGATATCGCCCCCGGCTACGACCATATCACCTCCGGTATTGGTGCAGCTCTGATCGGCACTTATGGCTGCGCCATGCTGTGCTACGTAACTCCCAAGGAGCACCTGGGGCTACCCAACAAAGAGGATGTTAAAGAGGGGCTGATGGCCTATAAGATCGCTGCCCATGCCGCGGACCTGGCCAAGGGACATCCGAGGGCGCAAATGAGGGACAACGCCCTGTCCAAGGCGCGTTTCGAGTTCCGCTGGGAAGACCAGTTCAATCTGGGCCTGGACCCGGAGCGCGCGCGCACCTACCACGATGAAACCCTGCCCAAGGAATCCGGCAAGGTTGCGCATTTCTGTTCCATGTGCGGGCCGAAGTTCTGCTCCATGAAAATTACTCAGGATGTCCGGGAGTATGCAGCCAAACAGGAAGCGGAGAAGGGCATGGAGGAGATGGCGATCAAATTCAAGGATATGGGCAGCGAGCTATATCACAAGGGCTGATGGACTTTGCTCGGAGCTTTGGTAGCAGAGCCTATTGGACTTTCTACTACTGTCAAAGCCGTAGGGTGGGCAAAGCGCAGCGTGCCCATCAACAGGGCCTGTGATGGGCACATCGCTTCGCTCCTTTGCCCATCCTACTGATAACGGAAGACGTTTAGTGACCGACAACAATGCCCCCCGAATCGCCATAGCCGGCGGCGGTCTGATGGGCCGCCTGCTGGCCTGGCGGCTGGCACAGCGCAACTGCGATATCAGCCTGTTTGAAGCGCGGGATTTCACCACGCCCAGCGGTGCCTGCTGGGCTGCCGCCGGGATGATCTCGCCGCTGTCGGAACTGGTGCACAGCCAACGGGAAGTGTATGACCTGGGTATCCGTAGCCTGGAGTTGTGGCCCGACTGGGCGCGGCAGCTGGAAACACAGAGCGGAAAGGCGGTGGAGTTTCGCCGCGCCGGCAGTGTGCTGGTGGCGCACGGGCGTGATAGAAGTGAACTGGAACACTTCCAACGAGAGTTGGCCGGTAAGCTGAGCGGCGATGAGAGTGCTCAGGTTCGCCCACTGGACAGGGGGCAGCTGCAACAACTGGAGCCGGTCCTGGAAAACTTCGAACAGGGGCTGTACCTGGAGAGCGAGGGGGACATCGACAATCGCCGCCTGTTGCCGGTGCTGTTGAACCTTCTGCGACAGCAGGGGGTTCACCTGCGCGAGCGCACGCCGGTGGAGTGCACTCCCGGTTGTGTGGAACACGGTGAAAGCAAGCTGAGTTTCGACTGCGTCATCGACTGCCGTGGCCTCGGCGCCAAGGGGCAGGTTGAAGGGCTGCGCGGCGTGCGCGGTGAAGTGCTGGTGGTGGAAACCCGCGAGGTCCAGTTGCAGCGGCCGGTGCGCCTGCTGCACCCGCGCTACCAGCTCTACGCGGTGCCGCGGAGCGGGGGGCAGACGGTGATCGGCGCCACGGAAATCGAGAGCGAGGATATGTCGCCGATATCGGTACGCTCCCTGATGGAGCTGTCCTCCGCGCTCTATTCGCTGCATCCGGCATTCGCAGAGGCCCGGGTTGTCGAATCCCGGGTCAACTGCCGTCCCGCCACTATGGACAATCTCCCCCATGTGCACGGCGAACCGCGGTTGGTGCGGGTCAATGGTCTCTACCGGCACGGCTATTTGTTGGCGCCGGCGCTGGTTGAGCGTGTAGAGAAACTGGTAATGCAACAATGTTTACAGGTGGCCTGATGCAAGTGCTAGTCAACGGGCAAGTGGAAAAGCTGGAGCGGCCGACGGATTTATCCAGTCTGCTGCAACGGCTGGGATACAGGGGTGAGGCGTTTGCCGTGGCCCTGAATGGGGATTTCGTGCCCAGGGCAGACTACGGGGAGACCCGGCTGAACGATGGCGACGCCCTGGATATCGTCGCCCCAGTGGTGGGTGGTTGACTATGGCGGATTTGTTGAAACTCTATGGCGCAACCTTTGACAGCCGTCTGCTGATCGGCACCGCGCTGTATCCCTCGCCGGCGATTATGCGCGAGTCGGTCGAAGCTTCCGGTGCGCAGATCATTACCCTGTCCCTGCGCCGGCAGAGCCCGGAACAACAGCAGGGCAAAATGCTCTGGGACTACATTCGCGAATCCGGCTGCCAGTTGCTGCCCAATACCGCCGGCTGCAAAACCCCGCGGGAAGTGATTGCGCTGGCGGAGATGTCCCGGGAAATTTTCCAGACCGACTGGCTCAAACTGGAAGTGATCGGCGACGATTACAACCTGCAGCCGGACCCCTACGGCCTGGTGGAGGCGGCGCGGGAACTGGTGCGGCGCGGTTTCAAAGTTCTGCCCTACTGCACCGACGACCTGGTGGTGTGCCGCAAGCTGCTGGATGTGGGCTGTGAAGTGCTGATGCCCTGGGGCGCGCCCATCGGCACCGGCCAGGGATTGCTCAATAAATACAATCTGCAGACACTGCGCGAGCGCTTGCCGGATACGCCGCTGATTATCGACGCCGGCATCGGCGCGCCCTCCCAGGCGGCGGAGGCGATGGAAATGGGCTACGATGCCGTTCTGCTGAACACCGCCATCGCCCGGGCCCAGGAGCCGGTGAATATGGCGCGGGCTTTCAGGCTCGCCGTGGAAGCCGGGCGCACCGCCTACAGTGCGGGGCTGATGTTGAAACGCCAGACCGCCAGCCCCAGCACTCCCACGCTGGATATGCCATTCTGGCAACAGGCGGATAACGCACTGCAGGAATAGCTGCTGTAATGACTATGAAAAGCAAACCCATCGTCTGGTCCATCGCCGGCAGCGATTCCGGCGGCGGCGCCGGTATCCAGGCGGACCTGCTGACCTTCGCCGATCTCGGCTGCCACGGCTGCACCGCGATTACCGCCAACACCGCGCAGAACACCCGCGAGGTGGCTGCGATCAATGCGGTGTCGCCGGAGATTCTGCTTTCCCAGTTGCAGGCACTGCAGCGGGACCTCTTTCCCTCCGCCATCAAAATCGGTTTGCTCGCCAACGGCGGACAGGTCGCCGCGGTGGCGGAATTCCTGCGCGGCCTGAGACAGATCAAAAAGGTCCCGGTCGTCTACGACCCCGTGGCCGTCGCCACCAGCGGCGCCGCGCTGACCGAAGGTTCCACCGGAGAAGTGGTGCTGCGGGAACTCCTGCCCCTGTGCGACCTGATTACTCCCAACCTGCACGAACTGGAGTGGCTGGCCGGCACACCAGTGGGCGGTGCGGAGCAGATCGCCGCTGCCGCCCGGCAGTTGCAGAGCCGCGGCTGTACTGCGGTCCTGGTGACCGGTGGTCACAGCGAGATCGTGCCCGGGGAAGTGGCCGACCTGCTCTGGGACGGCGAGGAAGCGGACTGGTTGATCGGTGGGAAAATTGCCTCCGGCTGCACCCACGGCACTGGCTGCACCCTGTCTTCCGCGATCGCCGCGTCGATGGCGCTGGGTTACCCGTTGCGCGACGCCTGTGTGGTGGCCAAGGCCACCGTGCAGCGGGGCCTTCGCCTCGGCAACGGGGAAAACATCGGCGGTGGCTCCGGTCCCGTTGGCCACTGTGGCTGGCCGGGCGAACTGGAGGATTTTCCGCAGATACTTTTACCCGCTGAGGAGCGGGCAAAAAAATACGGCTGCTATTCCGAAGAGGCCAATGCGCGGTTCGCACAGGGTTTTCCCCCGCCGGACAGCAATCGCCTGGGGCTCTACCCGGTGGTGGACTCGACGGACTGGCTGGAAAGGCTGGCAAAGCTGGGTGTGCGCACACTACAGTTGAGAATCAAAAATCCCGACACGGATTTGCGTGCGGAGATCGAACGCGCCGTGGCCATCGGCCGCGAATACGATCTACGCCTGTTTATCAACGATCACTGGCAACTGGCCATCGACTGCGGCGCCTATGGTGTACACCTGGGCCAGGAAGATTTGCAGACCGCCGATCTGGCGGCCATAAAAAATGCCGGGCTGAAGCTGGGAATCAGCACCCACGGTTTCTACGAATTGCTGCGCGCCCACCGCTACCGCCCCAGCTACCTGGCCATCGGTGCCATCTTCGCCACCAGTACCAAGGATATGAGCGGGCAGCTGCAGGGCGTGGGCAAGCTCGCGCGCATGGCCGCACTGCTGCCGGATTATCCGCTGGTGGCCATCGGCGGTATCAACTTGCAGCGCGCGCCGGAAGTTGCGGCCTCCGGTGTGGGCAGTATCGCGGTGGTCACCGCCGTTACCCAGGCGGCCGATTGCGCGCAGGCGGTGCGCCAGTTCCAGGCCCTTTTAGACGGATAGCTCCATGTTGAACCGCAAACAGTTACAGCGCTACAGCCGCCAGATAATGCTGCCCCAGGTGGGTGAGGCGGGGCAGGAAAAACTGGCGCGGGCGCGGATAATGATCATCGGTCTCGGCGGCCTAGGCAGTCCGGCGGCCCTGTACCTGGCCGCGGCCGGGGTGGGTGAGATTCACCTGGTGGACGGCGACCGGGTGGAAATTTCCAACCTGCAGCGGCAGATACTCTACAAAACCAATCACCGCGATAAAGACAAGGCCCAGGTCGCGGCGCAGCAACTCACCGCCGCCAATCCGGAAATCCGCCTGCACGCCCACGCGCGCATGGCGGACGAGCCCTGGCTGCGCGGCCAGTTGCCCTCGATAGACCTGGTGCTCGACTGCACTGACAACCTGGCCATCCGCCATACCGTCAACCGCGTGTGTCGCGAACTCCGACGGCCGGCGATCATGGCCTCGGTGCGGGGCTTTTCCGGGCAACTGGTCAGTTTCGATTTTTCATCCGATCCCTCGCCCTGCTATGCCTGCCTGTTTCCTCCTCAGGAGAGTGAAGAAGCGGTGGAGAACTGCTCCACAGCGGGGGTAATGGGGCCGGCGTTGGGTGTTGTCGGCAGCATGCAGGCGCTGGAGGCGATCCGCTGGATTCTGGGTCTGCCCCTGGCCAGCTGCGGACGGCTGCAGCTGTTCGAGGCGGAGACCCTGGAATTGCGGTCGCTGCAACTGCAAAGGGATAATGACTGCCCGGTTTGTGGCACGAAAGGCAGATGACAGAGTACAGAAGACAGATGTGCAGGAACTCCCTCGTCGTGGCGTTACTTTTGCTTTCCACCGCCTGCTCGCCGGATGAGCCGGCTGTTGACACAGCGGCGGAACACAACCCGCGCACCAGCCGGGAAGAGATACAGGAAATCTATTTGCGCAGTTGCCACAGCTGCCACGCCACTGGCGTGGCCGGAGCGCCGCGCACCGGCGACACCGATGCCTGGGCACCGCGCCTGGAACAGGGCATGGACACCCTGGTGACTCATGTCGAAAAAGGTTACCAAGCCATGCCGCCCCGCGGCCTCTGCTTCGACTGTACACGGGAGGAGTACGCCGCGCTGATCCGCTTTATGGCTGAAGACAGGGATCAGTGATGAATGGCACAAAGTTAAGCGGAAAATCCGAGCCCCTGTAGGATGGGCAAAGCGTAGCGTGCCCATCAAGGTCTCGGAAGATGGGCACGCTGCGCTTTGCCCATCCTACAAGGGGTATCTGCTTAACTTGGTGCCACCCCGATCAGTTAGGGAACTTCTGAACAACCGGGAGGCAATATATGCTTGCTTTTACCCAGCTGTATCGTCCTACCTTTTCCTTCGTATTGTTTTTTCTGAGTTTCGTTCCTTTCGCCGACGCCGCCGGAGAACAGCCGCTGCCGGACAAGCTGTCACTCAGCGAATGGAAGGTGCCTTGGGGCGGCCGCCCGCGGGACCCTTTTGTAGACAGCAATGGCGATGTGTGGTTTTGCGGCCAGTCCGGCAATTATATCGGTCGCTTTTCCCCCGCCAGTGGCGAGTTCAAAAAATTTTCGGTACCCGATGGCAGTCATCCCCACAACCTGATCATCGACGATCAGGACCGGGTCTGGTACGCGGGCAATCGCAATGCGCATATCGGCCGCCTCGATCCGCAGAGTGGCGAAATCCGTCGCTTTGCCATGCCGGAGGGAATCGAGGACCCGCACACCATGGTGTTCAACCGCGAGGGCAATATCTGGTTTACCGCCCAGCACGGCAATCGCATCGGCCTGCTGGATGTCAAAACCGGCGAAGTGAAAGTGGTGGAGCTGCAGTCGGCAAAGGCGCGCCCATACGGCATAAAAATGGATGCACAGAACCGCCCCTGGATTGCGCTGTTCGGCACCAACAAGCTGGCCCGGGTGGATCCGAAAACCCTCGCCCTGACAGAGATAACACTGCCGCGAGCCGGGGCTCGGCCGCGCCGCCTGGAAATCGATGATGACGGCAACATCTGGTATGTGGACTACACCGACGGCTACCTGGGCCGCTACGTCCCGGCCTCGGGCAAATTTACCGAGTGGCGCCTTCCCGGAGCCACGCCGCGCCCTTACGGCACCGCACCGGACGACAAGGGCCGGCTGTGGATCGTCGATACCGGGGTGATTCCCAACCGCATTCTCGGCTTCGATACCGCGACGGAAAAGTTTATCAGCGCCACCGAGGTGCCCAGCGGCGGCAACGTGCGGCATATGATGTTCAATAAGGCGGATGGCAGCTTCTGGTTCGGTGTGGATGCGGGTTATCTGGCGCAAGGTAAGCCAATACCATAGTGGATAGCTATTGGTGAGTTTTAGTTTATTAATTTCTCATGAGGTTTCCGGCCAATTACCATGGTCCCCAATGAATTTTATCCCTTGAAAACGGAGAGTTTGAGCATGAGCACTATCGATATCGGCATCGGCGCGCAGGACAGGGAAAAAATCGCCCAGGGGCTGAAGCGGCTGTTGGCGGACACCTACACCCTCTACCTGCAGACCCACAATTTCCACTGGAATGTCACCGGCCCCATGTTCCGCCAGCTTCACCTGATGTTCGAGGAACAGTACACGGAATTGGCCACGGCGGTGGACGATATCGCCGAGCGGATACGCACCCTGGGCGTAATGGCGCCGGGCACCTACCGGGCCTTTTCCGAACTGGGTTCGATCAAGGAGGTGGAGCAGGTACCACCGGCGGAGGAGATGCTGGAGATCCTCACCCAGAACCACGAGCAGGTGGTCAGAACCTGCCGGGATGCTCTCAAGGCCGCCCAGGCGGGCGACGATGAATCCACCATCGCGCTGGTCTCCGACCGTATGCGGGTGCATGAAAAAACTGCCTGGATGCTGCGGGCGATGACGCAATAATACTTTTGGTATTCGGCATCCGGTATTCGCCACCCGTCCCGGGGCGAACTTTGCGTTCGCCCCTCCGCTTTTCCTGCATAGTCTCCCAATAACCCCGCTTCTCCCTCCGCGGTGCAAAATTTCTCTTGCACTCGATTACTGTGTGGTGCACAGTAAGTACTGTGTGGTACACAGTATGGAGGGCAAGGTGACGCTTGCGCCGGACCGTCTGAACAAACTGATTATGGAAATGCGCCGCGGGGTGGTGATCCTGGCCGTGCTGCGGGCGCTGGGCAGTTCCCATTACGGCTATTCCCTGCGCAAACGCTTGGCCGCCATTGGCCTGGAAATGGACGAGGGAACTCTCTATCCGCTGCTCAGGCGGCTGGAGGACCAGGGGCTACTGACCAGTGAGTGGAAGCTCCAGGACGGCCGCAAAAGGCGCTTCTACCGAATCAGTGAAGACGGCGAAACCGCCCTGCAACAGATGGCGGCGGAGTGGCGGAAGCTCAACGGCGCCATTGAACAACTCGGGGAGAAAACGTGATGGATTGGCTGCAACGCTATGTCGATAACGTGAAAACCTATCTGCCGGGCGGGATGCGGGAAGACGTCGGCAGTGAACTTTACTCGGACCTGCGGGACCAGTGCGACGACATGGCCGACAGCCTGGGGCGCGCACCTACGGAAGCGGAGGTGCTGAGCCTGTTGAAACGGAGGGGGCACCCGATGGAGGTGGCAGCGGCCTACCGGCCGCACAGGACCCTGGTCAGCGAGGCTCTTTTCCCTCTGTATATCCAGGTGCTGAAATGGGTGTTCCTGGCGGTGATCATCGCCAACGGTGTCGTCACCGCACTCGGGTTGTTCAGCCAGCCGGAGCCGGACTTTACCCGCGCCGCCGTGCATTGGCTGACCGGCACTTTCGACGCCGGGTTGCACTGCTTTGCCTGGGTGACCCTCGGCTTTTACCTGGCCGGCGAGAGCATCAGCTACAGCGATTTCTTCGGCAAATGGGATCCGCGCAAACTGCCGCGGATCGCCGACCCGGACCATCGCATCAGCCAGTTCGAAAGCGCGGCCGAGCTGGTCGCGATACTGCTCTTTATGGCGTGGCTGAACGATGTCTTTACCTCGCTGCAGGGCGGTGCCATGTTTGTCTTTAGCGACGGAGTGCAGACGCTGCTGCCCTGGTTGAATATCGCTGCGGGGCTCAGCATTCTGATGGCCCTGGGCAAGTTGTTCTCCCCTTTCTGGACCCGGGGGAAGCTGGTCGCCGACGCTTTCCTCAATGCCGGCTGGCTGCTGCTGCTCGCGCTGCTGTTCAACCTGGAGCAGGTATTCACTTTTCAGTGGGGCGATACGGCTGCCGACCAGTGGGAAATGCCATTGAAGAACTGGCGGATCATCACCGGCATCTTGCTGGTCATAACCGCCTGGGATCTGCTCAAGAATGTTCGTCTCTATCTGCGTTCGCCCGGCTGAGCGGAGGAGGGCGGTTGTTCCCTCGGCCCGCCGGTGACCAACTCGAGAAAGGCCTGTGCCGGCGCCGAGATGTCTCCCCGGCCGCGCAGTAGTACGCCGACCTGCTGTGCCACCACCGGCCCCGACAGCGGCAGGCATTTCAGTCCACAGTCGCGCATCTGGCTTTCGCACAGGCTGGGTACCGCGCTTGCGCCCAGGCCCACACTGACCAATTGGCCGATAGTGCTGAGCTGGTTGGCCTCGCACAGCAGGCGCACCGCTTTTCCGCTACTGGCAAAAGCCTGATCGGTCCAGCGGCGTATCGCGGAGCCGCGGTTCATGGCGATAAAGGGTTCCGCCGCCAGGTCCGCCCAGCGCAGGGACTTCCGCTGTGCCAGTGGGTGGCCCGGTGGCAGCACGGCGACAAAACGATCCTCGCCGCAGGGCACAAATTCCAGCCCCGCCAGGTCGTCCGGTCTGAAGCTGATGCCCAGTTCCACACGCCCTTCCAACACCGCCTGCAGCACCCGCTCCATCACGATATCCTCAAGCAGGATATTGATTTCCGGGTGCAGGCTGTGAAACCGCGCCAGCAGGTCGGGTAGTCGGTTGAAGGCAAAGGCGGGGATCACCGCCAGCGACAGCTGCCCGCGCTGCAACCGGAATCGCTGCTGGATGGCATCCAGCGACTGGTCCCAGGTGCGCAGCAGCTGTTCGGCGCGATCGAGGAATTCCCGCCCCTCCGGCGTCAGTGCCAGCTGGCGGCTGTCGCGGTTGAACAGCGGCCCGCCTGCGGCGGACTCCAGATTGCGGATCGCCACCGACAGTGCCGGCTGGGAGATATGCAACTGGGCGCTGGCCTCGGCAAGGCTGCGGGTTCTGGCGGCGGTGACGAAGGCGCGCAGTTGTTTGACGGTGGCGCTCAGGCAAACCTCCTTTTCGGTACCCTGCCCCTTTGTAGGAGCGGCCCATGGCCGCGATCAGTCTGTGCTACGAAGCACAGACCGCTGATTCGCGCCATCCTTGGCGCTCACCCTTCGGGCGCCTTCGGCGTCCAAATTTGTTCCCAACAAATTTGTCGCGGCCATGGGCGGATGGCCGCCCCGCCGCTCCTACAGGTGAGTCGGGTTTGTTAAATAAAATTTAATAAATATTAAAAAGTTTAAACTGTTTTTAATAGTCAGGCCAAGGCATGATTGCCCGAGCAATACAGTCGCCAATAATGTGCGACCCTTGAGAATAATGAACGGACAAGGTCAGCCGAGATGAGCAACAATTCCCAGCCCCTGTGGCAGCCCACGCCCGAAGCCATCGCCGCCACCCAGATGGACCAGTTCCGCCGCCGGGTAAACGAGCGCTACCAGCTCGAACTGGCGGACTATGCAGCGCTTTACCAGTGGTCCGTGGACCGGCGCGAGGATTTCTGGAACGCCCTGTGGGACTTCGCCGGGGTGATCGCCAGCGAGCGCGGCGAACAGACCCTGGGTAGTGATGAAATGCCCGGTGCCCAGTGGTTTCCGGAGGCGCGGCTGAACTTCGCCGAGAACCTGCTGCGCTACCGGGACGAAAGAATCGCCCTGGTTGAGCGGCTGGAAAATGGCAGCCGCCGGCAGCTGAGCTACGCGGATCTCTATGTAAAAGTGGAACAACTGGCCGCCGCCCTGCGCGACCAGGGAGTGGGGCAGGGCGACCGGGTGGCGGGCTTTATGCCCAATGTGATCGACACCGTGGTGGCCATGCTGGCCAGCACCAGCATCGGCGCCGTCTGGACCTCCTGCTCGCCGGACTTCGGTATCAACGGCGTGTTGGACCGCTTCGGCCAAGTGGAACCCAGGGTGCTGTTCGCCTGCGAGGGTTACTTCTACAACGGCAAGACCATCGACTCGCTGCCGCGCCTTAAGGAAATTGCCGCGCGCATCGATTCGCTGGAAAAACTGGTGGTAGTGCCGGTGGCGCGCAGTGCCGGCGAAACCGCGGCGGCCATCGAATCCCTGGACAAGGCGGTTGCGCTGGAAGACTTTGTGGCCGCTGCGCCCGGGCGGGCCCTGGAATTCGCGCAAACCGAATTCAACCATCCCCTCTATATCATGTATTCCTCCGGCACCACCGGCATGCCCAAGTGCATAGTCCACGGCGCCGGCGGCACACTGCTGCAGCACTTGAAGGAGCACCGGCTGCACTGCGACCTGAAGCGCGATGACGCGCTGTTCTATTTCACAACCTGCGGCTGGATGATGTGGAACTGGCTGGTGAGCGGTCTCGCCTGCGGCGCCACCCTGGTGCTGTTCGACGGTTCGCCCTTCTATCCCGCGGCGGAGAGCCTGTGGGACATGGCGGACGAGGAGGGCATCAGCGTGTTCGGCACCAGCGCCAAATATATCGCCGCGCTGGAAAAGTCCGGCCGTAAACCCCGCGAGAGTCACAAGCTGGAAAAACTGCGCGCGCTGCTCTCCACCGGCTCGCCCCTGGCCCACGAGGGCTTCCGCTATGTGTACCGGGATATCAAGGCGGACCTGTGCCTGTCGTCCATTTCCGGCGGCACCGACATTGTCTCCTGCTTCGCGCTGGGCAACCCGGTGCTGCCGGTGTACGCCGGCGAGCTGCAGTGCCGCGGCCTCGGCATGGCGGTGGAAGTCTGGAACGAGGAGGGAAAAGCGGTGATCGGGGAAAAGGGCGAACTGGTGTGCACCAAATCCTTCCCCTCCATGCCCACCGGCTTCTGGAACGATCCGGATGACGCCAAGTACCGCGGCGCCTACTTCGAGAACTGGCCCGGAATCTGGGCCCACGGCGACTACGCGGAGATCACCGGGCACGGCGGGGTGATTATCTACGGCCGCTCCGATGCGGTGCTCAACCCCGGCGGCGTACGCATCGGCACCGCGGAGATCTACCGCCAGGTGGAAAAGGTGGAGGAGGTGCTGGAGAGCATCTGCATCGGCCAGGAATGGCGCGGCGACGTGCGCGTGGTGCTATTCGTGGTACTGCGCGAGGGCATCGAACTCGACGAGGAACTGGTGCAGAAAATCCGCAGCACCATCCGCGCCAACACCACCCCCCGCCATGTGCCCGCCAAGGTGGTTCAGGTGGCGGATATCCCCCGCACCATCAGCGGCAAGATCGTGGAACTGGCCGTGCGCAATGTGGTGCACGGCAAACCGGTGAAGAATGTGGAGGCGCTGGCCAATCCGGGGGCGCTGAAGCTCTACGAAACCCTGCCCGAGTTGGCTACAGAGTGATCTGTAGCAAAGCCCTGTGCCCGCCCAGCGGGCCTTCGGCCCACATGCCGAGCTGGGCTCGGCGCTCCCGGCACTCGCCACCAACCACCCAAATACGCTACCCTAACGCGCAATATCAATCCCGAAATTCTCACGGATGAATGCCTATGGTTACCTATCTCTACTGGGCGGCGGTGATCGCCCTCGTCGTTCTTGCCCTCTTCGCCGGTAGCCGCCTGGGCCACCTGGGCAAAGGCGCCATTGTCGCCGGTATTATTTTCCTGGCCGGCTGGCTCGCCTACTACTTCCACTACCAGCAGGTGTTCGTGAAGCGCTTTGGCGGCGTTATGCATATCAAAGTGCCGAATGGACAGCGCCATCTCGGCTCTACTTGGAAGGACGACAACCTGTGGATCGAGAATTTCGATCCCAAGACCAATGAGTGCATCTTTTCCGAATACTCCAAGGGCAACCTGCTCGAAGGACGCGTCATCATCCGCAACTGCAATCCGCTGATGGAACAGGCTGTCCCCCGGCCGTAACGGAAGAACCGGCGACTCACCGGCGGAAGTATCGGAACAACAGGCGAATCCATTGCGAGTTTTAATTGGTATTCTGTTGGCGGGGTTATTGGTGATACCGCTGCAGCCGGCGCTGGCCATTCCGTTCTTCGACCGTCTGCCCGGATTTGAAGTGCGTATCCAGGGTAACGAAGCCCTGAGGGAATGGCTGCGCGAGGAACTGAAAAAACTGCGCAAGGGCAGCAGTCAGCTCAAAGCCTACGAAGACCCCCACGACGTGGCCCGCTACGAGCGCGGCTCCCTGGAAAAGTTGCTGCGCTCCCGGGGTTATTACTCCGCCCGCGTGCGCCAGTCGGTGAGCGGCGGCAAAATCCTCTACCAGGTCAACCCCGGTCCCCAATACCGTATCAAGAGTCTCTCCATTGATATGCCGGAACGCCTGCGCCGCGGTTTTGGCGGTGTGCCCCTGCGCGAGGGCGATCCGCTGGAAGCGAAGAAGGTGCTCGAGGGCGTGGAGACGATCGAGAAATATCTGGGTGAGAATGCCTGCCTGCTGGATATCGATGTCAGTTACCGGGCCACAGTAATCCACAGCGAGGCCGCCGCCCGCCTGGAATATATTGTCGCGCCGAGCCCGGAGGTGGTGGTGGGTGAGGTCAGGATCGAAGGGCTCATCTCGGTGGAGCCGGATTTCCTGCACAAGAAACTGCAGATTCACAGTGGCGACTGCTTCAGTCGCAGCAAGATCGATGCCGCGCGCCTGCGGCTGCTGCGCACCAACCTGATCGCCAGCGCCAACAGCGAGGTATCCAGCCCCCGCGGCGGCCGGGTGGATATCACCTTCGTGCTGAAGGAGCGCAGTCATCGCACGGTGAAACTGGGTGTGGGCTACACCTCCAGCGAGGGCGCCGGCGTCTCCGCCGGCTGGGAGCACCGCAATGTGCTGCACCGCGGGGAAAAAATCGAGATCGCGAGCAAAATCAACCCGGTGCAGCAGACCCTGAAAGGCCAACTGCTGGTGCCCCGCTTCCTGCGCGACGACCAAAACTTTTCCGCCAAGACAGAATTCTCCAATGAGGAGAGGGATTCCTACAGCGCCGAATCCCTGACCGTGGGAGCCGCGGTCAGCCGCAAATTGAGCAAGCACCGCACCGCCGGTGTGGGCACCGAGCTCAAATTCAGCCGGGTGGACGAAGAGGAGGGCACCACCGAGAACTACCGCCTGCTGTCCTTTCCCCTCGGCTTGAAATGGGATACCACCGACAACCTGCTGGACGCGCGCCACGGCGCCACCGCGGCGCTGGAAGTCAAACCCTATGTGGACCTGAACAACGACGACACCCACTTCGTGAAAAGTATCCTGGTGGTCACCGGCTACAAGACCGCGGAACAGGTGCGCTACGAACCCACGCTGGCGGTACGTGCCAGGGCAGGGATCATTTCCGGTATCGACAACCTGGAGATACCCGCGGACGAGCGCTTCTACGCCGGTGGCGGCGGCTCGGTGCGCGGCTACGGCTACCAGGCCCTGGGTCCGCGCCTGCTGATACCGCCGGAAGAGCCGGGCGGCGAACCGACCCTCTCCGATCCCATCGGCGGCCGCGGTCTCAGCGAGATTTCCCTGGAGGGCCGCTTCCGCTTCAGCGACACCTGGGGCGGGGTGCTGTTTGTCGACGGTGGCAACGCCTACGCGGACCCCAGCCCGGATTTTTCCGATCTCTTCTGGGGCGCCGGCGTAGGGGTGCGCTATTTCACCTCCTTCGCGCCCCTGCGCCTGGACCTCGCCGTTCCCCTCGACCGCCGCGAAGGCCTCGACGACGGGCTCCAGGTCTACGTCAGTCTCGGGCAGGCGTTCTGATATGTGGGGCGCACTCACAGCCTATCTCTCCGCTGTCGTCCGCGCCTTGGGCTCGGTGGCGCACAGCCTGTGGCACGGACTGGGCGAGCGGCGCTCGCTGCTGTTCAGCCTGCTGCTCGCCCTGCCGCTGGCATTGCTACTGCTGCTGGGCACCGAAGGGGGGCGGGTGCTGCTCACCCACGGCACCCTTTACGTCGCTGAAAAACTGGTTCCCGAACTGAGGATCGAGGCGGGGGAGATCGGCAGCGAACACCTGGGCGGCTGGACTTTTTCCCGCTTGAAAATCCACTACGGCCCAGAGGTCCTGCTGGAAGGCCGCGGGCTGGAGGTGGATGTCAGCCTCGGCGGATTGATCGGCAACCGCATCGACATCGAGAAGATCGGCGCGGAGGAATTAATTTTCAATGACGATGTGCTCGAGGAGTTGCTGGAAGCGCAGAGGCAGGCGGTCCGCGATGCGGTCGAGCCCCCTGAGGAGAAAGCTTTCTCCCCGCCGGCCGTGCGCCTCGGTTCGCTGCAGATCGACCGCCTGCAGGTGATCGACCGGCGCCTGGCCGGGTTGCCGGCGGTCTCGGTCAGATCCAGCGGGCGCTATCTGTGGGAGGGTGAACCGGCGGGGATACAGTTGGAAGTGCGCGAACTGAACGGCGCCGGCCTGCAGCTGATCCTGGAGGGTAGGGAGGTCGAGAACCGGCGCTACGTGCTGGAGTTCTCGGCGAAGGAAAATCCCGGGGGCTTTGTCGGCACCCTGTTGCAACTGCCGCAGGGGCAGGCCCTGGACGCCGAGGGGCACCTCGCCCTCTGGCAGCCGGGAGACGACCAACTGCTGCTGCATATCGAAAGCTTTTCCCTGCCGCTGGTGCAGCATCGTTTTTCACTGTCTGGCCGCGCGGCGCTGACGCTGTCTCCCTGGAAACTGGCCACCGAAGGTTTGCAACTGCGTGTCGACGACAGCCGGCACCACATTGCCGGCACCGTCAGCGGGGAAACCGTAGACGCGGAAATTCAGTTCAACCGCCTGCCGCTGGCGATCTCACGCCCCTGGCAGGATGTCTTGGACGGCGGCTATCTCTCCGCCGACCTGAAGATCAAAGGGCCGCTGAAGCTGCCGGCGGTGTCCGGCACCCTGGACCTCGACAGCCGCTACAGCGGCCAGCCGCTGCGCCTGCAGGGGCTGGTGCAGACCCGGGACAAGATAATCGTTATCGACACCGCCACAGTGACGCTGGCGGACGCGCAACTGGCAGCGCAGGGCAGCGTGGATATCGCCGGCGAGTCCCTCGACCTGAAGGGGGAAATTCACCGCTTGGCGCTGGACAGTATCCGCGAACTGCTGGCCGCGCTGCCGCAGACCGGGGAGGTGGAAATTCCGTCGGACCTGGGCGGCAGTGTGGAGCGGCTGCAACTGTCCGCCAAAGGCCCATGGAAAAACCCGGCACTGACCGTGCAATTGGATGCCGCCCTGGTCTACCGCCAGTTGGATGCCCAACTGCGGGCCGGCGTCCGGGGCGATCTCAACCGGGTGACTCTCAGCGAGATTCTGCTGGACAGCGAGCGCCTGCGCATCGACGGCGACGGTACAGTGGATATCGCCGGCGAGAGCCTGGACCTGAACCTGAAGGTGAATGCGGAGGATTTTCGCCCGGCCGAACAGTTGGGCTTGGCCGCCGCCGAGGGTGTTGCAATGGACATGACCGCGGAGGTGGATGTCGCCGGTCCCTGGAAAAACCCCCAGGCGTCCGCGCGTATCCGGTCCGACGGCAGCTATCGCGACTACCGCTACCAATTGCGCGGCGGTGCCGCCGGGGACCTGGACAAGATCGACCTGAACCGGCTGCGCCTGGACCTGTTCGCCGACAGCGGCGCGCGCCGATTCAGTGCCCAACCCTTGCGCGGCCCCCAGTCGCTGATCTCTGAGCGCTCTCAGTCCGACATAAGCTCCAGCCCGCAGCAAAGCCGCGTTGCCACCCTGGCCGCGGACGCGGAGCGACTGAGCCGCGATGGCAACGCCTGGCTGGAAGTGGATGGCATTATCGAGCCCAGGGCGGCGAGGGCCCGGGGCCGGATGGCCGGGCGCAATATCCCGGTGTCCCTGGCGGAACTGGCGGGGGTGGCATTGCCCCCTTCCCTGGAAGGCGAAATCAGTATCGACGGCGAGTTTTCCGGTCCCTTCGCCAATCCCGAGGCCCGCGCCGAGGTCCTGGGGCTGGGGGCTTTTCGCAGCGAGCCCTGGCAGCTGCAGGGAGACCTGGCCTACGGCGGTGGCCGGGTGGCGCTGTCGGAAGTGGAACTGGTGTGGGCGGAGCGCAACCAGCTGTCCGCCCACGGCAGTCTGGACCGGCAGCGGCTGGACCTGGAAGTGCGCGGCCGGGCGGTACTGGCGGATTTTGACGAATGGCTGGCGGCGGATATCACCGAACGGGGAGAGGTGACTCTGTCGGCCACCGCCGCCGGCAGCCCGCAGCAACCCCAGTTGGAAGGCGAGTTCAAGCTGTTGAGCCAGTCGCGGGGTCGCGGTGAATCCGTGCAGCCCCTGGAGCTGGTGTTCGATTGGCATACCGAGGGGGAGAACCTGCAAATGACCCTGGACGCCCGCCACGGCGCGCGCCGCGCCATCGACGCCCGCGCCCGGCTGGCGGTGGCGCCGATACTGGAGCAGCTGTTTGCGGACACGCCGCCCGGCGCGCAGAAGCCCCCGCTGCCGCTGAAGCTGGACAGCAGCGGCAGCGCGGACCTCGCGGTGGTAGCGGCATTTATCGATCCGGAGATCCACGCCATGAGCGGGCAATTGCGCTTCGAACTGAATGCCGACGGCACCAGCGAGCGGCCGAAACTGCGCGGCTACGTCGATCTGGAAAATGGCTCCTATGAACACCGGCCCACCAGCACCCGCCTGCGCCGCATCGACTTCGCCGCGCGCCTGACCCCGGAAGCGTGGCGCATCGAGCGGGCCCGCGCGGAGGATACGGAAAAGGGCAGCGTGAGCCTGGCCGGCGCGGTGCGCTTTGCGGAGGGCGTGCCGCCGGTGCTGGATTTCAGGCTGCGCGCGGACAGGGCGCACCTGCTCAATACCCCGGCGGTGCGCGGCGCCATCTCCGGCGAACTGACGCTGACCGGCGACACCGGGGACGCGCAGTTGGGAGGCGTGCTTACCCTGCGCCCCCTGGAAGTGCAGATCGAGCAGTTGATCGGCAGCAGCGTGCCGGAGATCGAAGTGGTGGAAGTGGACTTGGACCTGGACCTGGAAGGTTCGCAACCGGAGCGGGTGCCGCCGCTGCTGCAGAATATCGCCCTGGCGATACAGGTGGTGCTGGACCAGCAGTCCTACGTGCGCGGCCTGGGGCTGGATTCGGAACTGCGCGGCAAGGTGGATATCGCCGGTACCGCGGCCAAACCGCGCGCCGCCGGCGAGCTGCGCATCGTGCGCGGCAGTTTCGACTTGCTGGGCAAGCGCTTCGAACTGCAGGAGGGGCAGGTGCAGTTCGAGAACAACGAGGCGGCTATCTATGTGAAGGGGGTGCACGAATACAGCGACGGGGAGATTAC
This sequence comes from Microbulbifer sp. TB1203, assembly GCF_030997045.1. Taxonomy (NCBI): domain Bacteria; kingdom Pseudomonadati; phylum Pseudomonadota; class Gammaproteobacteria; order Cellvibrionales; family Microbulbiferaceae; genus Microbulbifer; species Microbulbifer sp. TB1203. The sequence goes on along the minus strand of NZ_CP116899.1, from coordinate 2,031,563 downwards.
CGCGGAAATCACCGGCACCACCCGGGACCTGGATGTGACCTTCAGTTCCTCTCCCGCCGCGCCCCAGGACGAGATCTTCGCCCAGCTGCTGTTCGGCAAATCGCTGTCGGACATTTCACCGCTGCAAGCGGTGCGCCTGGTCAGCGTGGTGCGCACCCTGCAGAGCGGCGGCCCCACCTTCGACCCCCTGGCCAAGACCCGCGACCTGCTGGGGGTGGACACCCTGGATATCCAGCAGGAGGAGGCCGCCGAGGGCGAGCAGGACCAGTACGCCCTCAGCCTGGGCAAATACATCACCAACCGCATCTACATCGAACTGCAGCGCAGCACCGACCCCCTCAACCCCTGGCAGGCGGAAATGGAGATAGAACTGAAGCGCAATCTCAGCCTGGAGATCAAATCCGCCGCTGAGGGGGAAAGCGGCGCCGGCAGTGTGGAGTTGCAGTGGAAGAAGGACTATTAGTTCTGGGGACAATGGCGCTAAGTTAAGGGCTCGGGCGGCCCTGCTACCGGGGGCTTTTTGCGGGACACGCCGTGAATCCATCCCTGGAGGCTTGTCCGCGAGGTCCCTCTCGCAGACAGTCCCGCAAAAAGCCCCCGGCATCAGGTCCTTCGCATCATGGTTATCGCTTAACTTAGTGCTGGGGATTCGGCTCCCCTCTCCCCTGCGGGGAGAGGGGCTGGGGGAGAGGGGCGGGGGCGCCCGCAGACCGTTGTAGGAGCGGCGGGGCGGCCATCCGCCCATGGCCGCGATCGGCCTTACCTTCGCAGGGAAAGCGATGGAAAGATTCCGCCCGGACCGGCGCCACTTCATCAAGTTGTGCACCGTCGCCGGCATCTCAATATTCGCCGCGCCGGCCCTGTGGCAGCTGAGCCGCGGGCAGCCGGTCGAGAAACGACAGCCGGATTGGCGGGGCCCGGGCGGCGGGCCCGCCTTCCGCACCGACGGCATCGCCAAGGTCACCGGCAATAAAATCTTCGGCCGCGACTTCCGCGCCGTGGACATGCCCGGCTGGCCCGATCGGCAGCACTACGCCTTTGTAGTGCGCTGCAACCGGGTGGAGCGGCGCTTCAGCGGTTTCGACTGGTCGCAGATTCCCATCGGCGCCGAGCCCTACGCCCGCGTCACCGCCCAAACACTGCAACAGCAGGGGATAAAACTGCCGGAATTCTACGGCGACCTGATGTTGCTGCCGGAAGGCGAATCCCCGCGCTACTACGGCCACGCCGTGGCCATGCTGCTGTTCGACAACTTCGAGAAGTACGCCACCGCCAAACAGGCACTGCAATTCAGCAAAGAGTTCATTCGCTACGGCGAGCAGACCCCGCCGGTGGAGCGGGACCCCTACGCCAGCTGGCGGATTATCCGCGTGGAGGGCCCGGGTGGCCCCACCGGCGAGGACCTCTACTCGCCGCTGGACGACGGGCTCTTCTTTCCCCAGTACCGCGACCACAAGGCGGTGTGGCCCAGGCACGCGGACCAGGCCGGCAGCGTCAGCGAGCGCGGTATCTACTACGCCGGGCAGATTCGCGAACGAATCGAACAGGAGAGCACCGCGGGTAACTGGCATCTGGTGGAGGGGGAGTACCGCACCCAGATCGTCGAGCCGATGATGATGGAACCGGAGGCCAGCAACGGTTGGCTGGACGCCGACGGCAAAACCCTGCATATGGTGCTCACCAGCCAGTCGCCCCAGGACTTCCAGGAAATGGCCGCGCAGTTGGTTGCCCGGAGCAGCTTTGCCGGAAAAATAGAAAACCTGGTGGTGCACTCCGGTTTCGTGGGCGGCGGCTTCGGAGGCAAGGACCACTCGATTTTTCCCTACTACGGCCTGGTGGCGGCGCTGTTCGGCGGGGCGCCGGTGCGTCTGGCCAACAACCGCTTCGAACAGTTCCAGGCGGGGCTCAAGCGCCACCCCTTCCATATGAGGAATACCCTGGCGGTGGATAAAAACACCGGCAAGTTTCAGGCGCTGCTGTCGGAAATGCAGGTGGATGGCGGCGGCCGGCAGAATTTCAGCCCCAGCGTGGCCATGGTGGGCGCCAGCGCCATCCAGAGCATCTACTACTTTCCCAGCAACGATATTTCCGCGGTCGCCAACTATTCCATGAACGTGGACTCCGGTTCCATGCGCGGCTACGGCACCATGCAGACCATGAACGCCATGGAGATGATGGTGAACCGCGCCGCGGAAGAACTGGGTGTGGACCCCATCGAACTGCGCCTGCGCAACGCCACCGAGACCGGCTGGCGCAATACCCAGGGCGCGGTGCCGCAAGTAAAAGTGCGCTATCGGGAAATACTGGAAAAGGCCCGCGCCCACCCCATCTGGACCGAGCGCGCCCGGCGCAAGCAAGACTTCGAGGAAAAGGAGCCCGGCTATTTCTTCGGTACCGGCTTCGCCATCGCCACCAAGGACTACGGTACCGGCGGCGCGGCTCCCAGCGCCGCGGTGCAGTTCGACGAAAACGGCGAACTTTCCCTGGCCATCGGCTTTATGGAAATGGGCACCGGCACCCAGACTTCCCAGGCGGTCCTGTTGGAAAAGACCCTGGGCGCACCGGCCAGTGAGTGCCACGTGGCGGAGATCGAGGCCTGGAATGCGTTGCAGCAGTTCCAGACCGAAAGCCCCTATACCATGAGCCAGGCGCACCAGGACAAGATGTCCGCAGAGCCCTTGTGGACACCGGTGGTGGCCATGGCCAGCTCCGCCTCCATGTCCTCCTATTTCCAGAGCCATGCCACCGAACAGGCGGCGGAGATTCTGTTTCATCACGGCCTGCTGCCGGCGGCCCGGCGCCTGTGGCAGGCGGAGGAGATCGATCCCGCTCAGCTGCAGTGGCGAAACGGCGGGCTGCACTATCAACAACTGCCGGCGCTGTCCCTGCGACAACTGGCGCGGGAAGCCCACCGCAGTGGCCTGGTCACCGGAGCCATGGTTCACGCCTTCAATCGCTGGAAGTGGGCGGAGGCGGATTTCGGACTGGACGGCGAAAACCGGACCTGGGTGATCGACGGCCTGGCCCTGCGCCGCGGCCCGGGAAGCGACAGCGGCGGAAGGGGAATAAGCTCGGCGGACTATCGAGTGGTCAAACGCCGCGCGGTGCGCTATCCGAAAACCTCCCTCAACAACGCCATGGTCACCTACTACGCGCCCACCGCTGCGCTGGTGGAAGTGGCGGTGAACAAGGGCACCGGCGAGGTGAAAATTCTCGGGCTGCAGAACTACATGGAGTGCGGCCGCCTGATAGTGCGCCAGTTGGTGGAGGGGCAGATCGAGGGCGGCGTGGCCATGGGGGTGGGGCACGCGCTCTACGAAGGGCTGCCGCCCCTGGCCGAGGGCGCCGGCAATGGCACCTGGAACCTGAATCGCTACCAGGTGGCGCTGGCCCGGGATGTGGCGGTGTGGAACCAGCGGCACGAGATACTGGAACCCGAGTCGGAGACGGACCCGCACAAGGGCATCGCCGAAGTGGTGGCGATTCCCATTGTCGCCGCCCTCAGCGAGGCCATCTACCAAGCTACCGGAATCCGCTTCAATGACACCCCGATCACCCCGGAAATTCTGCGCCGGGCACTCAATCCAGAGGTGTAAATGGCCACTATCCCCGTATCCATGACAGTGAATGGCGAGCCGGTGGTCATGGATGTCCCCGAGTACACCTCGATACTGGATTTCCTGCAGGAGTATTTGAATCTCACCGGCACCAAGCTGGGCTGCGGCATCGGCGTCTGCCACGCTTGCGTGGTGGTGCTGGAACGGGACGACGGCAGCCTGGAATCGGTGCGCACCTGTATCAACGGCGTGGGCCGTTTCAACGGCAAAAAAATCGTCACTGTGGAGGGGCAGGCGAAACGCAGCGCCGATGGAGAAATCGAGGCGCTGTCGCCGATACAGCAGGCCTTCCTGCGCCACTTTTCCTTCCAGTGCGGCTGGTGTACCCCGGGTTTTGTCAACGCCGCCACCGTGCTGCTCGACCGCCTGAAACGGGAACCGGTGCCCGCGGACAAACTGGAGGACACCATTACCGAGGCGCTCCACCACCATATCTGCCGCTGCACCGGCTATGTGCGCTACTTCCGTGCGATCAAGGAAGTGATCGAGTCCACCCCCGGGCTGGTGAAACAGGTGGAATAGAATGGCGATACTCTGTTTGGCCGGAATTGTAGGATGGGCAAAGGAGCGAAGCGACGTGCCCATCGTCCACCGCTTGTTAGCATTGTTGTTAATCGGCGCAGCGGCCTCCGCAGAGACCCCGGTGGAAAAAGGCCGCTACCTGGCCGCCGCCGGCGACTGCATCGCCTGCCACACCGCCACCGGGGGTAGACCTTTTGTGGGCGGGCGGCCCCTGCCAACGCCCTTCGGCACCATCTATTCGACCAATATCACGCCCGACAGGAAAACCGGCATCGGCAACTACACCCTGGAGGATTTCGACGCGGCCATGCGCCGGGGCAAAGGCCCCCACGGCAACCTTTACCCGGCCATGCCCTACACCTCCTACTACCTGATCGACGGCGAGGATATCGCCGCGCTCTACAGCTATTTCATGCAATTGCCGCCGGTGGAATATTCGCCGCCGAAAAACCGGCTGATCTTTCCCGCCAACCTGCGTTTCGGCCTGAGCGCCTGGAACTGGCTCTATTTCGACGACGGGAAAAAGTTGCCCCAGCCCGGCGATAAGAGTGCCCAGTGGCAGCGGGGCAATTACCTGGTCAACGCCCTGGGCCACTGCGGCGAGTGCCACACCCCGCGCAACCTCGCCCAGGCGATGGAAATGGAACACCGGTTCGCCGGCAATGTGCTGGAGGGCTGGGACGCGGTGGATATCCGCCCCCAGGCGCTGCAGCGGCAGGGCTGGACCCGCGGACAACTGATGGAGCTTTTTACCACCGCCAGCAGCGAGCGCGGCACTTTGTTTGGCGAGATGTTCCGGGTCGTGAAGCACAGCCTGAGGCACCTTTCCGAGGAAGACCTCAACGCGATAATCACCTACCTGCTGGACGGCGGCGAAAGTCGGCCTGCGGATTTTCACGACCTGGAACAGGCGGCCGCGCGCTATCCGGCCGGGCGCCGGGATTTTATCGCCTACTGCGCCGGTTGCCACGGCCGCGAGGGCAGGGGCATCCTGCTGGCCTTCGCGCCACCCATGGACGGCAACGCCGCCATTCGCGCGCGGAATCCCCACAACAGCATTGCAGTGATTTTGCGCGGCCTGCCGGAGCAACGCCTGAGCCGCACCCGCGCACGCGCCGGCATGCCCGGTTTCCACCGCGAACTGGGCGATGCGCGGGTGGCGGAGCTGGTGAACTTTATGCGCAGCGCCTGGGGCGACGCCGAAGCCGAGGTGAGCGCGGAGGAGGTGGCGAAAATACGCCGGGAACTCTCGGATCACGGATACCTGGGAGCGCGGGAATAAGTCGCTTTGGCTCACTCTCCGTGGGTGCTCCGGTTTCGCAATCAATGTCGATCGGCCGGAGGAGTTTCACCCAATAGATCGCAGGGATCGATCCGGTAGAGCGCACAGAGTTCCCGGTACAGTTCCGGATGGGCCGCTCGCATCGCCGCGGGTGTCACGAAAAAGGATTCCGTAATTACCGCGAAGAATTCCGCGGGGGACTCAGCGCCGTAGAAGTCCAGAACCGGAGGAGAATCCTCATCCTCTCCCCAGTGGTCCCGTTTCTGGCGCAGCAGCTCGAACTCCCGCTTCAGCACCGGGGCCCAGTTTTTTCCCTCGCCGGCACTGGCAAACACCGGCCGGCCGTCGTAACTCCCGTCCTCCTCGTCCAGCTTGTGGGCAAACTCGTGCAGCACCACATTGCGCCCCTCCTCCGGGTGCTGCATATCCTGCTCCAGGTCCCCCCAGGACAGCACCACGGGCCCCCGATAATGCGCCTTCCCCTCCCTCGCACTGTGCGCCGTGGTCTCGATATGGTTCTCCACATAGGTCTCCCGGGCCACGTAGGTTCCCGGGTACAGCAGCACCGTGCGCAGATAGGGATAACAGCGGTTCTCCCGGCCCAGCAACAGCAGGCAGGCAAAGCCGGCCACGCAGATACGCATAGGCTCCGTCACCTGCAGCCCGTTGCAGCCGACGAACTCCTTGTCGTGCAGGAACAGGCTCATATTGGCCTGGAGTTCTGCTTGCCGTTCCGGGGGAAGGTGGCGGTAGAGGGGAAGGTTTTCCTCCAGCAGACGAATCTGCTTCGCGCCCAGCGGCCTGGCGCGCAGGCGGTGCCGGCGCCAGCGGTGGTAGTAGATGGGGACCAGCCAGATCAGGATGGCCAGGAGGATTATCGCTAGAAAGATGTCCATGGGATTTGATGCTTATTCTTCGTTCAGGGGATTTTAGGGAATTCCGTATTTGCGTGCGAGCCGGTCTATATCCTCCTGTGACCGCCTGCGTTTGGTGCATTTGATTTTAAAGGACTGGCTGACATTGCTGTCGATATCGAGTGGGACCAGTTCCCGGATTTCAGCACAGGTATTTCCGTTTTGAACAAAGGTACCATTGGCGGTCATAAATTCAGTATCCCTGGATTTGAATTTTCTCACCTTGTTGCGTTCTCGGGCGAGTTTTTTGGCGAGCCTGGGGTCGAATACGGTGGAGCGCTCTTTGGCGCCGTCTGTGGTTGGGAGTTGCTGAGTAGTTTTTGTGATGGCTTCGTTTTTGTTACTTGTCGCTGGTGCGGCTGCTGTTGCATCGGGTCGCGACGGCGGGTGGTTTAGTTTGTCTGGCTTGTTTTCTTTGGCGGGCCCGGTGCTGGAATCGACTTTGCTGGATGCTGTTGTATCCGCAGCCGTTTCCGTTTTGTCATTTTTATAAGGGGCGGCTGTTAGACCTGTTGCCTTATGGTTGTTGTGAACAATGGTAATTTGGATTGAGTTGTTGGCTGGTTCGGTTTTGGACGGCAGAGCGAGGGGAAGTGACAGTAGGGCTATGTGCAAGAGGGTAGCGATCAGCAGGGAGAGGGCCAAGCGCGGGGAAAAGATGGTATCGGGTTGTGATTGGGCAGAGTGGTGCACGGGTTGCCTGTGACATTCCTTGGCTGGCTTCCCGTCGGGAAGGCATTTTGAATTTAGTGACTATGAGTTTTGGGGTGGGGGATGGTTCCGTTGTGCGGTGGGGCTGAGTGGTTGGGGGGCGGGGAGGATGGACTCCAAAAACGCTTTGGCGTTTTTGGACCCTTCGGGCTCGCGGCGGCGCCGCCCGGTCCAAGCTCGCTCTCGCGAGCTTGTCGAACCTGGGGAGGAAGGCTAACTCGCGCCATACAAAAAAAGGCCCCATCCTGGCGGATGGGGCCTTTTTTTGTATGGCGCGCTCGGGAGGATTCGAACCTCCGACCGCCTGGTTCGTAGCCAGGTACTCTATCCAGCTGAGCTACGAGCGCGTTGTGGGTGCGAACTATAGTGAGTTGACCTTGTCTCGTCAACTCTTTTTTAAGAAAAATATCCTTAAAAATCCGCAGCTTACGAGCTTTCCTGGTCCTTTTGAGGTGCCGGGGAAGCCGGTAGGGCGCGCATTCTGCCCCGGTGTGAGGCGCTTTGCAAGCCCCTGGTTAAAGATAGCCGTTACGGCCGCCGGAGGCCTGGGCGACCGGGTAGCCACTCCCGGCCCGGCGGGGGTCGGGCTGCGGGGAAACTATACTGGGCCAAGCGACAGGGACTATTTTCATGGTGTACGCCGCCTCCGGGGCTTGGATGCGTCCCGGGGCGCGCTTTTGTGCCCGGGTGCCTATGACCGATGAGCCGGATGGCGACAAAGATGTCCGCCCGCAGAAGCCGCCGCTGCAGCCGATGCCGTGGGGGCGTTACCTGGTCTGGATTCTTGTTTTCCTGGCGATAACCCAGTTCTGGGCGAACTTCCAGCAGCGGGAGGAGCGGCAGCAGATCTCCTATAGCGAGTTCAAGGAAAAGCTTCGCGCCGACGAGGTGGCCAGCGTGACCCTGAAGGGCGACCGGCTGACGGGAGAACTGAAGCGGGCGGAGAGCCAGCGGAAGCCGGCGGACAAAACCCTACCCCCCACGCATTTTGTCACCATCCTGCCTCCGGTGGAGGATCCGGAGCTGATGTCCCTGCTGGAGGAGCACAGGGTGAACATCCAGGCCGAACCCGGCGAGGAGGGTTGGTGGTCGCGGCTGCTGCTGCTGATGCTCCCCTGGATACTGATCATCGGCCTCTTCTGGTACGCCGGGCGCCGGATGCAGGAGCGGATGGGCGGCGTGGGTGGTATGGGCGGCGGGCCGGGGGGTGCTTTTGGGTTTGGCAAATCCAGGGCCAAGCGCTTCGAGCGCGGCGAGTCGAACGTGACCTTCGAAGATGTCGCGGGGCTGGAGAACGCCAAGAAGGATCTGCAGGAGATCGCCGGCTACCTAAGGGATCCGGAGCATTACCGCAAACTGGGAGCCAAGATTCCCAAGGGCATACTGCTGATGGGGCCGCCGGGCACCGGCAAGACCCTGCTCGCCAAGGCGGTGGCCGGCGAGAGCGATGTGCCTTTCTACAGTATCAGCGGCTCGGAGTTTATCGAGATGTTTGTAGGCGTCGGTGCCTCGCGGGTGCGGGATATGTTCGAGAGCGCCAAACGGGAGTCACCGTCGATCATTTTTATCGACGAGATCGATTCGGTGGGCCGCGCCCGGGGCACCGGCATCGGCGGCGGCCATGACGAGCGCGAGCAGACCCTGAACCAGATCCTCGGCGAAATGGACGGCTTCGACCCCCATGAGGCGGTGGTGGTGATGGCGGCCACCAACCGCCCGGATGTGCTCGACGCCGCGCTGATGCGCCCCGGCCGCTTTGACCGCAAGATCACCCTGGACCTGCCGGATAAGCGGGCCCGCCGCTCGATCCTGGAGATACACTCGCGGGAGGTGCCCCTCGACGACGATGTCGACCTGGACCGGATGGCGGCGCTCACGGTGAGTTTTTCCGGCGCGGACCTGGAAAACCTGATCAACGAGGCTGCCCTGCTGGCTGGGCGCGAGGACAAGCCCGCGGTGGATATGGCCTGCCTGCTGCTGGCGCGGGACAAGGTGGTGCTGGGTGGCGAGCGGGAGATGGTGATCGGTGACGACGAGAAGGAGATCATCGCCTACCACGAGGCCGGCCACGCCCTGGCCGCCAGCCTGCTGCCCAACGCCGACCCCTTGGACAAGGCCACCATTATTCCCCGCGGGCGCAGCCTGGGGGCCACCGAGCAGATTCCCGAGGAGGAGCGCCATAGCCTGAGACCCAGCTACCTGCGCGACCGTATCGCGGTGATGCTCGCCGGCCGCGCCTCGGAACAGGTGGTCTTCAACGAAATCAGCACCGGTGCCGAGGAGGATCTCAAGCAGGCCACCACTCTGGCGCGGCATATGGTGACCCACTGGGGTATGAGTGAAAAGCTGGGGCCGGTGGCATTCCGTCGCGGCGAGGAGCACATCTTCCTTGGGCGGGAAATGGCGCAACAGAAGGATTTCAGCGAGCACACGGCGCAGATTATCGACGAGGAGATCGGCGAGCTGGTTCGTAAGCTCGAGGGGGAGGTGAGGGAACTGCTGGAGAAGCACCGCGACCAGTTGGATATGCTTGCGAAGGCGCTGCTGGAGAAGGAAACCCTGGAGTCCGGGGAAATTCAATCGATTCTCAAGCGGGAAAAAAAACGCAAGGGCTAGGAGTGATCCCGGCTATCGACACGAGGCTTCAGGCCATCCATTCGTATCCGGTGAAAACCATTTCTGAGCAAAGAGATAACTACTCACTCCTGTGACACTGAGCCGAGGTCTGGGCGGCCCTGCTAGCGGTAGCCGTTCATTCATCAGCCGCAGGCGCTTTTCTCGAACGGCTACCGGTATCAGGGCCTTCGCATCAAGATCCGGTAATCTTTTTTCCGAATCTCGAATCTCGAATCTCGAATCTCGAATCTTGAATCTTGAATCCCGAGTCCCGAGTCCCGAGTCCCGAGTCCCGAGTCCCGAAGGCGAGCAGTTACAGGGAAAGAATGATTTCGATCGCAGCTCAGTCGGCCTGGCAGCGGGGACAGTACCAGGCGGTGCGGCCGGCGGCCGACAGGCTTTTCAGTGTTGCGCCACAGGCGGGACAGTGGCCGCCCTGTTTACGATGTGGCAGGAGAAATTTGTCCGGCATCCGCTCCGGTTCGGCTTTCTTTTCTATGGCCGTTTTCAGTACGGAGCTTATTGTGCGGTAGAGTTGCTTGCGGTCCTCTTCGTCGAGATCCTGGAGGGAATGTTTAGGGTGAAGGCCCGTCTGGAACAGTATTTCGTCGGAATAGATATTGCCGATGCCCGCCAGGCTGTGCTGGTCCATCAACCAGGACTTTACCTGGCCGCGGCGTTTGGAGAGCTTCTGAAGGAATTGTTCCTCACTGATGTCCAGTGCATCCTCTCCCAGCTCCCTCGCCTCGATCCATTCCTCCGGTGAGTCCGCCAGGGCGATGCGGCCCAGTTTGCGCGGTGCCGTGTAGGCGAGTTGATGATCGTTTTCAAATTCGATGGATAGCCGCGTGTATTTGGGCCTGCCCGCATCCTTTTTCGAGTAATGCAGCGATCCGGACATGCCGAAATGCAGCACCAGCCATCGCTCGCCGGTGTCCGCGAACAGGTATTTTCCATGACGCCTGGTGGACTGGAAGTCACGGCGCTTGAGGGCGCGCCCCAGGCCCTGAGGCGAGGTCTCGAACAGCAGCGCGGGTTCCTCCACATGCACTCGGGAGATGCGCTGGTGCAATGACGTTGCGTTGAAGTAACGGCGGAAGTTTTCGACGTCGGGTAGTTCAGGCATGGCTATTTCTTGAAGAGCTTTTTCAATTCTTTAAAGGAGCGGCAGTTGATTACGTCCTTGGCCTCGAGCCAGCCCCGTCGGGCCTGGTCTACACCGAAGCGCATATAGTTCAGGTTGGAGCTGCTGTGGGCATCGGTGGCGATGGATATTTTTACCCCCATTTCCTTGGCCATTTTGCAGCCGTCGTCGGTGAGGTCCAGGCGCTCCGGCTGGGCGTTGAGTTCGATAAAGCAGCCGGAATCCCTGGCGCCCCGCAGAACTTTTTCCAGATCGATTTCGTAGGCGTCCCGTTTGTTGATCAGCCGCCCGCTGGGGTGGCCGAGAATATTGAAGTAGTCGTTGTCCATGGCCTTCAGTATGCGCTCAGTCTGTTTCTTCCGCGACAGGTCGAATTTGTGGTGTATCGAGCCGACGACGTAATCCAGCTTTTTCAATACACTGTCCGGCAGGTCCAGGGAGCCGTCTTCCAGGATGTCCACTTCTATGGACTTTAGCAGGACGATATCGTCGAGTTTCTCGTTCAGCTTGTCGATTTCCTCGATCTGCTCCAGCAGGCGCTTTTTGTTCAGGCCCTTGGCTACCGTAAGCCGTTTTGAATGGTCGGTGATGCCCAGGTATTCGTAACCCAGTTCCGACGCCGCCTGCGCCATTTCCTTCAATGTATTGCGGCCATCGGTTGCCTTGGTATGGGTGTGCAGATTGCCGCGGATATCTTCCAGGGTGATCAGTTTCGGCAGCTTGCCTTCTTTTGCCGCATCCAGTTCGCCGCGACTCTCGCGTAGTTCCGGTGGGATATAGGGAAGGCCGACCTTTTCGTAGACCGATTTTTCGGTCTCGCCGGCGATGCGCTTGTCGCCCTTGAAAACGCCGTACTCGTTGATCTTGTAGCCCTTCTTGACGCCCATTGTGCGCACGGCAATATTGTGCGATTTGGAGCCGGTAAAATAGTGTTGCGCGGCGCCGTAGCTCACCTGGGGTACCACCCGCAGGTCCACCTGCATCCCGGAGCGCAGGTAGACGGTGGAGCGGGTCTTGCCTTTGGATACCACCTCGTCCACTTCGTCGTAGTCGGTGAAGTGGTCCATGATCGACGAGTCGCCTTTTTTTCCGGTGAAGCCTCTTTTTGCGGTGACCAGTATATCCAGGTCGCCAACCGTCTCCTTGCGCCGGCGGTAGCTGCCGGCGATGATGATGTCCTTAATCCCCTCGGCCTTTTTCAGGTATTCGACCAGTGGTTTGGCGATGTCCTCCGCGTCCATCAATTTGGTGCGCTCCTGGCCGCCGGCATAGCGCTCGATATGCTTGCGGATTTTCTCCTCGCTCTTTTCCCCAAAGCCGGATACCTCGCGGATCTTGCCCTCCTGTGCGGCGATTTTGAGATCGTCCAGGCTTTTGACTTTGAGTTTCTTGTACAGGGTCTTGACCCGTATGGCGCCCAGGCCTTCGATTTTCATCAGCTCGCTCAGCGCGGGGGGCGTGCGCGATTCCACTTCCTCCAGCAGCGGCAACCTGCCGGTTTCCACCATAACGTGGATTTTCTCCGCCAGGTCCTTGCCGATATCCGGAAGCTCGGACAGGTCTTCCCCGTCCTCCAGCAGATCCGACATGCCTCTCGGATAGCCGCGCACCGTGCGCGCGGCGTTGCGGTAGGCGCGCACTCGGAAGGGATTGGCATTTTCGATTTCCAACAGGTCGGCCAATCTTTCGAAGCTGTCGGCGATTTCGCTGTTGTGCATCGGCATGGCAAGTTACCTCAGGAATTCCCGAGCAATTTCAGGAATTCCTTCTCATCGAGACGTTTCACCCCTTTTTCTTTCGCTTCATCCAGTTTGCTGCCAGGATCTTCTCCCACCACCAGGTAGTCCGTTTCACCACTGATACTGGAGGTGGTCTGGGCGCCCAGGGCTTCGACGCGCTCCTTGGCTTCGTCCCGGGTCAGCTTGTCCAGTCCCCCGCTGAATACGAAAGTCTTGCCTTTCAGGGGCTGTTTACCGCGCGTGGGCATGGATTGCACGCGGACGCCGCTCTTGCGCATCCGCTCCAGCACTTCGCGGTTTTTGTCATCGGCGAAGAAGTTGGCAGTGGCGGCGGCCACTTCCGAGCCGATACCGGGTATCTTCGCTATTTCCCACTCACAGGCATCGGCCAGTTTTTCCAGGGAGCGGAATTCCCCGGCGAGCTGCTTCGCCACCTTCCTGCCCACGCGGGGAATACCGAGGGCGAACAGGAAACGGTCGAGGCGCGGTTTTTTAGCGCCCTGAATGGCGTCGTACAACTGGGTGGCGGAGCGCTCGGCGAAGCCATCCAATGACTTGAAATCGTCCGTATCCAGGGTGTAGAGGTCCGCGAGGTTGTGTACCATCTCCCGCCGCACCAGCTGATCGGCGGCCTTTTCCCCCAGGTGATCGATATTCATCGCATCCCGGGCCGCGTAGTGCTGGATGTGGCCACTCAGTTGCGCGGCGCAGGAGAGGCCGGCGGTGCACAGGTGGTAGGCGCCCTCGCGCACCACTTTAGAATTGCAGACCGGGCAGCGCTTGGGCATTTTAAAGATCTTGCCGCGCTTCCTGCCGGGCTGTACAACCCGCTCCTCCACTTCCGGAATCACATCGCCGGCGCGAATGATGCGCACGCTATCACCCACGCGGATATCCTTGCGCTGCACCTCCCCCTCGCTGTGCAGGGTGGCGCGGCTTACGGTGACGCCGCCGATATCCACCGGCTGCAGCAGGGCGACCGGGGTCAGTATGCCGGTGCGACCCACCTGCACCGCGATATCCTCCACCTGGGTCACCTCCTTGCGGGGTTCGAATTTCCAGGCGATCGCCCAGCGGGGATTGCGGTCCCGGGTGCCCAGGGCTTCCCGCAGGCTGTGGTCGTTCACTTTGATAACGATGCCGTCAATTTCGTAGTCGAGATGGTCGCGGCGTTCGGCGAGTTTGCGGTGGTAGTCTTCGATCTGTTTGAGGGAGGAGGCGGATTCATTCAGCGGGCTGGTCTTTAGCCCCCAGCGGGACAGCTGCTTCAGCACTTCTTCGTGGGTCGGCGGCAGGTCTCCGTCGAGCGCGAGTATCTCGTAAAAGAACAGGCTCAGTGGCTTGCCGGCAACCTGGCGCGATTTGTACTGGCGCATCAACCCGGCGGCGGCGTTGCGGGGATTGGCGAAGGGTTCCTCGTCGCGTTCCACCCGCCGTTTATTCAGGGCCAAAAACCCGTCCCTGGGCATAAAGACTTCACCGCGGACTGCCAGGGTGGCGGGCGCGTCATCCCGGTGCTGCAGCGAGAGCGGCAGTGCGTGAATCGTTTTCAGGTTATGGGAGATGTCCTCGCCCACTTCACCGTTGCCGCGGGTGGTGCCGTATTTGAAGCGCCCTTTTTCGTAGATCACTTCCACAGACAGGCCGTCGAACTTCGGCTCCAGGACGTACTTGACCGATTGGCTGTCCGCTTTTTTGCACGCCGTTTTCAGGAAGGATTCAATATTTTTTTCGTCGAGACTGGCCTGCAGGCTGAGAAGCGGCACCTTGTGTTTTATCTTTTTCAACTGGCTGACCGGTTCGGCGCCAACGCGTACTGTGGGCGAGTCTCCGGACCGGAGATTGGGGAAGGCTTCTTCAAGGTCCTGTAGCCGTTGAAACAGTTTGTCGTAGACGGCGTCGGAAATTTTGGGCGAGTCTTTTACGTAGTAGAGATGGTCGTGGTAATTGATGCCTTCGCGCAGTGCGCGAATCTCCTCGGTGGCTTCTTTTTTGCCGAGTTTGTCGATGCCCTTGAAATGGGTGTCAGGATTGCGTTTGAAATCCATATGGATATGAAGATAGCAGTGGAATCCGGTTTTCCCCTGCCGAGGGTTCGCGGCGATTGGATTCCGGCTTGCGCCGGAATGACGGAGGTGCGAGGGCGGGTTTTGTATTCGACCTAGGCCGCTGCGCTTACCGCCAGCTCCCGCGCGAAGGCGTCCTCGATCACCGAAGCCTCCCGGTGGCGCTTGATCTTTTCGAAGAAGACCCCGGCTTCCGGGTAGGCGAGTTTCAGGTAGGCCAGCCACTGCTTGATGCGGTTGCCCAGGTACTTGGTCGGGTAGCACTCGCGGGTGATCTGGTAGTAGTCCCACAGCAGTGCGGCTACCTGCTGCCAGACCATGGGCGTGTAGTCCCGCCCGCTGCACAGGGCTTTGATCTGCAGGCCCAGGTCCGGGCGCGCCAGCAGGCTGCGGCCAAACATAAAGGCGTCGCAGCCGGTCACTTGGTGGCAGCGGAGAAATTCGTCCGGTGTCCAGATATCGCCATTGGCGATCACCGGGATATGCAGCTGCTGGCGTATCTCACCGATATATTCCCAGTAGGCAGGGGGCCGGTAGCCGTCCACCTTGGAGCGGGCGTGCACGGCGAGTTCGCCGGCACCGCCGGCTTCGGCGGCGCGGGCGTTGTCCAGGTAGCTGGACCTGTCCTGGTAACCCAGTCGGATTTTCGCGGACAGAGGAGTCGAGTCGGGGATGGCGCGGCGCACCGCCGCCACTATCTCCTCCACCCGCCTGGGACTCTGCAGCAGACAGGCGCCGCCGTCGCTGTTGTTCACGGATTTGGCCGGGCAGCCGAAATTCAGGTCGATGGCGCGGGCACCCACTTCCACCGCCCTGGCGGCGTTGTAGGCCATGGCCCGGGGATTGCCGCCCAGCAGTTGCAGGCGCACCGGGGTGCCGGTCGCGGTGGCGGCATCGGTTTCCAGTTCCGGGCACAGGCGCACAAATACCCGCCGCGGCAGGCGGGTGTGGGTCACCCGCAGGAATTCGGTGACGCAGATATCGATACCGCCGATGGCGGAGAGCAGGGCGCGCAGATGGTGGTCGATCACGCCTTCCATCGGGGCCTGGTAGAGCCGGGGAGTAACGGAGTCTGTCTTGTCGGTCATTGTTGATTGGGGTAACCACTGAATCTGGGCGCGGATTCTATCATGGAGCCGCCAGTGGCAAATGGTAGGAGCGGCCATGGGCCGCTCCTACCGGCGCGCGGTCATTCCGGGCGTTTCGATAGTTGCTACTGCAACCAATAACCGTTTGATTTTGCGGGTTTTTTGTAACGATAATAGCGGCCGCCAAAGCAGATCTAGGGGGAAAAAGTGCAGGAGACATTACTGCAACAGGGGCTGGACATTACGCTGTTCGGCATGGGAATTGTTTTTACTTTCCTGTTTTTGCTGGTGATTGGTACCGGCATTATGTCCCGCATCATCATCCGCTATTTCCCCGAGGCGGAGCCGGCGGCTCCCGCTGTCGGCGGCCAGGCTGCCGGCGATGCGCACCTGCGCGCGGTGATCCAGGCGGCGATCGAACAACACCGAAAAAATAAAAGACGCTAATCGTTCGCCGAACAACTTCAATCAATTGCCGAGAGAGACGACCCATGACTGAGGTTAAAAAGCCATTGGGAATCACCGACGTGGTTCTGCGCGATGCCCACCAGTCACTGTTTGCCACCCGCATGCGGCTGGACGATATGCTGCCCATCGCTTCAAGCCTCGACAAAGTTGGTTTCTGGTCACTGGAGTCCTGGGGCGGTGCCACTTTCGATGCCTGCATCCGCTATCTGGGCGAGGACCCTTGGGAGCGCATCCGCGAGCTGAAAAAAGCCATGCCCAACACGCCGCAACAAATGTTGTTCCGCGGCCAGAATATTCTCGGCTACCGCCACTACGCCGACGACGTGGTGGAGAAATTCGTCGAGCGCGCGGCGGAAAACGGCGTGGACGTTTTTCGCGTGTTCGATGCCATGAACGATATGCGCAACCTGCAGACCGCTTTGCGCGCGGTGAAGCGGGTGGGCAAACATGCCCAGGGCACCATTTCCTATACCGTCAGCCCGGTGCACACCCTGGATTTGTGGGTGGACCTGGGCCGGCAGATCGAGGACATGGGCGCGGATTCAATCTGCATCAAGGATATGGCCGGCCTGCTGCGTCCCTACGAGGGTTACGAGCTGGTGAAGCGCCTGAAGGCTGCGGTGGAAATTCCCATTCATATGCAGTGCCACGCCACCACCGGCCTTTCCACCGCCACCGCATTGAAATGCGTCGAGGCGGGAATCGACAATGTGGACACGGCGATTTCCTCCATGTCCATGACCTACGGCCACAGCCCCACCGAAGCTCTCGTGGCCATCCTGCAGGGCACGGATCGCGACACCGGGCTGGATATCGAGCTGTTGGAAGAGATCGCCGCCTACTTCCGCGAGGTGCGCAAGAAATACGCCAAGTTCGAGGGTTCCCTGCGCGGTGTGGACTCGCGCATCCTGGTGGCCCAGGTGCCCGGCGGTATGCTGACCAATATGGAAAACCAGCTGCGGGAGCAGGGCGCCGGGGACAAGCTGGACCAGGTGCTGGAGGAAATTCCCCGGGTGCGCGAGGACCTGGGTTTCCTTCCCCTGGTCACTCCAACCTCCCAGATCGTCGGCACCCAGGCGGTACTGAACGTGCTCACCGGCGAGCGCTACAAATCCATCTCCAAGGAGACCGCGGCAGTACTCAAGGGCGAGTACGGCGCGACCCCGGCCGCGATGAACAAGGAGCTGCAGGCAAAGGTGCTGGACGGCGCCGAGCCGATCAGCTGCCGCCCGGCGGACCTGCTGGAGCCGGAGCTGGAAAAGCTCACCGCCGAGCTGCGGCAGAAGGCCAATGACGAGAGCGTTCCGCTGACCGATGGAGAGGGGGAGATAGACGATGTGCTCACCTATGCGCTCTTCCCGCAGATCGGCCTCAAGTTCCTCAAGAACCGCGGCAATCCCGACGCTTTCGAACCGGTGCCCACCGGCAATGAGGGCAATGCGGTCACCAATGAAAACGGCGAAGAGGTGTATACGGTCACCGTTGAGGGCAAGAGTTACACAGTAACCGTGGCCGACGGCGGGGATGTCACCGGTATGGTGCCGGTTTCCGGCGGAGCCTCCGCCGGCAGCGCTGCGGCCCCGGCTGCCGGTGGCGGCAAACCGGTGGCGGCGCCGCTGGCGGGCAATATCTTCAAGGTGCTGGTGAACCCCGGCGACCAGGTGACCGAGGGCCAGACCATTATCGTGCTGGAAGCCATGAAGATGGAGACCGCGGTCAGCGCGCCGCGGTCGGGCAGCGTCACCGAGGTGGCGGTGAAAGAGGGCGATTCCGTGGCGGTGGGCGACACCCTGCTGTCCATCGCGTAACCCGGTTAGGAGTCGCTTGTGGAAAACCTTATCAATCTCTGGCAATCCTCCGGCGCCTACCAGATGGCGTCGGGCCAGTTTGTGATGATCATGGTAGGCCTGCTGCTGCTGTTCCTGGCCATCAACAAAAAGTTCGAGCCGCTGCTGCTGGTGCCCATCGGCTTCGGTGGCATCCTGGCGAATATTCCCGGCGCGGACCTGTCCCTCTCCGCCGCGGAGGCGGCGGTGGCGGGTGGCGATCCCCGTGTATTGCTGCAGATGGCACAACTGCTGGGTGTGGAGCAACTGGAATCCGCCTATGCGTTTGAATCGGCGCTGAAGGAGACCCTGGGCAATGCACCGGCGGCGCTGCAATTGCGGGCTGAGCAGGTGGCGCTGGATGCGGGCTACAGCAACGGCATGCTGTATAACTTCTACTCTGTGGCCATTGCCTCGGGAGCGGCGCCGCTGGTGATCTTTATGGGCGTGGGCGCGATGACCGACTTCGGCCCGTTACTCGGCAACCCGCGCACCCTGTTCCTGGGCGCCGCGGCACAGTTCGGCATCTTTGCCACGGTGCTCGGCGCGGTCGGCCTGTCGGTGGCCGGCATTATGGATTTCTCCATCGCCGATGCCGCAGCCATCGGTATTATCGGCGGCGCCGACGGTCCCACCGCCATCTATGTATCCAGCCTGCTGGCCCCGGATCTGCTCGGCGCCATCGCCGTGGCCGCCTATTCCTATATGGCGCTGGTGCCGCTGATCCAGCCGCCGATCATGCGCGCGCTGACCACGCCGGAAGAGCGCAAAATCGAGATGGTGCAGCTGCGCCATGTGAGCAAGCGGGAGAAGATCACTTTCCCGCTGCTGCTGCTGATCCTGGTGGCGCTGTTCCTGCCGGACGCGGCGCCGCTGCTGGGGATGTTCTGCTTCGGCAACCTGATGCGCGAGTGCGGTGTGGTGTCGCGCCTGTCGGATACCGCGCAGAACGCGCTGATCAATATCACCACCATCTTCCTCGGTCTGTCCGTGGGTTCGAAGCTGGCGGCGGATAAATTCCTCGATCCGAAAACTCTCGGCATCCTCGCCCTGGGTATTGTCGCCTTCGCCATCGGCACCGCCGCCGGCGTACTGATGGCGAAATTGCTGAATCTGGTGAGCAAGCACAAGATAAACCCGCTGATCGGCTCCGCCGGTGTTTCCGCGGTGCCCATGGCGGCGCGGGTATCCAACAAGCTGGGGCTGGAAGCCAACCCGCACAACTTCCTGCTGATGCACGCCATGGGCCCCAACGTGGCCGGGGTGATTGGCTCCGCGGTGGCCGCCGGGGTGATGATCACTATGGTTCGCGCAATGACCGGCTGACGCCCGGGACCGCGGAGCTATTTACCCTCGCAGCTGAAGGCTCCAGCTCCGCTCGCGGGCCCAAGGCCCACGCCCACGGCTTCCCGGTCCTTAACAGGCACCGGGGCGGCCCTGCTGCCGGTGGTTGTTCGCGGCACGGGCTGGGCGCCCCCCTTAAATCCATCCATGGAGGCTTGTCCGCGAGGTCCCTCTCGCAGACAAAACGGCAGGACTGCCGTTTTTGGACGCCGAAGGCGCCCGGAGGGCGAGGACCAGGGATGGTCCGAGTCACAGTCCCGCAAAAAGCCTCCGGCATCAGGACCTTCGCATCGCGCTCCGGTATTCTTTTCCGGGTGTCCCCGACCGGGCATCGGAAATATCCCCTTTTGCCATCGAAATCTGCGCCTGACCAGATGGTCGATCCCGTATCAGGGAGCGGCTCAAGCCGTGGTATCATAGGCGCGTTTTTTATTTTGGATCGGGCGCAATGGGGCGTCCAAAGGAGAGATTATGTCCTGGTTGGGCGCGGGAATCGGGGCCGGTATCGGTTTGATGTTCGGCGGTCCTATCGGTGCGGCGCTGGGTGCCTGGATCGGCAGTTCTTTCGGTTCCGGCCTGCAGCGCGCCGCCGGCGGCGCGGGCTCCCTGAACAGGGAAGGGGCGCAGGCCGTCTTTATCGTCACCCTGTTTTCCATGCTGGCGAAGATCGCCAAGGCAGATGGCCAGGTGTCCAAGGCGGAAGTCCGCCTGGTCGACGATTTTATTCAGAACAACCTGCGCCTGAGTGTGGAGGACCGCAAGCACGCCATCCAGATTTTCCAGAACGCAAAGAGCGACACCTACAGCATCTACGATTACGCCGAGCAGTACCGGCAGTTGGTGCACAACCAGGCGATGCGGGAAATGGTGTACCGCCTGCTATTTGCCGTGGCCTATGCGGATGGTGAGCTGCACGCGGCGGAAGAGGAGATCCTGCGGCGTATTCCCTCCCACCTGGGATTACACGAGTCCATCTTCAACGCCATGCACGGGGAATTCGGCCGGAGTGCGCAGTATTCGACGGCCTCACTGCAGCAGCACTACGACATCCTGGAGTGCCGCCCGGATGCCAGCGATCGGGAGTTGAAACTGGCTTATCGACGCAAGGCGGCGGAATTCCATCCAGACAAAATCGCCGCCAAGGGATTGCCCGAAGAGTTTATGCGCTACGCGGAAGATCAGATGAAAAGTATCACCGTCGCTTACGACACCATTGTCGCCGCGCGCAAGCGGGAAATAGCGTAACCGGAATAATAAGGAGGTAAGACATGAGCCTGGCAAAGCAGATAGAAGAGAAACTGAGAGCGGCCTTTGCGCCACAGCATATCGAAGTGCAGTGCGAGAGCCATTTACACAATGTGCCCGCCGGTGCAGAGATGCATTTTCGCGTGGTGCTGGTGAGCGACGCTTTTGTCTCGCTGCGCAAGGTGCAGCGGCACCAGCGGGTTTACGCTGTGCTGGCGGATGAAATGGCGGGGCCGGTACACGCGCTGGCGCTGCATACCTTTAGTCCGGAGGAGTGGGCCGGGCAGGCACCGCAGAGCCCGGAGTGCCTGGGGGGCGGAAAAAAGCAGGGCTAAAACGACGTTCCTGTTGTCGCACCTTTCCTTTAAAAAGAATATTTTCCGGACAAAAGGCAGGCGGTTTGGCGCTCGCTTCTTTATTTCTCATCTTATTTCGCGCCTGCCGAAGCGTTGAATCCCTCTTCTTCCGCTAAATTAAGTGCCAAAAAATAATTGGGCTGCCAAGTCTATATAAAAGTTCCAAATTCCGGGCGCTTTTTCGGGTGTTTTTTCTCCAGTGGTTCTTTTTCGCGTCTAGACTGACAAGTGATTGGGTTGATTGCTGTTCAATTTGCCGAAAATTGACGGAGCTATCAACATGAAAATGACGCGCATTCTGACCCCCTTGGCATTCGCCGTTGCTTCAACTGCGGCATCGGCGGGAGACTCCGGATACGTTCCGGCGCCTGCTGCTGCACCGGCACCGGTTTATGAAGCTGGCTCGGCGGTAGTTCGTATCGGTGCTTCCCATGTGAACCCCGACGAGGATTCAGATGAACTGAATTTCGCCGGCGTGTTCCTGCCAGACTTCGAAGGCAGCGACTACAGTATCGACAGCGACACCACCTGGAACTTCTCCGCCGCCTATTTTCTGGTGGACCATTTCGCGGTGGAGTTTGTCTATGTCGGAGAATCGGACCACGACACGGATGTGGACGGATTCCTCGGATTCTTTCCCCCCGAAGATAGGCTGCATCTCGGTGACATCGAGCGCCGTTCTTCCAGCCTTTACCTGAACTGGTTTCCGGTTTGCAAGGAGTCGTGGGTGCAGCCGTATGTCGGAGCCGGCATTGGCTACACGGATTTTGACGACAACAACGCGGGTACTGTGGCAGACGCGTACTTCGCCGACACTTTTGGCGCTGTCGGCCCTGCCACGCTCGAAGTGAAGGACGACTGGGGCTGGACTGGCCAGGTTGGCGTGGACGTGATGCTGGGACGCGACAGCAACTGGCTGGTTAACGCCGCAGTGCAATATATGGATGTCGACACTTCCACCCGGCTGAAATTTCCGGTGCCGGGCGCCATCGCAGGATTGCGCGCCGGTTTGGATTTCGATCCCTGGATTTATAACCTGGGTATCGGCTATAAGTTCTGATGACAGACGAAGAAGGGCGCTTTGGCGCCCTTTTTTAAATCAGTAACCCTGTCTTTACATTTTTTTTAGTTATTTTTTTCTACAAACAGGAAAACCCGGTCTAGACTAAAAATTAATCGGATGAGTTGCTCTTCGATTTACCGGATGTTCTAAATGGAGTTTTCATCTATGAAAATGATGCGCATTCTGCCTCCCTTGGCATTGACAGTTTTTTCCGCAGCAGCAGCAGCCGGACCTGCCGGATATGCTCCGCCTCCTGTACCGGACAAGATCTACGGTGCTGGAACGGTTGTGGGCCGTCTCGGCATTTCCTATATACACCCGGCGAGCGATGAGGTGACGTTCGCCAATGAATTATTTTTCGAGCCTGTCTTCGTCGATGCTTTCCGGGCGGACGTGGATCCGGACGGCGAGTGGGGCTGGAACGTCAGTGGCATGTGGTTCCCTATCGATCACTTTGCCCTGGAACTGAGCTTCGTCTACGGTAATGAGCACGATGGAGGAGATGACCACGGTTTCGTTGACATCGGTGGTTTTATCCCTGTCAATGGTTTCATCCCCGTGGACGGTTTCCGCAGAG
Source organism: Microbulbifer sp. TB1203 (assembly GCF_030997045.1). Taxonomy (NCBI): domain Bacteria; kingdom Pseudomonadati; phylum Pseudomonadota; class Gammaproteobacteria; order Cellvibrionales; family Microbulbiferaceae; genus Microbulbifer; species Microbulbifer sp. TB1203. Next base: position 2,008,985 of record NZ_CP116899.1, on the reverse strand, counting down.
ACCGTGATGATCTTGGCGAGTTCGAATCGCGGAAGAGCCAGGCGATGATCAACTGGTATCCTCTCGATCCCACGTGCATGTTCCAGCCCTATATCGGTGTCGGTATCAACTATACCGATTTCCACGACGAAGATTTCACTCTCTTCAGAAGGGACAACCAGCCTTTCCAGGACGTCATTCTGGACGGTCAACTGGACATGGGGCACTCCTGGGGCTATGCGTGGCAGATAGGTGCAGACTGGGTCTTCGGCCGGGACAGCGCCTGGCTGGTTAACGCCGCCGCGGTCTGGGTGGATTCGGAAACCGAATTTGGCTTTGATATCTTTGCGGTAGATGGCTTTGTGGATGATGACGATGACTTCTTCGTTGAGGAGGTGATCTCATCCTATTCCGGCGACTACCGTTACAATCCCTGGACTTTCAACCTGTCAGTCGGTTACAAGTTCAGTTTCTAACTCATCGGAGTTTCTTCGAATGATGGGAAGGGCGCTTCGGCGCCCTTTTTTTGTATTACTTATCCGGCTTCCGTAGGGCCCGTCTTCCAGACTGGAATAGTCCGGCTAGTTATACCTTTATTTGCGCCGATTTTCTCGTTTCCCGGGAAACGCAGTTCTTTGCTGTCTAGACTGGACGCTGAGGGAATGGATTGCGCTTGGATCTCAAGCGCGGAATGGAGTTGCCAATGAAAATTATCCGTGCCACTCATACGCTGGCCTTCGCGGTTCTTGCCTTGGCTGGCGCGCCGCAGGTAATGGCGAATTCGGGCTATACCGTCGATACTTTTCTTGTCCGTATCGGGGTCTCCTACGTAGATCCCGATGAAGACAATACCAATTTTGTATTCGACGGTCTTTTCACGCCGGACTTCTTCGGCGCCGAACTGGATATCGAGGAGGAGTGGGGCGGAAATATATCCGCTGTCTGGCTGCCAGTGGAACATTGGGGGCTGGAGTTGATGTTGACCGCCGGGGTAAACCACGATGCCGATCTCCGTCATTTCAGGAGCCTGCTACCGGTTACTGATCGGATTCACCTGGGCAGCTTCGATGTGCAGATGTCTGATTTGTTTCTCAATTGGTATTTCCTGGATCCCAGCTGCCTGGGGCAGCCGTACCTGGGCATCGGAGTCAACTATACCGATTTTCACGATGAAGACCTCAGCAGTGTCGTCAGCCAGTACCTGATCGATAATCATAGTGCCATCGACTTCGGTTCGCTGGGAATGGGGTATTCCTGGGGTGTTGCAGCCCAGGCGGGCATCGACTTTATGTTCGGCCGGGACAGCCAGTGGCTGGGTAATGCTTCGATTATTTACCGCGATGTGGACGTGGACCAGATTACCATATCTTTTCCTGTCCCTGATGGTGGGAATCGGCTGATTGCCGATTTCGATTACGATCCCTGGACCCTGAATCTGGGGGTGGGTTACAAGTTCTGAAGTTCCCACCCCCGACGGAAATCATCCTGTAGGAGCGGCGACCGTCAGGGACGGCGGAAATGCAGATTTTGCAGGAGCAAAAATCTGTCCATGGGCCGCTCCTGCAGGGACTCAGGGCTCCGCGGGGTTGCCGAATACCGGCATTCCATCATCCGACCAGCCAAACGCCTTGATATAGGTGTGGCGGTTGGGGTCCCACAACGGATCTCCTTCGATCTTTGTGTAGGTGCGCGCGTGGTAGACCAAGATGTCCCGTTCGCCGTCCTCGGAGACGGTAAAGCTGTTGTGTCCCGGCCCGTAGATGCCCCGTTGGTGACAGCTCTGGAACACCGGTTGTGGTGACTTGTGCCAGCTGGCCGGGTCCAGCAGGTCTGCGTCCTCGTCGGCGTAGAGCAGTCCCATACAGTAGTTGTGGTCGGTGGCACTGGCGGAATAGCTGATAAACACCCGGCCGTGGCGCGCGATCACCGCGGGCCCCTCGTTTACCGCAAAACCCACGGTCTCCCAATCGAACTCCGGTATGCTGAGCCGGATCGGCTTGCCGACGATACTGGTGGGGGAGTCCATTGGCGCTATATACAAGTTCGAATTCCCGGGGATTCCGGGCTCCTTTTGCGCCCATAGATAGTAGCGCTCGCCCCTGTGGGCAAAACTTGTGGCGTCGAGGCAGAAGGCGTCGATGCCGCTATCCACCTGTGCCAGCTGCCAGTTCCCTTCCTGCGGATTGTCTGCGGTGGTGGTCAGTGCGTACATGCGGTGCTGGAAGAGGTTGTCGAGAATCTCCCGCGACGGCGCCGCGGCGAAATAAATACACCAGGTGCCGTCTATAAAGTGGATCTCCGGTGCCCAGATAAGGTCGGAGTAGGGGCCGGTTTCCGGCTTGCGCCACACAGTGATCCCGGGAGCTTCCGCGAGTCCGGCCAGTGTCTGTGAGCGGCGCAGCTCCAGGCGGTCATACTCCGGTACCGAGGCGATAAAGTAGTAATAGCCGTCGTGGTGTTTATAAATATAGGGGTCTGCACGCTGTTCGATCAGCGGTTCTATCAGGGGGGCGGATTCCGTCACGATTAACTCCAACAATTACTTCGGTGTAACAGGTTTCTGGCTGGTTGCCTGTGGGTTCCTATCGGGTCCCACAGGAAAACCGCCAATGGCCAGGCGTATTCGTATCAAGGCGCTGAGGGCTTCAGTTCAGTTGCAGAAACTTCGCTGTCGCTGTCCGGGCTGATTTCTCCACGCTTCAGGCGCTGGTAGTAGTCGTTGGTAATAACGTATTTGCGCATCAGCAGTCCCATCAGAAAATGAAAAAATCCGGGGATGATGGTCAACATCAGCGCAATTCCCATCAGCGAAAAATCACTCTGCGGCTGGTCGGGCACATAGTCGAAGAATGCCAGCAGTGAGCCCACCATGGCGCCCGCAACCCCCATGCCCGCTTTCTGGAAGAAGGAGATACCGCCGAACGCCAGGCCGGAGACCCGTTTGCCGGTTTTCACTTCGCCGTAGTCCACCGCTTCGGCGATGGCCGACCAGAATATCGGGGCGTGCAGGTCGACCACGAACGAGAGCACGAAATAGAATACGAAGGCCAGCACCAGATCGCCGGGCCCCACGGCAAAATACATCGCCAGGCTGATAGCGCCAACCAGCAGCTGACTGCGGCTGAACAACTTCACCTTGCAATAACGCTTGGTGATCCAGGTGGAAGCCACCATGGCCAGGATCGCCGCCACCACGCCGGTTGCGAGAAACAGTGACAGAGTCTGCGCATCCCCGCCCAGGTAGTACTTGGCGTAATAGGCAGCGACGGAGCCGCGCACCACATAGCCAACGGTGCCCACCAGGCAAACCCCGGTGAGGATCAGCCACTGATCATTGCGCAGCAGCGTCCTGGCCTGGACCAGCAAGGGGGTCTGTTCCGGCTGGTAGTGGACCCGCTCGGTGGTGGTGAAAAAGCAGAAGATAAACAGCGCGGTGGCAAGCGAGGCCATCAGCCCCATGGACACCTGGTAACCCAGGGCCAGCCTGTCCTCACCCCAGGAGGCCGCGAGCATCGGCACTACGATGGTGACCAGGAAGGCGGCGATTTTGGCGAAGAACAGCCGGTAGCCGTTGGCGGAGAGGCGCTCTTTGGGGTCGTCGGTCAGCACGCCGATAATGGAAATGTAGGGAATGGTGACCGCGGTGAACATCATTGTCACCAGGATATAGGTGGCGTAGGCCCATACCAGCTTGCCGTTGTAGTCCAGATCCGGCGTGCTGAAGGTCAGGAACACTGAGATGCCAAAGGGCACAGCCAGGAACAGGAAGTAGGGCCGGTAGCGCCCCCAGCGGGTAGTGTAGCGGTCGGTGATGGTTCCCATCAGCGGGTCGGTAACGGCATCGATCAGCCGCACCACCAGGAACAACAGGGCCATATCTGCCGGCTTCAGGCCGTAAATGTCGGTATAGAAGAAGGAGATGATCAGCATCATCGATGAGATGACCACATTCACGGCCATATCCCCGGCGCCGAAGCCGATCTTCTCGAGTACGGAGAGCCTATTGGACTGCATATTTATTCTCCCATCGCTGCAGGGGGACTGCGCGTTCTTATAATATTTGCAGTTATATATATTATTGTAGTATTAATGTCAAAAGTATACTGTGGGTGAAAGGGCGATCCGCAACGGGACTGCGATAAACTGTTAGGATGCATTAACCCCCGGTTTTTACCAGCCTCCTTCGGCAACTCGTCAAAAGGTCATAAGGTGGGCTCAAATAGGGTACTATTGCGACGATTGAGTCGAAGGAAACGAACATGGCGATACAAGCGAGAGACAAGCGGCCGCGGAGTGTGCACGCTTGGGTGGCTTACGAGTTGGGTACACGGATAGTCAGCGGCGTCTATGCTCCGGGCGAGTATATTCCCAATGAGGCCACCATTGGTGAAGAACTGAAGGTCTCCCGGACGGCACTGCGGGAGGCGTTCAAGCTGCTCACCGCTAAGGGGCTGCTGGAGTCGCGTCCCAAACTGGGTACGCGGGTGCGCCCGAAAGAGTCCTGGAACATGTTCGATTCCGATGTGCTCAAGTGGTGTTTTGAATCCCAGCCCTCGCCGGAATTTCTGCGTGCCCTGTTTGAGGTGCGTGAGGTCATTGAGCCCAGTGCCGCCGCCATTGCGGCGCAGCGGGCGAGCGAAGAGCAGATAGCTGCGATCGAAAAGGCCTACAATGCCATGACGGAGGCGGAAACCGAGACCGAAGATCACATCCTTGCGGATATTGATTTCCATATGGCCATCCTGCGGGCCACCAATAATGAATTTATGGTTTCCCTCGGCGAGTCCATCAAAACCGCGCTCACCGGCCTGTTCCGTATCAGCAGTTCACAGGAGTCGGAGTATGTCGGCTCGCTGCCCGGGCACAAAGCGGTCTATCTTGGTATCCGCGACCGCGACCCGGAGCGGGCCCGGTTTGAGATGAAGTCCCTGCTGTCCAAGTCTGTGCGCGGCGCCCTTGAGAGCCTGGGGCAGGAAAGCCAGAATATGGATGTTGCGGTATAGATTTACCCATCCCTTCGCATTTCCCCACCGTTGTATTGTAGGAGCGGCGGGGCGGCCATCCGCCCATGGCCGCGATCGATCTGGACTACGAAGTGACCTCGATCGCGGCCATGGGCCGCTCCTACAGTTCCCGCTACAACGGTTTCACCTCGGGAATTTTTCTCTCGTCCACCACCAACTGGTTGCGCAGCGGTCGGCCAAAAACCTCGGCTTCAATTTCGAAGCGGTCGCCTGAGCGGGGCTGGATACCATCGCCGAAACTCAGGGTGGCGGTGCCGAAAAAGTGCACGTGCACTTGGCCCGGGCGGCAGAAGCCGGCGTACTTGAAGTGGTGCGTCTCCAGGTTGGCGATGGTGTGCGACATGTTGTCCTCACCGCTCAGGAAGGCTTTCTCCCAGAGGACTTCGCCATCGCGCACAATCCGCGAGACACCTTCTATATTCCCGGGCAACTCGCCAAGCAGCAGTTCGGGGCCAATGGCGCAAGGGCGCAGCTTGGAGTGGGCCAGATAGAGGTAATTCTGCCGCTCAGTGACATGGTCGGAGAGTTCGTTGCCCAGGGCGAAGCCGATGCGGTGCGGTACCCCCTCGCTGTCGTTGAGGTAAATTCCGGCGATTTCCGGTTCCTCTCCCGCGTCCAGGGCGAAGGACGGGCTCACCAGGTCCGCTTCCGGAGCGGCGATAATGCTGCCGTCGCCCTTGTAGAACCACTCCGGCTGTACGCCGATTTCCCCCGCTGCGGGTTTGCCGCCCTCGACACCCATGCGGAACATTTTCATGGTATCGGTGAGGGATTCCTCGGTACCTTTCTGGTTTTGCGCATGCATGGCGGCGCGGGTGTCGGCACTGCCCAGGTGGGTCAGCCCGGTGCCGGCCACCAGCAGGTGGGCGGGGTCCTGATGGTCAATGGGTGCCAGCAGGCGGCCCTCTTCGATAATGCGCTGGTAGTCGAGGCGGGTGTCGGAGAGTTGCTCGCGTGCACGGTTCTCCAAAGTTGTCCCTGCCTCCAGGGTCTGCTGTGCCAACTGGTAGATGCTGTCGGCCCCGTTCAACTGGTAGATAGTGTCGGCGCTCTCGACGACACCCACTGCCCGCCGGCCGTCTTCAGTCAAAAACTGGATCAGTCTCATCTCTCTCCCTTCCTGCCTCTTGCTGTTTTTTGATGGTCTCGCACTAGCGAATTCTTATATCATACTATATGATATATTTCAATTAACCCGATCCCAGCCCCGCTCGCCCGGGATGGTCACGGTGAATACTTGTTTCGCAAAATATTAAGTCATACAATAATATCATTAAGAGCGAGTTGAGGCTAAGTTATGGCCAGTGATGATAAGAAAAAGACAGTGTTGCGGTCGGCCAGTTGGTTCGGAACGCGGGACAAAAACGGGTTCATGTACCGCAGCTGGATGAAGAACCAGGGCATTCCGGACCACCATTTCGAGGGTAGGCCGGTAATCGGCATCTGCAATACGTGGTCTGAGCTGACCCCGTGCAACGCGCACTTCCGCAAGGTCGCCGAGCATGTAAAGCGCGGCATCTATGAGGCCGGCGGTGTACCGGTGGAGTTCCCGGTATTTTCCAACGGCGAATCCAACCTGCGGCCCAGCGCCATGCTGACCCGCAATCTGGCGGCGATGGATACCGAAGAGGCCATTCGTGGCAACCCCATCGATGGCGTAGTGCTGCTGGTGGGTTGCGACAAGACCACCCCGGCGCTGCTGATGGGCGCCGCCAGCTGCAACCTGCCCACGATCGTGGTCACCGGTGGGCCCATGCTGAACGGCAAACACAAGGGTAAGGATGTGGGTTCCGGCACCCTGGTGTGGCAGATGCACGAGGAGTACAAGGCCGGCAATATCTCCCTGCACGAATTCCTCAGTGCCGAGGGCAGCATGTCCCGCTCGGCCGGTACCTGCAATACCATGGGCACCGCTTCCACCATGGCCTGTATGGCCGAATCCCTGGGTACCAGCCTGCCGCACAACGCCGCCATTCCGGCGGTGGACTCGCGCCGCTATACCCTGGCGCACCTTTCCGGCATGCGCATCGTGGATATGGTGCACGAGGACCTCACCTTGTCGAAGGTGCTCACCAAGGAGGCCTTCCACAACGCCATCCGCACCAATGCGGCGATCGGCGGTTCCACCAATGCGGTGATTCACCTGAAAGCCATTGCCGGCCGTATCGGCGTCGACCTGGAGCTGGAGGACTGGAAAGAAGGGCGCGGCGTGCCCACCCTGGTCAACCTGCAGCCGTCAGGGAAGTATCTGATGGAGGATTTCTACTACGCCGGCGGCCTACCCGCGGTGCTGAGGCGCCTGGGGGAATCCGGCAACCTGAACCGGGACTCGCTTACCGTAAACGGTAAGACCATCTGGGAGAATGTTGTCGATGCTCCCTGCTACAACGAGGATGTAATTCGCCCGCTGGACAATCCGCTGGTGGAAAATGGCGGTATCTGTATTCTCAAGGGCAATCTGGCCCCCCGCGGTGCGGTGCTCAAGCCTTCCGCCGCGACCCCTAAGCTGATGAATCACCGCGGCCGCGCCGTGGTATTCGAGAACTTCGACCACTACAAGCAGCGTATCGTCGACCCGGACCTGGATATCGACGAGAACTGTGTGATGGTGCTGAAAAACTGTGGTCCAAAAGGCTATCCGGGCATGGCCGAGGTGGGCAATATGGGCCTGCCGCCGAAATTGCTGAAGCGCGGTATCAAAGATATGGTTCGCATATCCGATGCGCGCATGAGCGGGACTGCTTTCGGCACCGTAGTTCTGCATGTGGCCCCGGAAGCGATGGAACTGGGCCCCCTGGCGGCGGTGCGCGATGGCGATATGATCCACCTGGATGCGGAGAGCGGTCGCCTGCACCTGGAGGTCTCCGACGAGGAACTGGCTGAACGCCTGGAGACTCTGAAATCCCAGCAGGTCATCGCCTCCACCGGCGGCTACCTGGAGATCTATCGGGAGCGTGTGCTGCAGGCAGACGAGGGCTGTGATTTCGATTTCCTCGTAGGTTGCCGCGGCGCCGAGGTGCCGTCTCACTCCCACTGAGCCGGCCCGATCCACCCTGTAGGAGCCGACTTACAGAGAAGGCTGCAAAGCCGGCTCTTGTTCGTCAGTAAGCGGGCTCCTACGGTGTGAGTGCCATGACCGACAGACACAGATGACAAAAGCGAACGAACAATGACGCTAACCAACCAATATCCCAGCCTGAAAGGCAAAACCGTATTTATCTCCGGCGGCGGTTCCGGTATCGGCGCCAGCCTGGTGGAATCGTTCTTTCGCCAGGGCTCCAAAGTGGCATTCGTGGACATCCAGGAGGATACGTCTCTGGCGCTGGTGGAGCGGCTGCGCCAGGAGCCGGGCGCAGCGGGCAGCGTGCATTTCTATCCCTGCGACCTGCTCGATATCGAAAAGCTGCAGAACACCATCGAGCGCGCGGCCGGTGAACTCGGCCCTATTTCCGTCCTGATCAACAACGCCGCCAACGACAACCGCCACGACTTCCGCCAAGTGACGCCGGAACAGTGGGACCAATGCACGGCGGTCAACCTGCGCCACCAGTTTTTTGCCGCACAGGCAGTCTACCCGCAGATGAAGCAGCTCGGCGGTGGCTCCATCGTCAATTTCGGTTCCATGAGCTGGCACGCGGGGCAGGGCGGCATGCCCGGCTACACCAGCTCCAAAGCCGCGATCGAGGGCCTGACCCGCGGCCTGGCCCGGGACATGGGGCCGGACAAAATCCGCGTCAACACCCTGGTGCCCGGTTGGGTGATGACGGAAAAGCAATTGCGCGAGCGGGTGGACGAGAACACGGCGGTGGAGATCGACCGCAACCAGAGTCTCAAGGAACGCTTGATACCTGAGAACATCAGTGCAATGGTGCTGTTCCTGGCTTCCGACGACAGCTGTATGTGTACTGCACAAAACTTTATAGTCGACGGCGGCTGGATCTAAGCAGAGGAGAATCAAAAATGTCGATTACTGGTAAACAACTGATCGCCGGCGAGTGGAAAGCCGGCAACGCGGACGGCTTCCGTGCCGTGAACCCCGCCACCGGGGAGAATCTGGAGCCGGAATTCATCGGCGCCGATGAACAGCAGGTGGCCGAGGCCGTAGCCGCAGCCAGTGCCTGCGCCGCGGAGTTTGCCAATACTGCGCCCTCGGTACGGGCGGAGTTTCTCAACCGTTGCGCCGAAGAAATTATGGCCCTGGGCGACGAACTGCTGGACCGGGTCACCGCCGAAACCGGCTACCCGCGTGCGCGGGCAGAGGGCGAGCGGGGCAGAACCTGTGGCCAGCTGAAGCTCTTCGCCGAGTGGATCGTCTCCGGTGAATATCTCGACGCGCGTATCGATACCGCATTGCCTGACCGCCAGCCGCTGCCGCGCCCGGATCTGCGCAGTTTCAACCAGGCGTTGGGCCCGGTGGCGGTATTCGGCGCGAGCAACTTCCCGCTGGCGTTTTCCGTGGCCGGCGGCGACACCGCCTCGGCCTTTGCCGCCGGATGCCCGGTGGTTGTGAAGGGACACAATTCCCACCCGGGGACCAGCGAACTGGTGGCCCGGGCAGTCGGCCGGGCGGTGGAGAAATCCGGCCTGCCGGGCGGCGTCTTCTCGCTGATCCTGGGTGCAGGCAGCCGCGTGGGCGCCGAGCTGGTGAAGGCGCCGGGCATCAAGGCGGTGGGCTTTACCGGATCCTTCACCGGCGGCACCGCGCTCTTTAAACTGGCCAATGAACGGCCGGAGCCGATTCCGGTGTTCGCGGAAATGGGCAGCGTAAACCCGGTGGTGCTGCTGCCGCAGGCGCTGGAGAATTCTGCGGAGACCATCGCCGAAGGTTTTATCACTTCGCTGAATATGGGCACCGGCCAGTTCTGCGTCAATCCGGGGCTGGTACTGTCAGTCGAAGGGGAAGGCCTGGACCGCTTTACCGCGGCGGCGGGGGAAGCCCTGTCAAAGGTCGGCGCCGGGGTAATGCTGAACAAGAATACCCTCAGCGGCTACCGCAGCGGCGTGGGCCATCTGCGCGACCAGGCGGGTGTGGAGCAACTGGCGGCGGGTGAAAGTGCCGGCGAAGACGGCGGCTTCACCTGCCAGGCCGGCCTGTTCACCGTCAGCGGAGCGGAATTCCTCGCCAACCCCGCACTGCAGGAAGAGGTTTTCGGACCGGTATCCCTGGTTGTGAAGTGCCGCGATCGCGAGGAGCTGCTGGCGGTTGTAGGGTCCCTGAAGGGCCAGCTCACCGGCACTCTCCAGTGCGCCGAGGGCGAACTCGACAGCTACGGTGACCTGGTGCAACAGCTGCGCCAGCGGGTGGGAAGAATAGTGGTCAACGGTTTCCCCACCGGCGTGGAAGTGTGCCATGCGATGATGCACGGCGGCCCCTTCCCGGCGGCGACAGACAGCCGTTTCACCTCGGTGGGCACCATGGCCATAGCGCGCTTCGTACGCCCGATCTGTTTCCAGAACTACCCGGAAAACCTGCTCCCGGATGCGCTGAAAAACAGCAATCCCCTGGGAATTTCCCGGCTGGTCAACGGCAGGAAAACCAGCGATGGCATCGGTTGAGACTTCCCTGGATTCCACCGTTGCCCGGTCGCAGCTTGCGCTGGAAGGGCTGGAGGAGCCGCTACAGGTTTTTACCCTGGGCAACCGGCGCGGCACCCAGGTGCAGCTTGCTGACCTGGGCGCGAGCCTGCTATCGGTACACACCGCGGATCGCAATGGCCGCCGCGGCAATATCCTGCTGACTTACGGCGACCCGAGCCATTGGTTGGACAACAGCTGGTTTCTCGGTGTCACCGTGGGCCGGGTGGCCAACCGGATCGGCAGGGCGCGCTTCCCCCTCGGCGAGGGGGAGGTGCAGCTGCCGGTCAACGATGGCGAAAACCATCTGCACGGCGGCCCCCAAGGCCTGGGCACCCGGCGCTGGTCTGCCAGCCCGGGGCCCGGTGCCGCGGTGACCTTCCGCTGCGAGAGTGCGGACGGCGACGGCGGCTACCCGGGCCGGGTGGAAGCCGAGCTGACCTACCGGTTGAGTGAAGAGGACGAACTGACTCTCGAATACCGGGCCCGCAGTGACTGCCGTACACCGATAAGTCTTACCAACCACGCCTACTGGAACCTGGCGGCGGGGGGCAGCATTCTCGATCACGAGTTGCAGATAAACGCGGCGCAATACCTGGAACTGGACAGCGGGCTGGTTCCCACCGGCCAACTGCTGAACGTGGACAGCACGGCGCTGGATTTCCGTCGGCCCAAACCGATCGGCCGGGACATCGACCGGCAGCCCGGTGGCTACGACAACTATTGGGTGGTGGAGCGGACAGGTGACAAAGCGCTGAAGTCCATCGCATCCCTGTGGGACCCGCTTTCCGGACGGCGCCTGGAGGTGATTTCCAGCGAGCCGGGAGTGCAGTTCTACAGCGGTAACTTCCTCGACGGCACCCGCAACCGCGAGGACGGCTCACCCATGGCGCACCGCAGCGGGCTCTGCCTGGAAACCCACGGGTTTCCGGATGCGCCCAACCATAGCGAATTTCCTTCCGTAATGCTGGAGGCGGGAGAAGAATACAGGCAAACGACCATTTATAGATTTTCTGCAAAGTAACAGAAGATTTAGTGCCGTAGGGTGCGCCGTGCGCACCGCCATAAGCTGGCGCGAGCTTCAGATCTTTTGGTGCGCACGGCGCACCCTGCGATTACTGCCGCGCCCAAAAAATAAATATAAACGAACGAACCTTGCGATGAGGAGGTTTCCATGAAAGTCATCCAATCACTAACCGCTGGCTTGGCCCTGTTGTTCTGCCTGGTGCAAAGCGCCGCTGCCATTACCGTGGGTTTCTCCCAGGTGGGTTCCGAGAGCGGCTGGCGCACCAGCTTCAGCGAATCCGTCAAGGCCGAGGCCAAGCGCCGCGGTATCGAGCTGAAATTTTCCGACGCCCAGCAAAAACAGGAAAACCAGATCAAGGCGGTACGCAGCTTTATCGCCCAGGGTGTGGACGCCATCATGATTGCACCGGTGGTGGAAACCGGCTGGAAGCCGGTGCTGCGCGAAGCCAAACGGGCGCGCATCCCGGTGGTGATCCTCGATCGCAATGTCGATGTCAAGAATGCCTCCCTTTTCCTCACCCGCATCGCTTCCGACTTTGTCGAGGAGGGGCGCCGCGCGGCCAACTGGTTGATGGAGGAGACCGGTGGCAACTGCAATATTCTGGAACTGCAGGGCACCGTGGGGGCCACCGCGGCCATCGACCGCATGAAGGGTTTCAACGAGGTCATCGCCAAGTACCCCAACGCTAAAATCGTGCGCAGCCAGACCGGCGAATTCACTCGCACCAAGGGCAAGGAAGTGATGGAGGCCATGCTCAAGGCGGAGAACAGCGGCAAGGACATCTGTGCACTCTGGGCGCACAACGACGAGATGGCCCTGGGCGGCATCCAGGCGATCAAGGAAGCTGGCCTGAAGCCCGGCGTGGATATGCTGGTGGTATCCGTCGACGGCGTGCCGGACTATTTCAAGGCCATGGCCGACGGCGATGCCAACGCCACCGTGGAGCTCAACCCGCATCTGGGTGCGCCGGCGTTCGACGTCATCGAGCGCTACCTGAATGGCGATCGCAAGATCGACAAGCTGATCACCACCACCGGCGATCTCTTCACGCAGGAGACTGCGGCCGAGGAGTACAAGAAACGCGCGGCCAAGTAATTAGTGGCGGTAACCATGACACTGTTAAGTCTCAGTAAAGTCGAAAAGCGCTACCCGGGTGTGAAAGCGCTGGACGGTGTCGACTTCCATTTGCGCGCGGGAGAAATCCACGCGCTGCTCGGTGAGAACGGTGCCGGCAAATCCACCCTGGTGAAGGTGATGACCGGCGCCCTGGAGGGCGACGGCGGCTCCATGACCTACCTGGGCGAGCCCCTGCGGCTGAAGAGCACCGCCCAGGCCCAGGCACGGGGAATCAGCACCGTCTATCAGGAGGTCAACCTGCTGCCCAATCTCAGCGTGGCGCAGAACATTTACCTGGGGCGCGAGCCGAAGAAATTCGGCCTGATCGACTGGAAGCGTATCCACCGCCAGTCCGCGGAACTGCTGAAGCGTTTCGCGCTGGATATCGATGTCTCCCGGCCGCTGTCGAGCTATTCGGTGGCGGTACAACAGCTGGTGGCCATTGCCCGCGGCGTGGATATGTCAGCCAAAGTGCTGGTGCTCGACGAGCCCACCGCCAGCCTGGATGCCGGCGAGGTGCAGCAGCTGTTCGGGGTGATGCGTGAGCTGAAGGCCAAGGGCATCGGTATCGTATTTATCACCCACTTTCTCGACCAGGTGTACAGCGTTTGCGACCGTATTACGGTGCTGCGCAACGGCACGCTTGTCGGCGAATTCGAAACCGCCAGTCTGTCGCGGGAAGAGCTGGTCGCGCATATGCTCGGCAAGGAGTTGCAGCGTGAGGCGCACCGCGGTGAGGCCCGCGAACAGCGGGAGGAAGGCGAGGCGCTGTTGTCCCTGCAGGGTGTCAGTGTGCGCGGTTCCCTGGGGGAAACCGATTTGACGGTGAACCGCGGCGAGGCGGTGGGGCTGGCCGGCTTACTGGGCTCCGGTCGCACCGAAGTTTGCCGCGCCGTATTCGGTGTGGATAAAAAATCCAGCGGATCGATAATTTTCAACGGCCGCGAGCGGAGTTTCAAACAGCCCGCCGACGCCATCGCCGCGGGCCTGGCCCTGTGCCCGGAGGACCGCAAGACCAGTGGTATCGTCGGCCCACTGTCGATCCGCGAGAATATCGCCCTGGCGGTACAGGCGCGGCGCGGCTGGTGGCGCCCAATGGGGCGCGCTGAACAGCAGAAGCTGGCGGAGCGCTTTATTGCGGAGCTTCAGATCGCCACGCCGGATGCGGACAAGCCTATCGAGCAACTGAGTGGCGGCAACCAGCAGAAGGTGATCCTGGCCCGCTGGCTGGCCACTGACCCGCAGTTACTGCTTCTGGATGAGCCGACTCGCGGTGTCGATATCGGCGCGCACGCGGAAATTCTCAAACTGATCAAGAAACTTTGCAGTGAGGGCATGTCACTGCTGGTGACTTCCTCCGAGCTGGAGGAACTGGTGGCCTTTTCCGATCGCGTAGCGGTGATGCGCGATCGTCGCAAGGTGGCGGAGATCAAGGGCGAGGATATTTCCGAAAGTAATATTATGCGGGCCATTGCCGAGGCCTGATCGGCAATCGCATCCAGGGCACCGTCGTCATTCCGGCGAATGCCGGAATCCAGGCTCCACAAAACTGGAACCAGTAACTGTAGAGCGGCCCACGGCCGCGATCGGGGGTGGACAATGCGGAAAATCCAATCGCGGCCATGGGCCGCTCCTACAGGGTGGTTTATTGGATTGCTGCGGAATTAGATAACAACGAGGCGTGATGTGAGTAACCTGCAAACCGCTGCCGTCGAAGAGCAGCCAGTTTCGTCGGCCGGCCCGCGTGGCAAGCTGCCCTCTCTCTCCGGCCGATACCTGTGGCCACTGCTGGGATTGGGTCTGCTGTTGGCCATCAACCTGGTTCTGGCTCCGGAATTTTTTCATATTGAAATCAACGACGGCCGCCTCTACGGCAGCCTGATCGACGTATTAAATCGCAGCGCGCCGGTGGCGCTGCTGGCCATCGGTATGACCCTGGTGATCGCCACCGGCGGTATCGACCTGTCGGTGGGCGCCACCATGGCCATCGCCGGCGCGGTGTGTGCCAGCCTGATAGTCGGCGGTGTGGATAGCGTGTTTCTGGTACTGGCCGCCGGCCTCGGCGCCGGGCTGATTGCCGGAGCGGTGAACGGCAGCCTGGTCAGCTACCTGGGAATTCAGCCGATCGTCGCCACACTGATCCTCATGGTGGCGGGCCGCGGTATCGCCCAGCTGATCAATGCCGGGCAGATCGTTACCTTCCAGCACTCCGGCTTTGCCTTCCTGGGAACCGGCGATTTTCTCGGCGTGCCTTTTCCCATTGTGCTGGTCCTGATTGTCTTCGCCGCGGTGCAGTTGCTGATGCGCAAGACAGCGCTGGGGCTGTTTGTGGAGGCGGTGGGCTGCAATTCGGGTGCCAGCCATTACCTGGGCATCAATGCGCGCGCGGTAAAAATGCTGGTGTACTGTATTGCCGGCCTCTGCGCGGCGCTGGCGGGGATGATCGCAACAGCGGATATCCAGGGTGCCGATGCCAACAATGCCGGCCTGTGGCTGGAGCTGGATGCGATCCTCGCGGTGGTGATCGGCGGCGCCTCGCTGATGGGCGGGCGTTTTTCACTGCTGTTGTCGCTGGTGGGCGTACTGGTGATCCAGTGTTTGAGCACCACCATTATCATGAGCGGGCTGCCGCCGAAATTTAACCTGTTGATCAAAGCCCTGGTGGTGATTTTTGTGTTGCTGTTGCAGTCGCCGCGCTTCCAGGCGCAGATGGCCGCATTGTTGTCGATGATGAAGCTGAAGGGGAGCCGGGCGTGATGCAATCGAAGTACACCACTCTCTATGTAACTGCGGGCCTGTTTGTATTGCTGTTCCTGGCTGGATCGCTGCAGTTTTCCGGCTTCGGCAGTACCCGCGTCTTTGCCAACCTGTTCAGCGACAACGCCTTCCTGGCGATTACCGCCATCGGCATGACCTTTGTGATTATCTCAGGTGGTATCGACCTTTCGGTAGGCGCGGTGATCGCGCTCACTGGGGTGGCCAGCGCCCTGTTGATCGGTGAGTACGGAATGCACCCGTTGCAGGTTTTCCCCCTGGTATTGATCGGCGGCGGCCTGTTCGGCGCGGGCATGGGGGCGCTGATTCACTACTACCGGCTGCAGCCATTTATTGTCACCCTGGCGGGCATGTTCCTGGCACGTGGACTGGCCACCACCCTGAGTGAAGAGTCCATTCCCATCGACCATCCGTTTTACGACGCCGTGGCGGATTTCGGTCTGCTCCTGCCGGGCAACGCCTGGGTGGGAACCTCTACGCTGGTGTTATTGTTGGTGCTGGTCGCCGCGGTATTGCTCGCACATTTCAGCCGGCTGGGAGGGTATATCTACGCCCTCGGTGGCAGTGCGCAATCGGCACAGCTGATGGGCGTGCCGGTGGCGCAAACCACTATCACCATCTATGCCATCAGCGGCTTTCTGTCGGCACTCGGTGGCATTGTTTATACTTTTTACACCTTCTCCGGCTACTCCCTGACCGGGGTAGGCCTGGAGCTGGACGCCATCGCCGCGGTGGTTATCGGCGGCACCCTGCTTACCGGTGGCTCCGGTTACGTGATCGGCACCCTGGTCGGCGTGCTGATCATGGGGGTTATCCAGACCTATATTTCCTTCGATGGCACACTCAATAGCTGGTGGACAAAAATCGTTATCGGCCTGTTGTTGTTCGCCTTTATCGCCATGCAGCGCCTGCTGACCGGCAGTGGAAAAGGAGGGGCAGCCCATGCATGAAGTACAGCTGCTCGATGCGTTCGAAGTGGGGAATACCCTCGGTGAGGGCGTTCAATGGAATGGTCAGGACCAGAGTGTCTGGTGGACGGATATTCAGGAGTGCAGGCTCTACCGCCTGCACTGGCCGAGCCGGGAGTTGGAGGTTTTTGATACGCCGGAGCGGCTCTGCGCCTTCGCATTCACCGACCGGGAGAACTGTATCGTCGCCGCTTTTGAAAGGGGCTTTGCTCTCTACGACTACCGGCGCAGCGAGATCCTTTGGGAGAAAGCACTGCTGCCGCCCGATTCCGGTATGCGCTTTAACGATGGCAAGATAGACCGCCAGGGCCGTTTCTGGGCCGGCACCATGGTCGAAGACGACTCCCCGGATGCAAAGGCGAGCCTGTATCGCCTGGAGGGAGACGGCACTGTGACGCAAATGGCCGGCGATATCCATATTTCCAACGGCAGCTGTTGGAGCCCGGACTCCAGCCACTTTTATTTTGCCGATTCGGTGCGCAGAAGCATCTACCGTTACGATTTCGATGCGCGAAGCGGCGACATCGGCAACCGCCAACTCTTCGCCCGCACCATGGTCAATCGCTATCCCGACGGCGCTACGGTAGATACGGAGGGGTATCTTTGGTCGGCCCAGTGGCGCGGGGCGCGAGTCGAGCGCTATGCGCCCGACGGCAACACGGCGGGCGCAATTCCTATGCCGGTCAGCCAGCCCACCTGTGCGGCTTTCGGCGGCGAGAATATGGATCTGTTGTTTGTCACTTCCGCGCGGGATTCCCTGAGCGAGTGGACGCTGGATCAGGAACCGCAGGCAGGCAGCCTGTTTGTGTTCCGGACACCGTTTCGCGGTCTCCCCGACTGCCGGTTCGACGCGGCATCACTTGTCGGTTAGACCGGCGGTTTATCTCCCACGGTGTGGGCAGGGAAACCTGTCCACTGCCGCTCCCCTCTTGATACCTGTCAATGGTGTCATTCATGACAGCATAACCTTGGACATTTGGGACAGAAGTCTCAAATCTTTTGCTGGCATGGTCCGGATTACTACTCCTCAGCTTTTCAGCAGCATATAATAATACAAATAACTTACGTCCCACCCATCCTTCAAAAATAAAGAAAGGTAAAAGCAATGATGCTGCGCACTTTAATCCGTGTGTTACTTCCCCTTTGCCTGAGTTTCCAGGCAATGGCGCTGGAGCTTACCGGCTTGGATAACTCCCACGATCCCGCGGCCCTGGTCAAAGATGACAGCACCTACTACCACTTCACCACCGGTGACGGTATCTGGTACTCCACTTCCCAGAACCTGGTGGAGTGGACTCCCGGTCCCCAGACAGTGTTTCCTCTCAACAGCTGGCCATCCTGGATCGACAGTGCAGTGCCCGATTTCGACGGCGAATTCTGGGCGCCGGATGTCATTCACATGAACGGCTATTACTATCTCTACTATTCGGTGTCCACATTCGGTTCCTCGCGTTCGGCGATCGGTGTAGTGCGTACGCCGTCGCTGAACAACCCCAACTGGCAGGACCTGGGTATGGTGATCAGCTCCAATGGGGGGATGGACGAGATAAACGCCATCGACCCGGCGCTGTTCCGGAATAACGACGGCAGGGTCTACATGTCCTACGGCTCCTGGCACGGCGGCATCGGGATTATCGAAATCAATCCCTCCACCGGAAAGACCATCGGTGGCGTGACGCACCTCTACGGCGGCGGCCACCAGAGTATCGAGGCACCCTACATCACCAAAAACGGTAACTATTACTACCTCTTCGTAAACCGGGGAGTCTGTTGCGACGGGCTGGACAGCACCTACTACATAGAAGTCGGCCGCTCGACCAGTGTTACCGGGCCTTACAGCGGCTGGCGCACCATATTGCCCAACCATGATGGCAAGTATCACGGGCCAGGGCATATCGGCCTGCTGCAGGAAGGCAGCTGCAGCTACGTGTCCACCCACTACTACGACGCCACTGACGGCGGCGCCGCCAAGCTGGATATCCTCAGCCTGACCTATTCCGCCGACTGGCCGGTCCTGTCCCGGGACTTTACCCCCGGAAATTGCCCTTCAGTCGCCGGCCCGCCCACCGACGGCACCTATATCATCGAGGCGCGGCACAGCGGCAAGGCGCTCGCGGTGGCAAACAACTCCACAGACAACGGCGCCAATGTTGAACAGGGCAGCTATGCCGGCTCCGCGGGCCAGCGCTGGCGGCTGAGCGACCTGGGCAACGGCTACTACAGCCTGATCAATGACCGCAGCGCCAAAAGCCTGGATGTATGGGAGGTCTCCATGGATGCCGGTGCCAATATCGCCCAGTGGGATTATTGGGGTGGTGAAGGCCAGCAGTGGCAGCTGGAAAGAGTCGGCGCCGGCTATTTCCTTATCCGCTCACGCCTGAGCGGCCATGTGCTGGACGTGAGCAGCAAGAGCCAGTCCGAGGGTGCCAATGTTATCCAGTGGTCCGAGACAGGCAGGAGCAACCAGGAGTGGTATTTCCGCAAGCCCTGAATTGAAGTAATGCGTTAAAGAAAAAGGAGAGCAATCGCTATTGGTGGTTGCTCTTTTTATTCACTACTCAGAAGGAAAAATCGTAGGAGCCTGCCTGCAGGCGAAAAAATATTATACCTCTTCTGATCTCTGGCTCAGTCCGTGCCACGTCAACATGACACCCTACCGATTGACAAAACACTCCTTCCATTTGTATCGTAGTACCGTACCTTAAATATAGTATGTGCCAAGGAATTTTTTATGAGGCCTAGGAAGAAAAACAAAAATTTCACGCTGTTGTCTGTCCGGGGAATAATTTTAATAGCGTTTGGGTTATGCGCTGCAGTGGCCAGAGCCTCTGACATTAGCGCAAGTGGCGTGACGCCGAGTTGGGGATGTGATGGTGGCGTGTGCTCTGTTACTGGCCAGGTGACGCTGAGTGGGTCTTGCTGGTCCGTCACCCACCAGTGCACTCTTAGTGCCACTAACGGTGCAACCCTATCCGATACCACCTTCACTGATGGAAGCGGGCAGGCAATACCCTACGAAACTGTTGCCACGGTTAGAACGGGTACCACCAGATTTACTCTGGAGTGGGTGGAATTGCAGTACGAGCAGGGGAGCTATAGATATGTGACCAAGACAGCTAGCGCAACGGTTTCTTTAACGAACCAGGCTCCCACCATTAGCAATATCGCCAATCAAAATATCAACGAAGATGGCACCAAGACAGTTTCTTTCAGTATCTCGGACAGGGAAACACCCGCGGGGCAGCTGAGCCTGTCCAAAAGTTCCAGCAACACCACACTCCTGCCCAGCGGCAACATCACTTTTGGTGGTTCCGGTGGCAGCAGGACTGTTACTCTCAAACCAGCGGCAAACAAGAGTGGTAGCACAACTATTACCATCAGCGTTTCCGATGGCGAAAAAACGGTGCAGGACAGCTTTATCCTGACAGTCAACGCAGTCAACGATACGCCGACCATCAGTAATATCGCCAATCAGGCCATCAATGAAGATGGTTCCAAAACGATCTCTTTCAGCGTGTCTGATGTGGAAACTGCGAACGGCTCCCTCACGCTATCCGCCACCTCCAGCAACACCGCGCTCCTGCCGATCAGCAGAATTACCTTCGGCGGTTCTGGTGGCAGCAGAACGGTAACGCTAAAGCCCGTCGCTAATAAAAGTGGCAGCGCGACTGTCATCATTACCGTTTCTGACGGCAGCAAGAGCGCCAGCGACTCCTTCCTGCTCACGGTTAATCCGGTCAACGACGTTCCGGTTATAGGGGTGATTTCAGATAAGACCACGAACATGAATACCACGGTGGAATTAATCGTTGCCATTTCTGATGTGGAAACCTCGCTCAGTTCCTTGCAGGTATCAGCCAGTTCCAGCAACACAACCCTGCTCCCCAATAATCAGATACAGCTTGCCAGTCACTCCGGTGGCAAACGGATCATACTAACTCCAGTCAGATATAAGTCCGGCAGTGCCACTGTAACTCTTACAGTTAACGACGGCACGGCTAGCGTGAATAAAAGTTTTACCTTAACCATCAAAGAACCTGGTGGCTTAGTGAGTTACCGCTATGATGAGCTGGGGCGCCTGGTTAAGGTTGTCGGCACTGACGGTAAGACAGCCAATTACCAGTATGACAAATCTGACAATAGAACAAACAAAAGTGTGAGCGAATAATCGAAAATAAGGAAGTTCGATGAATAAGATTTCATGTAACAACAGATTGTATTTTCTGCTTATATTTTTCGTTTTATCTGTGACAGCAAAAGCAGAGACCAGTCCCGATCAAGGTGTAACCGAAGCCCTGGCGCCTCCCCCGGTGCAATCTGTTGTCGATTCCCATGGGATCGACATGTTCAGTATGAAACCCGGGATAGGAGGCATGCATGTAAGTATCGGTACGGAAGGAAGTGGAATAAGCCGCAACCCAGGCCGGCAAAGATTCTTACACGATCAACATACGGGTACATTGACCAAGCTGGAGGTTTTACAGACTTATCACAAGCCTGTCTACATTGTCGGCCTGCCTGTAGGAACGTATACAAAGGTTGATAGCCTGGGACGGTCCGATATCTTCCAGCAGAGCGGTGATGGGTATGTGAATGTGAAAGGAACAGGGACCAGTTTTAGCTGTTCCGGAACTCTTTGCGCCTACGTGATTCAGGATGGAACAACGGCAACTTTCGATACCACCATTACCAATGGATATAAAAACCCCACGAACAGACTTCAAGAGGAAAATATCGGCCTACAGACAAAAGTGGTCAAGCCGGATGGCGAAATAATCAGCATGGTCTACCAGACTGTAGCTGGCTATTTCGGAACGTTACCCAGTGCCGTGTATAGCTCGCTCGGTTGGATGGTGAAGTATAGCTTTGGTTCAAAGTCAGAAGAAAGATCTACAAGTGGAACAGCAACTAATCTTACTGTAACGTCGGCCAGATCAGTAAAAGCGATCAATACTTCTGTTGAATTGTGTGAACCAAGCGCTTCAAACTGCGATGGTCTGAATAACCCCTGGCCGACGTCAAAATTGGAAGGCTCTCATACTATAATGATGCCATCCAGTGCTGATGCTTCAGAATGGGGACATAGTATTACTAGCTCTGTTGAAGATGCACTCGGCAATAAAGATTCGCATACTTATTTTTATATGTACGGAAGCCCGAATAACGAAGGATATACAAATGCTCTGGGCGTACAGGAAGGTTACTCTTTTGGTGGTTATGCATGTTACAACGGATCTTGTACGGAAACTTCTATAACCAACAAACTATTGTTAAAACGTATAGGTGATTACAGTTTTTTATACTCACCAGCAGCACGTCCAAAAGGTCCGGATGGTGAGTACGGTTTTTTGGGCCATGCTTCCCTAGGTACATACATAGACAATTTGGGGCGTGAAAACACTTATACCTATACGGATGAGTGGAATAATTATATAGATACCGTCGTCAACCCGGACGGCAGTTATACCGATTATGACTACGACACCCGCGGAAACATCACCGAAATCCGCGAATACCCGAAAAACGGCGGCAGCCCGATCGTCAAGGCCAAAGCCACCTACCCGGCAAGCTGCAGTAATATCAAAACCTGCAATAAGCCGCTTACCGTCACCGACCAGAATGGCGTTACCACCACCTACACCTACCACGCCCAAAGTGGCAAGGTGGCCACGGTTACCAAACCTGCGGTGGCCGGAGTGCGCGCCCAGACCCGCTACAAATACGAACAGATCACTCCCAAGGTGCTGAACAGTAGCGGAACCCTGGTCAACAGTACCCCTGTATGGAGGCTGACCGAGATCTCAAAGTGCATGAGTATGAGCCTCGACTCCTGCGTGGGCACGGTGGACGAGCAACTCACGATCATCGGGTACAACCACAACAATGTGCTGCCCACTTCAAAAACCCTGAAACTGGGCGATGGCTCCATCTCGTTGACCACCACTACGGGTTACGATATCTACGGCAATGTCAGATGGGTGGATGGGCCCCGCCCGGGCACGTATGACCGGGTTTATTATTACTACGATAAGTTGCGCCGTCCCATCGCGGAAATCGGAGTGGACCCGGATGGCTCCGGCCCAATGCCGCGGCCGGCAAAGCGCACCTATTACAACGCCGTCGGCGACGTCACCTCGGTCAGAAACGGGGTTGTCAGCAGTATCTCTCTCTCTGCCGTCAACGGTATGGTTGTCCAATCCCAGATGGATACCCAATACAGTATCGCGGACGCGGGCTTGCCCGTGGCGGAGAAGATATACATCGACGGCGTCCTGGAAAGGGTGGTGCAGAAAAGCTACGACGACCAACTGCGTTTGGAGTGCGTGGCTCAACGCCTCAATCCCAACACCTTTAGCAGCTTGCCGGCGTCGGCTTGTGAACTGGCAACTGCCGGTCCGGACGGCAACGACCGCATTACCAAATACACCTATGACGCAACCGGTGCGGTTACCAAGATCACCAGCGCCTACGGCACCGCCAACCAGCGCGACGATCGCGTCAACAACTACCGAGCCGACAATGGCCTGCTGGCATCTGTACAGGACGGCCGTGGCAATACTACATTCTATAAATACGATAGTTTCAACCGCCCATGGAAAACCGTCTATCCCCAGCCGGGCAATGGTAGTACCGAGAGCAGTACCGATTATCTTCAAACAAACTACAGTGGTGCCAAAGTAAGTAGTATACGTTTGCGCGATGGACAGACTGTCAACTTCTCTCACGATGCACTGGGTAGAGTGGAGACCAAGACCGGCGCCATCGCAGAAACCTTTACCTATAACAACTTCGGCCAGGTCACGGAGCACACCAACACCACCGAAGGTATCGCCAACACAGCCAGTATTCACCAGTACAACGCTCTTGGCCGGAAACTTTCGGAAACCACAGCCCGCGGCACAGTGAGATACGGCTACGACCCCTACGGCCGACGCAACCGCCTCACTTGGCCGGACGGCTTCTACGTCACCTACGATTACTCCGTAAGCGGCTACTCCGGCGACCACCTGCGAGGAATCAAGGAAAGCGGCTCCACCACTATCGCCAGTTTCGCCTACGATAACTACGGCCGTAGAAGGAGCCTGTTGCGCGCCAACGGTGTAGTCACCGCCTACGACTATGACGGCGTCTCTCGCCTTACCGATTTGGCCACCGATGTGGGGGGTGGTGATTACGACGATATTGGCGAAAGTTTCACCTATAATCGCGCCGGCCAGCTCGCTGGCCGCGGCCTGGAAATAGAGAATCCGGATTATGAGTTCAACCCGGATGTGGGCACCAATATTGGTTACAGCAACAACGCCCTGAATCAGGTTACCAGCGCCGGCGGCACCAGCATCACCTACGATGCCCGCGGCAACCTGAAGGCCCACGGCGGCAAGACCTATAGCTACAATGCCAATAATCTGCTGATTGAGGCAAACACGAGCGGTACCACCCAACTGCGCTACGATGCGGAAAACCGCCTGCACAGCGTGGAGAAATCCGGGAGCTACACAGGTTTTCTCTACGATGGCAGTGACCTGATTGGGGAAGTGGATGAAAACGGTAACGTCTTGCGCCGCTATGTCCACGGCCCCGCCATCGACGATCCTATCGTCTGGTACGAAGGCGCTGGGACCGGCACCAAGCGCTACTTTCACGAGAACCACCAGGGCAGTATCGTCGGCATCACCAACCAGTCCGGCGGGAACTACGCGATCAATGCCTACGACGAGTACGGCAATCAAGCATCCGGTAATACCGGCCGCTTCCAGTACACTGGACAGCTGTGGCTGGAAGATGTGGGGCTGTACTACTACAAGGCACGGTTCTACAATCCTGGCCTTGGGCGATTCATGCAGACGGACCCGATTGGATACGCGGCTGGACTGAACTGGTATGCCTATGTTGTAAATGACCCTATTAATTTGCTTGATCCGTCAGGCATGAATCAGGTGACTCGTGAGCAGTGTGAGGCAACGGGTAGCAGTCAATGCCATTACCAACCTCCTGAGAGATCGAAAAAGGAGAAAATGGAGGAAGTAGAAGTTACGGGTCGACGAACTGACCAAGGGTCAGAAACTAGAATAAATGCTATGTTACTTACAGTGAGAAAAGGAATTGATCACTCAGCGTTGTGGCTTGAAGATGATGGATATGGTAATGGTAAAGTACTTTACGACCCTGCAGGGCAAGAATATTTTCCTGATGGGCTCGATGCCATAGGAATGAGACATTCCGACATTTTTACTGACGAGTATGCTGATCCAAATGCATATATTAACAATTTTGATGGAGACGTAGATGTAATAGAATTCATTATCACTAATGAAGAAGCAAGATTGATGAGCTCAGAGTTTGTTGTGTCAACAGCTCCATTTTGTGCCACTAGTTGTGGATACGCTTTATCTAGAGCCCCTAGATTTAAGGAGGTTCGAGGTTTTCACCCTGGATCGCTCCATAAGTCGCTATTGAAATCCTTGGGGAGGAGTGAATAACCATGCAGTCCTATAATAAAATGATTTTATTGGTCCTCATTTCTTATTTTAATCCTATGGTATATTTTCTATTCCTATTTTTCTATAAGAGCTTTGAAAGTACCATTTATTATATTGTTCTGTCCGCGGCAATCTCTATGCTAGCAGCTTTGATTTTTAGGAAAATTGCTTCATTCAGGTTTTTATTTTATATGCCTTCTATGCTAGCCGTAGGTGCTTTATCATCGGTGTTTGTTTTAATTGTAGGGCAGATTATATTTACCGATAGAGTAATTGGGTATTCTGAACTCGAAGGGTACACCTTTATAACGTACTTGGCTCTGGCTGTTTTTATTCCTGTTTTTTGGGTTAATGTCTTTATTGGTATGATAATAA
The DNA here is from genome assembly GCF_030997045.1 of Microbulbifer sp. TB1203. Classification (NCBI taxonomy): domain Bacteria; kingdom Pseudomonadati; phylum Pseudomonadota; class Gammaproteobacteria; order Cellvibrionales; family Microbulbiferaceae; genus Microbulbifer; species Microbulbifer sp. TB1203. The sequence goes on along the minus strand of NZ_CP116899.1, from coordinate 1,983,667 downwards.
AATATTTAGAGTTTAGAGTTTCGCGGATCGAAAAATAAGAAAGCAAAGATGAGTCCACACAATTCGGAAGCGGTAAAGGTTCAAGATTCTCGGATGGTAGCACTCAAGACGCGAATGGAAACGATTTCCAGGTTCAGACTGTCGATACAGATGCGGCCGGAAACCTAAAAGCCAGAGAATCAGCTGCAGCTCGCGGCATAGCCGAAAGAAGTCAACAACCCGTCGTGTGCGTTTGGAAGAAAACGTGTAATTAGGAGCGAGGATGCCAGGACAAAGCTGCTATTTTTTTGCTGATGAAGGAGATCTTTTGGATTTGCTGGAGGCTTTCGGTCAGCTCGGCGATCACAAATATGTCCAGATTAGGTCGGGCTTGAACGAGCCTAATCTGATCTTTACGGACCCTGCTCAAGTGCTTCCCCTGGCCAGGGTAATATCTGAAAACCCAACACGAGCGCAAAGTTTTCTGGTTATCAAAATGGGTCAAGAAACTTTTCAACGTGAGATCGCCTTACGGGATGGCAGCGGGATCAGAAAAATCGCCGATCAAAACAACAATTTTGACAGTATCGTTTTGGCCTTTGGTGGGGACGCCGGCGATCAAACTCTAATTATGAGTGAAATCAACACAGTCGGAGATACTCATAGGGCTCTCGAAATGTACAAGAAGTTCAAGAAAGTGGTGATCTCAAAGACAAAAAAGATTGGCGTAAAGGGAAACCCGCATCGATTAATGCCAGGGGCTATAAAAATGCTCAAGGCAGGTTGGCGACTGGCGAGCAGCAAGGGCTGGTCACGCGACACGGATGCGAACATTCCGCCGGACGAAGTTGCTGCACTATGAACGACAATAGGACATCCAATAATTAACACATAGGTAAACCACCGCCTCTGGCGGTGAGACTTGACAGGGCTCTGCCGTTCAGTCGTGCAGGGTAGAGAATATGGCCTCCCATGAACCGGCAAGTTCTATTAGGAGGCCATATGAGAGATTGGCAGAGCCAAGCTCACGTCAAGCATTATTGCAGGTATCACGTAGTATTTGTCCCGAAGTACCGAAAAAAGGCGATATTTGGGACTTTACGCAGAGAGATCGGAGCCATATTCCGTGATCTTTGCCGCCAAGCGGGAGTTGAGCTAGTTGAGGGTTATGCAATGAGGGACCACATCCACATGTTGTTAATGATCCCTCCGAAGTTCAGCGTGGCTCATACGGTAGGGCTTCTGAAGGGCAAGTCGGCGATTCGAATATTTCGTGAGTACTTGCAGGTGAAGAGAAATTTTACCGGTAGGCATTTCTGGGCCAGAGGCTACTGTGTTAGCACGGTTGGCTTAGATGAGCAGATGATTCGAGAGTACATCAAGAATCAAGAAAGTGAAGAGCGCCGTCAGGAGCAGATGAGACTGACGGGGCTGTAACATAGCCCCCTCTGGGGGCTTTCATCATACCACCCGCTCTGCGGGTGGTTGCTGATTTGAAAGATGAAGCAGAAACGACTTCAAGTCGACTATAAGGCACAATGAATTTAGTCGATGTGTGGTGTTATATCGATGGGCAGTGCTTTCTTTGGTTCAGTAGAGGCGACAACTATCCTGGCACAAGGGGATGGTTTGAAGGAGTTATCGCTAATAATTGTACGTATTATTGAGATGGAACGGGCTGGTATTTTCGTCCCAACTTCATTTCTTCTACAGCGGATAATTCGAAAATAAAATTATGAAAGAATAAACTCGGTTAAATGGATATGAATGATTATACAAAGCGTCTCCTGAAGAGGCGATTCACTATCTACTTTTTTTTATTTTTTGTGTTGTTCGGATTGCTTGCTCTTCTTGCACGAAAGATGGATTTTATTCAATCGTTGTATATGGTTCTAGGTGGGGCGTTTATTATGGCTGTGATAGTCATTGTGGTTTCTGCTTTGTTAGATCCAATGCTTGGTGCTCACCATTCATCTAAGCAGGATGAAGATAACCAATAATCTGAATTTGCAAGTCCTTGATGTACTCCATAAATTACCTAACCTTTGACCATCAGACAGCTTAGGGCGAAAAAAAGAAATTATAATATTTCTCGGTTGCACAAGGTGGTGGCATCTATGGAGCACCGAGGAGTGGCCATTAGCCGCGATCAGCGACACCTGTTGCGGGACGATACCAGTCGCGGCCAGCGGCCGCTCCTACAATGGAACTTCGCCCTTTATCGCCAGACGAGATTGCGGTAGCCTTCTACGCTTGGACAGCAACCGACAATCGGTACAGGGAAATGGAGATATTCCGCTCAATATTCAGTTCAAATTTTCCCGGCTTCTTCTCTCGTCTCTCCCTACCAATGCTGATTGGCACGACCGTCTTATGTTTTTCAGTTTCCTTCGCTTTCGCAGAATCGCAGGAGTGTCCATCGTGGTCAGATTCGCGGGCGGCAGCGGAAATCGATCAGCTTCATCAGAAAATTTTGCAGTGGGATGAGGCTTATTACTTCAGACACGAGGCACTGGTCGACGATTCGGTTTACGACCAGGCTCGGGCTAAGCTGGCGGATTGGAACCGCTGCTTTTCGGAATCTGCGCGAACGGTAACACCGTCCGATCAGGTGGTGGGACGTAGTGTGGTGCATCCCGTTCCACAGACCGGCCTGGAGAAGTTGGCAGATAGCGATGCGGTGGCGAATTGGCTCGCCGCACGAGACGAAATCTGGATACAGCCGAAGGTCGACGGCGTGGCGGTGTCTCTGGTGTATCGTCGCGGCAAGCTGGCGCAGATGATCAGCCGCGGCGACGGCAATCGCGGGCAGGACTGGACATCCCACGCCCACAGGATCGCGGCGATCCTGCCCGAGATTTCCGATACCCGTGCGCAACTGGTCCTGCAGGGAGAGTTGTATTGGCGCTTTGATGGGCATCGCCAGAAAAGTGGCAGTGCCAATGCGCGCGGGCTGGCGAGTGGTGCCATGGCATCGAGGGAGCTGTCGGAAGAGCAGGCACAGAGGCTGGCGGTGTTCGTCTGGGACTGGCCGGGCGGCCCCGCGGCAGTACCGGAGCGTTTGCAGGCGCTGAAGGCCATGGGCTATGACTCCACGGGTTTTACCCATCGGGTGAGTGGGGTTGAGGAGGTCGCCCATTGGCGGGAACACTGGTACCGGGAACCACTGCCGTTTGCTACCGACGGTATTGTGTTGCGCCAGGGCCAGCGGCCTGCGGCGGAGCACTGGCGTGCCGAGCCGCCGCTTTGGGCCGCGGCCTGGAAGCACCCGGCGAAGACGGCGCTGGCGGAAGTGGTGGACGTGGAATTTCCGGTGGGTCGCACCGGCCGGATAGTACCGGTGGTGGAGATACGCCCCACCCAACTGGACGACCGGGAAATCCGACGGGTGAGCAGCGGTTCCTTCGCGCGCTGGAAACAGTGGGATATCCGCCCCGGCGACCAGTTGCGCATCGCGCTGGCCGGGCAGACGATCCCAAAAATACTCGATGTGGTTTTGCCGGCGACACAGCGGGCTGCATTGGATGTACCCGACTCCGGGGAATTCGGCTTGCTGACCTGTTGGCGGCCAACGGTAAAATGTAAAGGGCAGTTTCTGGCGCGGGCGGTTTGGCTCGGAGAAAAACTGGATTTCCGGGCCATGGGGGAAGGGCGCTGGCGGACTCTGATGGAGGCGGGCGCGCTGTCGGATTTGCTGGCTTGGACGGAGCTGTCACATCAAGAGTTGACCGACATGCCGGGTATTGGCGATGTGCGTGCGAGTAAGCTGGAGAGGAATTTCCAGCAGGCGAGGGCGCGTACTTTCCGCGAGTGGATGGTCGCCCTGGGCATGCCTTCGGCGGCTGCTCTGCCTGCGGAATTCTGGCACGACGAGAGTTTTGCTACTCTTTCAAAACGCAGCATTGACGACTGGCAGCGGCAGCCGGGTATAGGCCCGAAGCGCGCGCGGGATATCACGGATTTTATGCGACACCCGGAAGTTCTTGCGTTGGGGGCCAGGTTGGCTACGCTTGAGGTCGATGGTTTCCATTGAGTGGAAAACTTTCTGAGTATAACTACTCCCTCCCTGTAGGAGCGGCCGTTGGCCGCGATCAGTTTCCACTACGAGGGGAGGCCGATCGCGGCCAGCGGCCGCTCCTACAGGGAAATATCGACGTTTCCGTCATCCATCAGGGCGGGCCTGCGGCCCGCAAGCGGAGCTGGAGCTCCGCGGTCCCGGCGACCCAAGTAACAACCTTTACCGGCTACTTACTGCCGAAGCAACCGAACGCCGTAGATGCCACCGGCCACGGAGCCGTTCCGGGCTTCGAAGCGCAATTCAAGATTGCCCTTGTCGGTTTTTGCCAGCACTTCCTCCGGCACCGGATAGTCGACATGGAAAAATTTGTCTCCTTCACTACCGTCCAGAACAACGTCTGCTAGCTTTACACCGTTGAGAGAAATATCGAAGTTGCGATCTTTGTCGAGGCCATAGTAGGTGATGCGTAGTGTGGATGCCTCGCCCTTCGGATCTTTCAACTGGTAGCTGAACCAGCCGCTGGCGTGGCGCCAGTGGCGCCCCTTATGCACGCCCGCCTCGGTACCTTCCCCGGCAAAGAAGTGGTCCGATTCCGGCTGCTGCTCGCCGGGGGCCACCTTGTCGATGGTCATCTTCTCCAGCGTCAATCGCGCTTTGTCGGCTTCGGCATTTTTCCGCTGGCGTTCCGCCAACTGTTGCGGTGTGCTGAAGGGCCAGTAGAGCATATAGCGGGATTCGTGCAGGCGGAAAAAGGGAATCAGTTCCAGGTTTTCATCGCTTTCGCTTTGGAGTTCCTTCGGTGCGGCAAAGCGCAGCCGGGAGCCGGGCAGGCGCCGTAGTTTGTCGAGAAAATCGTGGCTGTCGCTGACGAACAGGGGGGCGGCCTCCAGGGAACACATCGGCCCGCTGGCGATATGTCCCATACGACTGTCGTCGGCGAAGAAATCGAGTTTCTCATCGGCAAAGGGCTGGGTCTTTGCCGCCAGCACCACCGGGCCGTAGAGCAGGGCGTAGTAGTCCGAGCCGTCCGGCATCTGCTCCAGTTGCGGGTGCATGGGCAGCTTTATGTCCACGCGGTCGCCGGCCTTCCACTCGCGGCTGATGGGAATATAGCCGCCGGGTTTTGCGCTGTATGCAAAGGGTTTGCCGTTGATATTAATCGACAGTCTGGCCCCGGATACCCAGGCCGGCTGGCGTACTTGCAGGGTAAAACTGGCATCGCTGTCCAGGGTGATGATGGTTGTGTCTTCATCGGGGAAATGATTGGTTTGGGAGAGCGAAAGGTCTTTCTCTTTCCAATTCAGGGTAGAGGGAATAAAGAGATTGACGAACAGCTCGTCGCCTCGGTGGGCGTAAATCATTTCGCCGTATTTGCTGTGGTTCTCGATGCCCGATCCCACGCAGCACCACATGGCCTGGTCCGGCTGTGAGTAGACGCGGTAGTGCTGCGGCCGCATGGAGGTAAAGTAGACCAGGCCGCCAGTGTCCGGGTTCTGGGAGGAGAGGATATGGTTGTACAGCGCCCGCTCGTAATAGCGGATATAGCGGGTGTCCGGGTCCGTCTGGTAGAGCAGGCGGGTGAGCTTGAGCATATTGTAGGTATTACAAGTTTCCGGCCCTTCCACGTCGCTGACCATTGAGGAAAAATCCCCGCGATCGTGGAAGTGCTCGCGCACGCTGTTGCCGCCGATGGCCACGGTGCGATGCTCCACCACCTCCCGCCAGAAATATTCCGCAGCATCCTGCCAGTCGCTGTCGTCGGCCAGATCCCCCACGCGCTTGTAGCCGATCACCTTTGGAATCTGTGTGTTGGCGTGCAGCCCGGTCAATGCATCCCGGCGTTGCTCCAGGGGTTGGAGAATTTCCCGGTGGGAGAGGCGGCGGGCGACGTCCAGGTATTTGCTTTTGCCAGTGATCGCCGCCACATCCGCATAGACTTCGTTCAGGCCGCCGTGTTCGCTTTTGAGTATCTGCTGGACCTGGCTGTCGGAAAGTTTCGAGACCAGCTGGACGCCCCAATCGGACAGTTTCACCAGCATATCCAGCGCCTGGCGGTTGTCGGTATACAGGTAGGCGTCGCGCAGGCCGGAAAAAATCTTGTGGATATTATACAGGGGTACCCATTTTCCATTCAGGGTAAACAGGTCCGCCTCAATTTCCCCCTCGGCGATCTGTTGCCATATCGCCGCGCCGCCAGGTATTCCGCCCAGGTAGCCGTTGCCATTTTTGTCCTGTGCGCGTTTCAGTTCGTCCAGCATATATTGCAGGCGCTCATGGGCCTGGTTGTCGCCGGTGGCCGCGTAGGCGAGGCTGAGCGCAGACAGGTAGTGACCGCCGATATGACCGTCCAGCCCGCTGGACTCCCAGTTGCCGTAGCTTTCCGTGCGGGGCTCCAGGCCGGCTTCGCGCAGGAAGGGAGCGAGCAGGCGGTCCGGCTCCATGGCCATAATGTAGGCTAGGTTTTTTTCCTGGGCGTGCTTGAAGGGGCTGTCCAGCAGGCGGACGTCGGAGAGGGGGAACATCTGCACCTGTTGCTCTTGCGCTGCGGCATTGCCGGCGAGCGCGAAGGTGGACAGTGCGAACGATAGAATTATTTTTTTCATGGTTGTGGTGAACTATGTCTATTCCAGAGCGTCTCGCTGTAGGAGCGGCCCATGGCCGCGATCGAGTCCAATTCGTGGCCAAGTGGCGGCCCTGCTGCTGGTGGCTTTTTGGACCTTCCCGTCAACGGAGCAATCTTTAGCTAACGCTGATCGCGGCCATGGGCCGCTCCTACAGGGTGGTTACGGTTGATTGATGGGTTATTCCACCAACCGGCTTTGATAACTGTCCAACTGCGCCGCATCCACCACCGGCCACAGTTCCTCATCCCATTCCAGGTCGAGAATTTTCAGCTTCTGCAGGCCGTTGTCTGCGGACTCATAGGCGTGCAGCACCAGATAGTCCCTGCCATCGAAGGTGTAGGCACTATTGTGTCCCAGGCCGGGCCAGCGCTGGTTGCCGGCGATCAGTGGGGTGCCACCACCCCGGGCCATATCCACGCCTTCTTTGTCCAGGTAGGGGCCGGTGACCGATTTGGAACGACCCACCGCCAGGCGGTAAGTGCTGTCGTTGCCGCGACAGCAGAGGCCGCGGGAGACGAACAGATAGTAGTAGCCGTTCTTTGGAAAAATAAACGGAGCTTCCAGTTCCGCCGGGGCCGCTTCGTCGTCAGGGGTGAAGGCGGGGCGCTCCGCCCGGGCGATGGTGCGCCACTCCTGGGGTTCGGCGAGGGCGGTCCAGCTCTCGTCGAGCTTTACCAGCTTGAGCCCGTCCCAGAAGGAGCCGAAGCTCATCCAGGCGTCGCCCGCTTCATCCAGCACGATATTGGGGTCTATGGCATTCCAGTTGTCGCGCCCCGGTACCGACTGCACCAGGATGCCCTGGTCTTCCCAGCGATAATTCGGTGATTGCGGGTCCAGGGTTCTGTTGATGGCGACGCCGATGGCGGAGGTGTTTTTGCCGAAGGCGGATACCGAGTAGTAGAGGTAGAAGCGGCCGTTCCGGGCGATCACGTCTGGTGCCCATAAGTGCCCGTTGAAGCCGGGAGCCACACTTTTGGCCCAGTCCGGCTCGCCGGCGAAAACGCGGCCTGCGGGGGTCCAATTCACAAAGTCTGGTGAGCGATAGATGGTGATTCCCGGTCCGGTACTGAATAAGTAGTAATCGTCGCCCTCCTCGGTCATCACCGGGTCGTGAATACTGACTTGCGGAGCTCGGGCGCTGATATCGGCCTGGGCGCAGGCGCAGAGCAGGGCGCTCAACAGCACGCCGGTGCTGGGGCGGATCAGTGAGGACAGGAAGCGGGGCATAGGAAACTCTCTCTTCTTATATATAGATACAGACTCTTTCAGTCGCTGGATAGTTGCCACTTCCGGGTTGTGACTCTAATAGTATTATAATAATATCGTTAGAAAGGCAGCAACAAGCATTGCCCGACGTGCCACAACAATAATCAAGGCGATGAAAATGTCATTTCAACTCCCGCAAAAGACCGCCTCCGCCCTCCGATCGGCCTTCCTTTGCCTGCTGTTGGCCATAGTTTCAGGGAAGGCCATGGCCTATGACAATCCGCTGATAACCCAGCGGGCGGACCCCTGGGTTGTCCGGCATACGGATGGCTACTACTACTTCGTGGCCACAGTGCCGGAATACGACCGCATCGAGTTGCGCCGTTCCCGTACCGTCCAGGGCCTGGCCAGTGCCCGGGCCGAGGTGATTTGGCGCAAGCACGCCAGCGGCCAGATGGGCGCGCATATCTGGGCCCCGGAACTGCACTGGATCGACGATGCCTGGTATATCTACTTCGCTGCCGGGGAGGTGGAGCGCCCCTGGCATATCCGCATGTACGCCCTGCGCAATACCTCCGCGGTGCCCACCGAGGGCGATTGGGAGGAAATGGGGCGGATCACCACACCGCATGACACCTTTTCCCTGGATGCCACCAGCTTCTCCCACAAGGGCAAGCGCTACCTGCTCTGGGCCCAATCTGATCCCGAAAGCAACTACAACTCCGCCCTGCTGCTGGCAGAGATGGAATCCCCCACCCGTATCAAGGAGCCGGTGGTGACCCTGACCAAGCCGGAGCTGGACTGGGAGACGGTAGGCTACAAGGTCAATGAGGGGGCCGCGGTACTGCAGAAGAACGGCCGTGTATTCGTCACCTACTCCGCCAGCGCCACCGATCACAACTATGCCGTGGGCCTGCTCTGGGCCGACGAGGATGCGGACCTGCTGGACCCGGACGCCTGGCACAAGTCGCCGCAGCCTGTCTTCCACACCAATCCCGAGGTCAAGCGCTTTGGCCCCGGTCACAACAGTTTTACTGTGGCTGAGGACGGTGTTACCGACCTGATGGTGTACCACGCGCGGGACTATCGCGAGATTGAGGGCGACCCCCTGAACGATCCCAACCGCCACACCCGTGTCCGGGTGCTGCACTGGGATAAAAACGGCATGCCGGATTTTCGCCAGGAAAAGGGCGATTGATATTGCTGTATTGATATTGCTGTATTGATATTGCTGTGTAGGAGCGGGCCATGCCCGCGAACCTGATCGCGGGCATGGCCCGCTCCTACAATGCCTGTCCCGAGGTTGAAGAGCAGAGAAATTACGCGATGAAAAGAACGAGTTTTGCGAAGTTAATGGGAGCGGCAGGTTCTGCGCTGCTTTCGGCTTTTGTCCAGGCTGCCAACCCGGCGATCACCCACGTACTCACCGCCGATCCCGCCGCGCTGGTGCACGACGACACCGTGTACCTCTATACCGGTCACGACGAGGCGAAGGACAACAAAGATTTCTACAAGATGAACAAGTGGCTGGTGTTCTCCTCCACCGATATGGTGAACTGGAAGGAGCACGGCTCGCCGCTTTCCGTCGACGACTTCAAATGGGCCAAGAAAGATGCCTGGGCCGGCCATGTAGTGGAAAAGGACGGGAAGTTCTACTGGTATGTGACCGTCAGCCACGCCACCATCGACGGCTTCGCCATCGGCGTTGCGGTGTCCGACAGCCCCACCGGTCCCTTCAAGGACGCCCTGGGCAAGGCGCTGATCACCAACGATATGACCACCGATACCGAAATCAGCTGGGACGACCTGGACCCGGCAGTATTTATCGACGACAACGGCCAGGCCTATCTCTTCTGGGGTAATACCAAGCCCCGCTACGCCAAGCTCAAGGACAATATGGTTGAGCTGGACGGGCCCATCCACAGCCTGGACCTGCCGGATTTCACCGAGGCGCTCTATGCGCACAAGCACGGCGACTACTACTACCTGAGCTACGCCACCGGCTTCCCGGAAAAGATCGCCTATGCCATGAGCAAATCCATTGAAGGTCCCTGGGAATACAAGGGCATTCTCAACGAGCTGGCGGGCAACTCCAATACCAACCACCAATCGGTTATCGATTACAAGGGGCGCTCCTTCTTTATCTATCACAACGGTGGCACCCCTGAGGGCGGCAGCTTCCGCCGTTCCGTATGTATCGACGATCTGCACTACAACCCGGACGGCACCATTAAGCGGGTGATAATGACCTCCGAGGGTGTGGAGCCAGTGAAATAAAGGTTTTTGTTCTCTCACAGGATGGACAAAAATGGACGACTCGCCACGGATGGCCGGGCCATATCAGAATAATATTTTGGTGATATCGATGAAGAGAATTCTGTTAATCAGCGTATTGCTGTTGTTATCCGCCTGCGGTGCGGAACAGCAGTACTCTCTGCACAGCCCTGACGGCAGCTTGGCGGTTACCCTGGAGTTGAACGAAGCGGGGCGGCCGCTGTACCGGATAGAACGTAACGACGGAGTAGTGCTGAAACCCTCGCAACTGGGCGTGGTGCTGGACGGTGTCGACCTGAGCTCTGGATTGATGATGGAATCCGCCGGCGCACCCACTGTGATCAGCGACGACTACACCATGCTGCACGGCAAGCGCCGACAGATTTCCTACACAGCCAATGAGCAGGTGTTCAGTTTCCGCAACGCCGGGGGCGCGGAACTGCAAATTGCCTTTCGCGTCTCCGACGACGGTGTGGCTTTCCAGTACCGCTTCCCCGGCCAGTCCGACAAGATAAAAGTAGTTGAAGGGGAACTCACCAGCTTCGCATTTCCCACCGGCAGTAAAGCCTGGTTGCAACCGATGGCCGAGGCGCAGACCGGCTGGGCGAACACCAACCCCTCCTACGAAGAGCACTACCAGATCGGCATCGACGTCGGCGAGACTTCACCGTCCCCCGCCGGCTGGGTCTTCCCCGCGCTCTTCCACACGCCGGGTGGTTGGGCGCTGATCAGCGAGGCGGGCATGGATGGAAACTACCACGCATCCCGCCTGCAGGCTGAATCCTCCGACGGCGAATACCGTATCGGCTACCCGATGGATGCGGAAGTGTTTACCGACGGTGCGCTCAAAGCGCAGTCCACACTGCCGTTTCACTCCCCCTGGCGTTTTATCGCCATAGGCGAGCTGTCCACTCTGGTGGAATCCACCCTGGGCACCGACCTGGCGGAGCCAGCCGTCGCCGAAATGGATTGGGTAGATCCTGGTCTGGTGACCTGGAGCTGGGCACTGCTCAAGGATGCCTCGGTCAATTACCAGACGCAGAAGGTTTTTATCGACTATGCCGCGGAGATGAGCTGGCCCTATACGCTGGTGGACGCGGACTGGGATCGCAATATCGGCTATGAAAAAATTGCCGAACTGGCGGACTATGCCGCGCAGAAAAATGTTCGTCTGCTGCTCTGGTACAACTCCTCGGGCGACTGGAACAAGACCGAATATTCGCCCAAGGGCGCACTGCTGGAGCGCGACAAACGCCGCGCGGAGTTCGCGCGCCTGCAAAAAATGGGCATCGCCGGGGTGAAGATCGATTTCTTCGCCGGCGACGGCCAGTCGATGGTGGCCTACTACCGCGAGCTGTTGGAGGATGCGGCGGATTTCCAGTTGCTGGTGAATTTCCACGGCGCCACATTGCCGCGCGGATTGCAGAGGACTTTCCCCAACATGATGACATCGGAAGCGGTGCACGGCTTCGAGATGATCACCTTTATGCAGAAATCTGCGGATCTGGCGGCGGCGCATATGGCCATGCTGCCCTTTACCCGCAACGCTTTCGATCCTATGGATTTTACCCCGACGGCTTTTTCGGAAATTCCCAATATTGAACGCCGCACCAGCAACGGTTTCGAGCTGGCGCTGCCGGTACTCTTCCTGTCAGGCCTGCAGCATATTGCCGAGACAGACGAGGGTATGGCCGCGGTACCTGAATACGTGCGCGATTATATGCGAGCGGTGCCGGTCTCTTGGGACGAGAGCCGTTTTGTGGCCGGCTACCCGGGAAAATTTGCAGTCGTTGCCCGCCGCGCGGGCGACACCTGGTACCTGGCCGGCATCAACGGCGAGCCGGAGGAACAACAGCTGACCATGGATCTGTCGTTTATCGGTGCTCGCACCGGTGAACTGATTACCGATGGCGACAACCCTCGTTCGTTCAGCCGCAGCGAAGTGGAGACCGGCGGTGCGGTTTCCCTGAATATGCTTGGTCTCGGTGGTTTTGTAATGAAATTCCCGGCTGCGGGTTTGGCGAAAAATTAATTGTATTTTGTAGGATGGGCACGCTCCGCTTTGCCCATCCTACGATGCTAAATAGTCCTTGTAGGAGCCTGCTTACAGGCGAATGAATTGCCAGAAAAGAAACCTGCAATTTTCGCCTGCAAGCAGGATCCTACAGGGCAATTGCGTATTATTGCGTATTGAGAGACGCAAACGGTGCTGAAGTACTTGAGGTGAAAAAGTGATAGAAACGATAACAAGTCCGCGGTCCCGCCACCTGTTCGTGTGTCTCGCAATAAGTATCCTGGCCGCCTGCCAGCCGCCTGTCGACGAATCCAGGCCGGCTGTCTCGGAATCCAAGCCGCAAGTATTTGCAGCTCCCCAAGGCACATTCGCCAACCCCCTGTTCAGCAATGGCGCCGATCCCTGGCTGGAGTACTACGACGGCAACTACTATCTCACCACCACCACCTGGACCTCCCAACTGGTGATGCGCAAGTCGCCCACCCTGGATGGCTTGGCTACTGCGGCGCCGGTCAATATCTGGTCCGATACCGATCCGTCCCGCTGCTGTAATTTTTGGGCGTTCGAGTTCCATCGTTTAAACGGTCCCTCCGGCACGCGTTGGTACCTGATGTACACCTCCGGCCAGCACGGCACCCTGGATCACCAGCATCTCTCGGTACTGGAGAGTGTCGGCGACGATCCCATGGGACCTTACGTCTACAAGGGTTCGCCGATGCCGGATACCTGGAACATCGACGGTTCCTATCTCGAGCATAACGGCGAACTCTACCTGCTGTGGTCCGAATGGGTGGGAGACGAGCAGCTCAACTGGATCTCCAAAATGACCAATCCCTGGACCATCGAAGGTCCGCGGGTGGTGCTTACGCGCCCGGAAGAGGATTGGGAAAAGAGCGGGCGCAAGGTAAACGAAGGGGCGGAAATCCTCAAAAAGGACGGCCGCACTTTCCTCGTCTATTCCGCCAGCTTCTGCAATACCCCGGACTACAAGCTGGCCATGAAGGAGCTTACCGGCGACGATCCGATGAATCCGGAACACTGGACCAAGTACCCGGAGCCGGTATTCCAGCGCGGCAACGGCGTCTTCGGTCCCGGTCACAACGGCTTTTTCAAATCTCCCGACGGCAGCGAGGACTGGATCGTCTACCACGGTAATTCCAAAGAGACAGACGGCTGCAGCGCTACCCGCTCGGTACGCGCACAGAAGTTCACCTGGAGCCCGGACGGCACCCCGAATTTCGGCGAGCCGGTCCCCGAAGGCGAACCGCAGTTGCTGCCCTCCGGCGAAAACGGCCCACTGACCGTCCAACTGCAGGGCGCCCGCTGGCAGCTCGCCGGTGCGGATGGCCGCTGTCTCGCTGGCACCGGACTGGGCAGTTGTGCGGAAGAGAGCAGCTACTGGGTGCTCGACAACACTGCCGACGGCGCCTACCGCCTGGCCCACGCCGCCAGCGGCCAATTCCTCGGCGCCGAGGGCGAACTGGCTCCCTGGATCAACAGCGGCGCTCAGCGCTGGCAATTGAGTCAGGGGGAAGACGGCTGGGTGGGTGTGGCCAATATGCAAACCGGCGAGCCTCTGGCGGCCCGGGGTTGCGAGGGTGATTGTACCCGCTGGTCCCTGCGTCCGGCGGAAACCGTGGCTATCGCCAGCGTACAGAGTGGCCGGATGTTGCAGAGTTGTGGCGAAACCATAGATCAGGGAGCCTGGCGCGGTGACGCCTGCCAGCGCTGGGACTTCACCACCGCCGATGACGGTTTCCTGCATATCCGCGCTGGCGATCGATGCATGACGATAGAAAACAACGCGGTAGTGCCGGGTGCCGGTGCAGTCCTCGGCAGCTGCGATTCCCCCAGCAGCCAGTGGCGGCTGGAGGCGCTGGCGGACGGCAGCCTCAATATCATCAACCGCGAGAGTAAACTCAGTCTCGACCTGGCCCACTGCGGCCTGGCCGAAGGCACGGAGCTGGCCCAGGCTCCCGGGCAGGAAAATGATTGCCAGAAATTCCAGCTGCGGCGGATACCGGTACGGTTATGACCAACATGCTGTAGGAGCGGCGGGGCGGCCATCCGCCCATGGGCGCGATAGATCTTGGGAAATGATTCCGAATCGATCGCGGCCAGCGGCCGCTCCTACAGGAAGAGTGGCTGCTTTCTGCAGGAAAAGTTGTATTGCGTGCGCCTGTTGTTATCGGGCTTGGGTGGTTGCATCATAGATGTATACCACCTTTTTTTTATCAATAATCCAATAAATGATAGAGAGGAAACCCATGAAAGCGTCAATAAGAAGATGGTTGGCACTCGCCGCCTGCAGTTTGTCACTGCCGCTGTCTGCGGCGGAAATCAGCCGGATTGAAATCGATAGTACACAGCCGGGCCCGCGCATCCACCGGGACATCTACGGCCAGTTCGCTGAACACCTGGGGCGCGGTATCTACGAGGGCATCTGGGTGGGTGAAGATTCGGAAATCGAAAACATCCGCGGCTTCCGCACCGATGTGATCGAAGCACTGCGGGACATCAAGGTGCCACTGGTGCGCTGGCCAGGCGGCTGCTTCGCCGACGAGTACCGCTGGCGCGATGGCATAGGTCCGCGGGACCAGCGCCCCGTGCGAGTCAACACCCACTGGGGCGGCGTACCCGAAGATAATGCCTTCGGCACTCACGAATTTTTCGAGCTGGTGGAACTGCTCGGCGCCGAAGCTTATGTCAACGGCAACCTGGGCACCGGCACACCGCGTGAGATGGCCGAGTGGCTGGAATACATGACCGGTGACAGCAATTCGGCTGTAGTGGAAGAGCGCCGCAAAAACGGCCGCGACAAGCCGTGGAAAGTCGCCTACTTCGGTGTCGGCAACGAGGCTTGGGGTTGCGGCGGCAATATGCGTCCAGAGTACTACGCCGATCTCTACAACCACTACGCCACCTTCCTCAAAAGCCCCCACGGAACGCGCCCGAAACTGGTTGCCAGCGGCGGCACTGACGTCCGCACAGACTGGACCGAAGTGCTGAGCGCGAATATCCGCGATGCGAGCGGTATCAGCCACCACTTCTACACACTGCCCACCGGCAATTGGAACGATAAGGGCGAATCCACCGGTTTCGGTGAAGACATGTGGATCTCCACCCTGTGGCAGACACTGCGCATGGATGAATTTATCCGCAAAAACAAAAAGGTATTGGACAAGAACGATCCGGAGAAAAAACTGGACTTCTATGTGGACGAATGGGGCACTTGGTACAACCCGGAGAAGGGACGCGAGCCCGGCTTCCTGTACCAGCAGAACACCCTGCGCGACGCATTGGTGGCAGCGCTCAACTTCAATATTTTCCACGACCACGCTGACCGGGTGACCATGACCAACATCGCACAGATGGTGAATGTGCTTCAGGCCATGATTCTCACGGAAGGCGAACAAATGGTGCTGACGCCCACCTACCATACCTTCGGCATGTACAAGGTTTTCCAGGATGCCACCGCGCTGCCACTGGAGATCGAGAATCCGCTGAGCTATAGCCACGGTGACGTTACCGTCCCCGCCATCAGCGCCTCCGCTGCCCGCGGCAAGGACGGGCGCCTCTACCTCTCCCTGGTCAACCTGAACCCGGACTCCGCCCAACAGGTAGCGGTGCGCGTCAAGGGCGAGGAAGTTAAGGAAGCGGAAGGCCAGTTGCTGACCGCCAATCAAATGGATGCACACAATACCTTCGCAAAACCGCAAGCTATTAAGCCTGCGGGTTATCGGGCCAAGGCGAATACCGGAAGCCTGACTCTCGAAGTGCCGGCCAAGTCGGTACTGGTGGTTGCCTTGAACTGATTCCCACGACGCAGGGGCGAACTTATGTTCGCCCCTAACAAGGCGCTCTCGTCGTTCCGGCGCAGGCCGGAACCCAGGTGCTGCGGAGCTGGATACTGGACCGGATCAGGTCCGGCATGACGTTCCTGCTCCTGCACTGGTATACGAGAAGCTGTTTCAGAGAAGTCTTCTCTCCACCCACTCCCCGACCTCATCCATCCGCGCGAATTTCTCCCTTGCCCTGGAGAAGTCGTGGTGCATTGACATATCGTTCGGAACCACCAGGCAATCGATGCCGGCCTCGGCGGCCGCGTTCAGGCCGGCTTCCGTATCCTCGACGGCGAGGCATTCCTTCGCAGACAGGCCGAGACGTTGCATGGCCAGCAGGTAGCCTTCCGGGTGCGGCTTGTTGCGCTGCACATCGTCCCCAGACACTACGGTTGCAAACAGGGACAGCAGAGAGTGGGTGCGTGTTGTGGCGGTTACCACCTCCTGCCCGGAACCGGTAACAATGGCCAGCTGCAGGCCCAGCGCGTGAAAACGGCGGACTGTCTCCCGGGCGCCGGGCATCAGTGGAAATGACTTCCGGGATATAAAGTCGCTCATTGCGAGCACTTTTTCCCTTACGAGAGAATCCGGCTCCGCTTCGATGGAAAAGCGGGAAACCATATCGAGCGCATTCGCCCGGCTTGGAACACCTGCGTAATGGTCCCTGTACTGCTGCTCACTCAGGTCTACGCCGTAGCCCGAAAGTACCTTTCTCCATATCCTGAAATGTTCGGGCTCCGAGTCCACGAGGGTTCCGTCGTGATCGAAGAGGATGGCCTTGATTGACAAGAGTACACCTATGCTTGGTTGGTAGCCTTACGCCTGAATTGAACGGAAGGGGGTTGCATTCGGTTTATAAAAATACAAGCCACTGTGATTATTGGCAAGTTTCCGTGTCAGGCGATTCTGCGTAAAAGTAATACAAATTCTGCCTTGAGATGTTTGTGCCGAACGAAAAATTTCACTCTGACACCAATATTCAAAAGTATTAAAGGTGCACAGTGCACAGCACTATTGCTTCTTTTGGTTATGGTACCTCTAAAAATTAGTTTCTCGTCACCCCCGCGAAGGCGGGGGTCCAGTAACCGCGGGGTTTCTGGATTCTCTCGTGAGCTTCGCTGCTCTGACGAGTCGCGGGAATGGCGATTTTTTGGAGGTCCCTGTTAGCCACATAAAGGAAGTATGAACAAATACATTGATTTATTTATGCAAGGCTGCTGCAGCCTGAAATGGAAGAGTCTTGGATTGTGGTCAAGATGAATTTGGTGACACTTTGCTTGGGTCTCTCGAATGAAGTTCTGGACTTAAAAGGTATAAGCGGGGATAGTTGCTTGGCCTCTAGCGGCGTAAATGGATAGACACCGGCAGATGACATGCTTTGGTTTCCATCTTCAGTTCATCATCTGATATTAAAGTGAGGTAAGTTGACGTGCCAATTTTTGCCTATCAATCCCTGAACTCCAACTCCAGCACTGAACACGGTATAAGCGCGTCAAACTCGCAGCATTTCACCAGGATGACCCACAATCATCTGGCATCGAGCAGCGGCCGCTGGGCGCTGGGGATGCCCACCGCTGAGGGGGCATCGCCCGATGTTCGGTGCACGGCCCCGCAGAGCTTCTGTCGACGGCATCGCAAGGCTTTATGAATAAAGGCCAGCACGACAATACAGGCTTTCTCAGCATGATAGAGGGCAAAGCGCGGCAGACCCACCAGCACCTTATCCGGGCGCTCGGTGGATGCGACCTGTTGGTTTACGGCGAGCTGGACGGCAGCCACAGCCAGTGGAGTTCCATGCAGCAGAATGCCGGCCAATTGTTTTCCGCTTCGTCGGCGAGCAAGGCGTGCAACTGTTTCAGTGTCCATAAAAGTAATGGGAGTATGCACAAATTCCTTGGCGAGGGCGCAGGATGGATAGCCATCAAGAGCAACAATGTAAATGCCGTTTTCGTGCATGTTCCGAATTCCATCGCCAAAAGTGAGTCGGGTACCGTTGACTTCTACAAGGCGATCAATAATCACTTGATGCATTCGGGAGCCGGTCAGATCGATATTGTTATGGGGGATACCAACCAGCCCAGGGATGGATTTACCCAGGGAGCGGCAAGCAAAGCCGTAGGGCAGGTATTCGCCGATGCACATCCAGGTACAACCATACAGCCCTACGATTCATATCAAAAAAGCTTTGGCGGCACTAATAGCACTGGGACGAGTAAATACGATGTAGCAGTGTACAACACAGGTACTGTAAGAGTTGGCAATATGATCTACCTGTCACAGTGCACGCCGGTATCTGACGGGGGCGGCAGGCATGTCGCGGCGGTTACTGACCATATGGGTATTGGTGTGACGGTAGTAAAATAGCCGCTTGATCGGTTGGCTCAGGCCTAATTGTCTGCTACTTGTCCGTCATAGGATAATCGGCAGTCTGCTCTGTTTTGCTTGATTGACAACCGTCGGTGAAAGTGAAAGAAACGTCAGGGCGCCGGTAAATTACTCGAGAATAAAGGGAGTCCCATGTGAGAAGTCATGGGAATACTGGGCGCCGCCAGGATGCCCAGCTCCAGCCCAAGGGGCCATAGGCCCCGTCTTAAGCCACTTTGAGCGGCTCACAAATTTAAAGCTCCGGCTTTGCCACTCATAAGTATGAACAAGTGCATTGATTTATTTTTGCAAAGCTACCCAGTGAGTATCCTCCTCCCATGCCACCTTTCCAACTTATCTCCATACACTGTGACTAGTACAACTCCTTACTCAAGTAGAGCAGTTCAGATTCTAGTTTCTCAAAATTTCAAATTTAACTGGCTTTAGTTCAATAATGCGACCGTATTTAGACCATTCTTTGTCTTTGCTATATAAGTTATTTATGGCGTCAATATCATATTCTTTGACTGAATAAAGATACTTTAAATTGTTTGGTCTAGGAATGTATATCCAATTCGAGTTGTAGGCTTCGCAATCAACGACACCCAGTAAATATGACACGCTGAAACTCCCAGAAGATAATTCGTATAGCTCTGTCAGATTATATTTAGCGGAGATGGTTTTATTTTGAGGGACTATAAAAATTGCGATGTTTTGATTTTCAATATCGAAGTCTCCTTTTCGGCTTATATATCTAGCTAATTTTCCCTTGTAATCTTTCACAGAAAACATATCTTGATAAGTGGTGTCTGCAGGGATAGATTTTGAGTCTGACCAATATTGTAGGCAGGCGGATTTTCCTGAATTATTCTTAAAGTTAATCTCTAGAATAATATTGTCCTTCCTTTCTGAAGGAATAATTTTTCCTGTGAGCTGGTATGCAGAAGATTCAGCAATACTTGTCGTTGTTAATAGTGAAAAAGCTATTGCTAATATATTTCTGTGCAAGGTTTTCATATCAAAATCCACAGTATTCTGAGTATATTAAACATGCATAACTGTCTGCATTCTCTGGCATAGGGAATTCAAGTCTGATGCCTTTCCGTATTTCGTAGCTTTTGTAGAACTCAATAATCGATGAAGCTGTTACAAGATGGGCAGTCTCATGAATTACAGTGCTTTGCCTGGCTTCAGGATTTCTGTCATTAAGAAAATCTTTGTTAAAATAAATGCTATATTTTTGCCCATCCGTAACATAGGCTCTGGCTGGCCTGCCATTAATGTCTTTTACGTTATCATCACCCCTGTTCAGAAGCACACCTTGACCTTCTGGACCAATACGTCTTGCCATAGAGGAAAATCTATTTGATAGATCTTTCAGCTCTTTGCTACCTTTGAAGCTATTGCCGAATTTTTCTTTCACTGCGTTTACTGCTGAATTCTCAGCTTCGGTAAGGGAGTCAGTTCCACTATTTTTATTTTTTTTCGAGATTCTTGCTAAAGAGTCACTTATTCTTTGGGCTTTAACTCGAGCAGCCTGAGCAGCTGTTAATGCATTATTGCATTGGTCATCATAAAGATTTCCACATTTTGCCTTTCCGGAGGGGTCGATAGAATTTATAGGGTCATTTCCTACATATGCATATAAATTCATTCCTTCTTTATAACCAAGTGGGTCTGCTTGCATAAATCGCCCAAGGCTGGCATTGTAGAATCTGGCTTTGTAGTAGTACAGCCCGATTTCCTCCAGCCATACCTGCCCAGTGTACTGGAAACGGCCCGTATTGCCGGAGGCGCGGTTGCCGTACTCGTCGTAGGCGTTGATGGTGTAGCTGGCGCAACCATACGCCAACCTGTGTACAGGCGCGTAACCTTAGAAGGCATCGATACAAAACAGGGATACCAGGAAGAGCAGGCACCAACTGTACAGGCTGTTGTATTGACAGTGATTCTGGTTTCGCTTTCTTTCGCCACCTTGTATGGCCTTAACATTTTTTTTGTTCTCTACATAGAAAAATTGGTACAAGACTGCCGGCAATTGCAGGTGATTATTCGTGTTCCCAAACCTTCTTGAATTCGAGACCGGTAAACCCATTCTGCATATACTGGATATAAAAATCAGTATCTGGATTGGGAAAACCTGAAACGCAGATCGATAAAGTCGATTGCTGTGGATCACGGAAAATGCAGCAGCGGTCGAAAGCGGAACGCCGGTAGGGTGGCGCGACCATGTTGGCAATCAACTGTCTGGCCATCTCCTTTGACGGGCGATTCGGATCTTTCGGTGGTATTGCCTCTATGGCTGTTATGGGATGGATCAGTACATACTCGTCGTCATCCAACCCGCGGATGGTGATCGGCAGTATCTCACAATCGGCTTCTAGGCATGGCCGTATTCGCTTCAACACCGAGCGGCTGCAGGCGAAATTGCCGGAAGATACATCGAAGAAATCGCCGCGCTTGAGGCTCGTATCCAAAAGGTAATATTCAGACGTACGCCAGCGCTCGGCGATAGGTTCCATCCGTTGCCGGTCCACCGCAAGAGCCAAACCGACTTCCCTGCTCTCGTTCGTCATATTCAGCATTTGATATGCGTCATTGCTACTGATGCGATATGCCGTTACCAAAACCTGCCCCCCTGTGAAAGTGATTCCCGCACACCATCCAGCATATCCCTGACGCCTTGTGCATCGTTCTTGTTGTAGGCCTCCTGGCAAAGATTATTTATGGCTTGATAGTATTCCCTTGTGTGAATATTCGTGTTTCCAAACCTTCTTGAATTCGAGACCGGTAAACCCATTCTGCATATACTGGATATAAAAATCAGTATCTGGATTGGGAAAACCTGAAACGCAGATCGATAAAGTCGATTGCTGTGGATCACGGAAAATGCAGCAGCGGTCGAAGGCGGAGCGCCGGTAGGGCGGCGCGACCATGTTGGCGATCAACTGCCTGGCCATCTCCTTTGAGGAGCGATTCGGGTCTCTTGGCGGTATGGCCTCTATGACCGTTATGGGGTGAATCAGCACATAGTCGTCGTCATCTAGCCCGCGAATGGTGATTGGCAGTATCTCGCAATCCTCTTCGACACAGGGTCTTATCCGTTCCAGCACTGAACGGCTACAGGCAAAATTGCCGCTATAGGCATTGAAAACGTCTCCACGCTTCCTTCCTGGATACAATATCTGGTACTCGGATGTCCGCCAGCGATTGGCTATGGGCTCCAGCGGCCGCTCAAATACCGCAAGGGCTAGACCGACAGCTTCGCTCTCGTTCGCCTTTTCAATCGTCTGGTATTCCTCATCAAATGTGATGCGATATGCCGTTACCAAAATCTTTCCCCCCGTGAAAGTGCTTCGCGCGCGCCATCCAGCATATCCCTGACGCCTTGCGCACCGTTCTGGTTGTAGGCTTCCTGGCAAAGATCATTTATGGCTTGATAGTATTCCCTTGTGTGAATATTCTGGTGCGGCAAAGCCTTGGTGGGTGCAAGACTGCCGGCAATTGCAGATGATTATTCGTGTTTCCAAACCTTCTTGAATTCGAGACCGGTAAACCCATTCTGCATATACTGGATATAAAAATCAGTATCTGTATTGGGAAAGCCCGAAACACAGATTGATAAACTTGATTGCTGTGGGTCGCGAAAGATGCAGCAGTGATCGAAAGCGGAGCGCCGGTAGGGTGGAGGCTGTAAATAATTCTGTGTAACCGCCCGTACCAGTTGGTTACTGGTAATCGGTCAAGCGATCACCAAATTCAATCATAAAACGGTTCAGTGCTGGCTTCCAGTTGCGGATGGGCATCGTCCACTTTTTCGCTGCGGACTGCATGGCCAAGAAGACTACCTTCATCGCCGAGTCGTCCGTTGGGAACACCTTCCGCTGTTTCGTCGCCTTGCGGATAACGCTGTTTAGGGACTCAATGGCGTTGGTGGTGTAGATCACTTTCCGGATCTCTGGCGGATACTCAAACAGAGTGATCAGGTTTGGCCAGTGGGTTGCCCAGGACTTGCTGATCTGCGGGTACTTGTCGTCCCACTTCTCCGCAAAGCGCTCCAGCTCCGCGTGTGCTGCCGTTTCGGTAACTGAGGTGTAGACCTCCTTCAGGTCAGCCGTTACGGCCTTGTAGTCCTTCCAGGAAACGTATTTCAGCGAGTTACGGATCATGTGCACAATGCACAGTTGAACCTTGGTCTCCGGGTATTCCGCCGCGATGGCTTCCGGGAAGCCTTTCAGGCCATCCACGCAGGCGATCAGGATGTCTTGCAGTCCGCGGTTCTTCAGCTCGGTGAGTACGGATAGCCAGAACTTGGCGCCTTCCGTTTCCGCCAGCCACAGACCCAGCAGCTCCTTCTGTCCCTCCATGTTGACGCCAAGGGCGACGTACATGGCCTTGTTGATGACCCGCTTGTTCTGGCGGATTTTCAGAACGATGCAGTCCAGGTAGACAATCGGGTAGACGGCATCAAGGGGGCGGCTCTGCCACTCGGTGACCGTCTCCATGACCTGCTCGGTGACCTTGGAGACGAGTGTTGCCGAGACGTCCGCATCGTACATCTCCTTGAAAGCATCCACGATATCGCGGGTGCTCATCCCTTTCGCGTACAGCGCCAGAATCTGGTTGTCCATCTGCGTCAGGCGGGTTTGCCCTTTGCGCACAAACTGGGGCTCGAAGGTGCCAGAGCGGTCTCTGGGGGCATTGATCTCGACTTCGCCGTGCTGGCCCTTCAGGCGTTTGGAGCTGGTGCCGTTGCGGCTATTGCCGGAACCACGCCCTACTGGATCATGCTTGTCGTAGCCCAGGTGGTCGTCCAGCTCCGCGCCTAGCGCCGCCTCCACTGTCATCTTCACCAGCTTCTGGGTAAGGTCGTTCAGGTCGGCCTCGGACTTGACGCCCTTGGCCAGCTCAGTGACGTGGGCTTTGAGTTGTTGTTCCAGGTCGTGGTTTTTCATTGTTCTGCTCATAGTATCCTCTGGTGCAGAGTACGGAGGCATGAGCAGTTACACAATTTAATTTACAATCTCGTAGGGTGGCGCGACCATGTTGGCAATCAACTGTCTGGCCATTTCCTTTGGCGAGCTATTCGGGTCTCTCGGCGGCATTGCCTCAATGACTGTTATGGGATGGATCAGTACATAGTCGTCGTCATCCAGTCCGCGGATGGTGATCGGCAGTATCTCACAATCCGCCTCTATACATGGCCTTATTCGCTCCAGCACCGAGCGGCTGCAGGCGAAATTTCCGGAAGACACACCGAAGAAATCACCTCGCTCGAGATCCGAATCCAGAATATCGTATTCCGCGCGCTGCCACTGTCTGATAATAGGTTCTGCTGGCCACTGGGCTACCGCAAGGGATGCCCCCCCTTCCCAGCTTTTGTCCGTCATCTTGATCATTTGATAAGTGTCGTCATTGTAGATTCGATACGCTTTTACCAAAATCTTACTCCCTGTGAAAGTGATTCGCTTACACCGTCCAGCATCTCTCTGACACCCTGCGCATCGTTTACGTCATAGGCCTCTTCTCAAAGGTTCTTTATGGTTTCATAATAGTTATCGGTATGAATGCCCTGAGGGAGTGCACTGGTGGGTGATAGACCAGCAAGACCCGGTCAGTGTCACCATCCCAGTAACAAAACATCCGCTACCATCACACCCCCAATTCGGCGTTACTTCACTCGCACTAATGTTAGAGGCTTTGGCTGTAACAGCACACAATCCAAGCATTATCAGAGGAAGGCCCTGGGCTGACAGCGCCCGCTTCTGGCCGCTGGTATACCGGTTCAACTTCATCCTGTTGGAAAAAACCTGCTTTTGCAGCTCCTATCCACTGGGGGATAAAAAACTCACCATTTGGCGGTTCGAATTTCCGGCATCTAGTATTCCACCAGCCGCGAATCCTATTTAGCCACAGAGTGAAGCTGTAGGCGTTGTCGGCGATCAGGTGTCAAGAAGCGCTACGCTGGAGCCGCCATCATATACCGCAGCCTAGCCGGCTACGCCCTTGTTCAAAGCCATAGCCGGCGATTGCTTACGGCACAGCGTTGGCCTTGACTGTGACCTGGAATTCCTTGACCTGCTGTTCGTCGTTCAATGTCAGGGCGGCAGTGAGGGTGACTTCCGTATCCACGCTTGGTTGGGTGACCCTGCCGGTTTCGCCGTGAATACTGATTATCGATGGATTCGATGAGCTCCAACTGATGGCGCTGGCGTAGGCGCCGCTTGCCGGCAGGAAGAGGTCTTCGCGTACAGCGCTGAGGTCGCCCAGATCCAGCAGGTTGGCCGCGGACGACAGCAGTTCGCTGTTGGATTTGGGTGTTATATCCATGAACTGGATTTCCTCCGCGGAGAGGGCGCTGTCGTAGACCTTCAGTTCGTCGATCAAACCGTTGTAGGGTGTATTCCAGTAGTTGACGCCGAGCGCGAACCTGCCGTTGGCGCCGGTGAAGAAATCATCCAGGGTGCCTCCAGAGAATTTCTGTACACCATTCAGGTAAACATTGACCTGACCCTGTTTTACCGCAAAGGCCATATGAGTCCACTCGCCAGTGGGAATGCGCTCGCCGGCAGAACCATCGAACCACTGTTCACTGCCGCTCCAGACCATGGTGTTGTCGTCCCAGCTCTGGGGTAGGAAGCTGATCCAGCGGGTGGAGTAAGGAATGCTGCCGCTGTTCAGCTGCTCGTCCACTGCACCGAAGAAGGCGGTGGTGGAGGTGCTGATGCTGGTGGGATTGGCCCAAAAGGATACGGTGTACTCGTAGTTGTCGATCAACTTTTGCGGCAGCAGTACGCCGTTGGTGCCATTCAGTTGAAGGGCCTGGCCGCTCTGGCCAGTGCTGTAAGCGATGTTGCCAGAGTTCCAGATGCGGTCGGCTGTAGCAGTCCCGGTGCCAAAGCGGCCGAGGGAATCCGCAAGGTCATTTTCAAAGGTGAAGTGGGCGCTGCGGTTATAGGGCAGCCGCTGCGGCACTTGTACGGTGAAGGACTCGCTGAGGGTTTCGCCGTTCAGGCTGATGGTGGCGGTGAGGATGGCGCTGGCGTCGCCGCTGCCGACATTCGGGCGGGTGACGCGGCCGTCGCTGTTGATCACCAGCTCGTCACTGCTACTCCAGTCTATTTCCGCTGCGAGGTTACCGCGTTTGGGCAAATTGAGGGCGCTGTCCTTGGCTATGGCGGGTTGCTTCAGGTCCGCGGCGATATCCGCCAACACTTCGCCGGTACTGCGCGGTGCCATGCGGCTGCCCCAGATGGATTCGCCCTGGTCGTTAAGCGCAGTGAATATCGGCACCAGTTCGCCGGCGCTGTCGTTCCACTGCCACTGTATTACACCGCGATAGTTTTTGCTTTCGTCATCGACTGTGAGTTCCAGGTCGATGCGCTTCGGATCGTCCGCAAAAAGCGTGTAACGGCCGGTGGCCTCGCCGGTAATGCTGCCGTCTTCGCTCAGGGTGATGTACAGGCTTCCCCTGGCGGTGCGGTTGATGTCCTTGCCGTGATCGATGAACTTGTAGTTCCCCGGCAGGTCTCCGGCGTCCACGACATTGTTGCCGTCGATGGGTGCGTAGCGGTGGGGAGATACCACCGGCCAGTCGTCGGCGTTGATAAACATTTCGTGCACGCGGATTGCGTGCTCTTCGCCTCGGTCGGGGAAGCGGGTGTGGGCAATCAGGAAATGCCGGCCGGTATCGGCATCGTAGTAGGCGGAGTTGTGGCCTGGGGACAGGTAGCCGCGGCTGGGCTCCGGGTCGCCTGGATCGGATTCGAACACGAAACCACCCATCAGCTTGACGCCGTAGGGTGCGATGCTGGATAAGCCTCCGCGAGAGGAGGCCATATCCCGCCCCTCGGCATCCAGGAAGGGGCCGTCGGGGTTGCGCGAGCGGGCTACGCGGATGTTGTAGCCGTCGGTTGAAACGTAGCCGCCGAAGGACATGAACAGGTAGTAGTAGTTGCTCTCCGGGCTGTAGAGCATGTAACTGCCTTCAATGGCGCTATGGTTGCCTCCGGCCAGGTGTTTGCCGTAACCCTGACCGGGTTTGGGCTTGGCAGTGGCTTCGTCCATCTCCAGGATAAAGATGCCTCCGGAATAGGAGCCATAGGTCATCCAGAGTTTGCCGCCATTGTCATAGAAGACATCGGGGTCAATGGTATTTGGATGAATGGTGGGATCGTAGCTCTCGACGCCCTCGGGGCCGTAGC
Organism: Microbulbifer sp. TB1203; assembly: GCF_030997045.1. Taxonomy (NCBI): domain Bacteria; kingdom Pseudomonadati; phylum Pseudomonadota; class Gammaproteobacteria; order Cellvibrionales; family Microbulbiferaceae; genus Microbulbifer; species Microbulbifer sp. TB1203. Next base: position 1,957,142 of record NZ_CP116899.1, on the reverse strand, counting down.
CTTCGGCGATTTCTCCGGCGGTCATGCCGGAACGCAGGAAGATGCCGAGATCGATATAGGGCCCTTCGATACTGTCGGACACCGCTACCCCCAGGTAGGAGCGGGGTAGGTTGCAGTCACCGGCTTCGCTTTCGGGGTTGGCGCAGTGGTTGTAGTAGAAGTAGTAGCGACCGTCATTCAGCCGGATCACGTCCGCCGCCCAGGAGCCCTGGTGGCCTACCCACTCGATCCCTTCGGATATCTCGCTGGCGTAGGTATTGAACAGCGGGTTGGTATCGTTCGCCCCCTCCGCAACCCTTTTCCAGGTCATTAAGTCGGTGGATTTGGCGGCGGCCAGATGGGAGCCAAAGACATAGAAGGTGCCGTCCTGATCGCGGATCACCGAGGGATCGTGAACCGCCATATCGTTGTAGCTGATGGCCGCAGCGTCTGCGGTCGGGCCCGGCAGATCTTCGGCTGGAGGCTGTCCGATAGGGGGTTCTCCCGCAGGAGTTTCATTTTCATTGGACTTGCCAGAGCCGCCGCAACCGGCAGTGACGAGAATGCCCGCCAGAAGTAACGCCATTGTTGATGTTTTCATGAGTATTTCCTTTGGCCCCCTTTTGTCATTATTATAAATATCGTATTACAATATTATTAAGAGATAAATAAAGGAATAGCATAGGCCCAAAAGAGGTCAATTTTTGGGCTAGTGCTAGCTTTCTAGTCCTATTTTGAGCTAGCGGATCACTAAATACCTCAATTTGTGACGTTTAAACCTTTTATAGTATATGAATGTGATAAGTTTGATCAAAGGAAGAGAGTTGGGTCATAAATTCCAGTGGAGCGCTGGCGGTGTTGCAGACTGACAGTCAACGATAGTCATGAAAGTCACAAAAGTTCTGATGAATAATCATAGAATATAACAAAAAGCGCTTTTTTACCGTTGACGCCCAAAATTTTGCTGGATAACATGGCCAATTGTAATACAAATAAAAGCCACGCAGGCGATTTTCAATGGTAGTAGCCAGCTACCTGACCAATAACAACAACGGTGCGCGCCGAGGCCTCAGTGCGTACCGGATAATAACGGGAGAGGAGCAAGCGATGATCGAACCGCGTTTATTCCGCATGCCTGCCGTCGCACCCGCCACCCCGGCAGGCTCCTGCGCCGAGCTGTTTGGCGGCGCCCTCCCCGATACCGAGACAGACTGTGTGCTCAGTGAGCGCCACTCCGACCTTGAAAGCCACCAACCTCTTTTGTGCGACAAAGCTGTTCAGTCGGCAACGGCGTTGCGCACGGGAGATGTTGGCAGGATCTCACGCTGATCTTGCGGGGCTGCAGCTAGCCAGGGCCCTGTAATTTCGGCAACAAAAATAAACTCAAATGGGAGATGATTGTATGTTCAAACAGCGTTTGCTCTGTTCCTCCATAGCCACGGTGACTGCCCTGGGTGGCCTGCAGGCCGCCCAGGCGCAGGATGCGGAACTGATAGAGGAGATTGTGATTACTGGCGTTCGTGCCAGTTTGAAGAAGGCGATCGACATCAAGCAGGAGAAGTTCCAGATTGTCGATTCCATCGTTGCTGAGGACATCGGCAAATTCCCCGACAATAACGTGGTGGAAGCCCTACAGCGGGTTTCCGGTGTGCAGGTGACCGATCGCGGAACCGGCGAGGTGAACAGGGTTGCCATCCGTGGCCTTGACGACGTCACCACCACCATCAACGGCCGTCAGATCTTTACTTCAGCCGGTCGCGCCGTAGCGCTTGCGGATATTCCGGCGAGCCTGCTGAAGAGCGTGGATGTCTACAAGACCCGTTCCGCCAACCAGATCGAAAGCGGCATAGCCGGCCAGATCGATATTCACACCCAGCGTCCGTTCGACTTTAGCGGTAGCAAAGTGGTACTGGCGGGGCGCGGGATCCAGCAGGAACAAGCGGACTCCACCGATCCGAACCTGAGCGGCTTGTTCAGCAATCGCTGGGAAACCAGCGCCGGCGAATTCGGTGCGCTGGTGAACGTTTCCTATGCTGAAACCAATTACCGCGACCAGAGTATTACCCCCGGCGCCTTAGTACCTTTCGTAACTGCTGATGCCCCCGATGGCTGGGCGCCCTACGAGCGTATCTTCCTCACCGATGGACGCGTGAGCGAAGATCCCATCTGGCAGGCGGGCCTGGAATCTGGTCTGCCCTACGGCGCCGGCTCCACTCTGCAGATGAACGGCGAGGAAGTGGAGTACGTGCTTGGCCGCGATGCCATTTTCGCGAGTGATTTCACCGGCGAACGCAAGCGCCCTGCAGCTAATATTTCTCTGCAGTGGGCTCCAAACGAGCGCTCCGAGTATCTGTTTGAGGCTTTCTACAACGGCTACCGCAACGAGTCATTCAACTCGCTGATGTTCTCCTTCGCAGACTGGTGGGGTGACGCTTCCGACTTACCGCGCGGTGGTGAGGTAGAGTTTTATCCGGGTACGAATGTAGTCAAGGCCCGTGATGTGGCGGCGCCATACGGTTTTACCAGCGGCGATCTGACTGAAAGCAAAACTGACAGCTACGTTTATGCGCTGGGCGGCAAGTGGGATATCAGCGACAGCTTCCGCCTGGAGTCTGAACTCGTTTACCAGGACAGCGAATTCGAGTCCAATTTCGTTGCCATGCGTACCGATCGCGTAGCCTATGGCATAGGTGTGGACTTTAACAGCGGCGGCGGCATGCCGGACCTGGAATTCTACGACAACCCGGCCACTGAGGTGGATGAGAGCGATCTGACCGACACTTCCCAGTGGAATGTTGCCCAGTTGTACGATAACGGTGATAGCAGCGAAGGGGATGCGGTCACCCTAACCTTGGATGGTGAGCTGGATGTGAATTTTGGCTGGGTCAACCTTCTTAGCTTTGGTCTGCGCCATGACGTGCGTGGGGCTTCCGAAGCTACTCGTGGACAGGATCGCCATATCGCCGATCTGGCTGCGCAAGGCCGAGGTGTATCGTTCAGCGAGCTCAACGAGGATGCGGTGTACACCAGCCGTAGTTTCTTCGACGGCCGTACAGATATTCCCAGCTCTTGGGTGGTGGCTAATGGCCACTATCTGAGCGATCATATTGACGAAGTCCGCGCACTCTACGGCTTCGAAGCGGAACCGCTGGAAACCACTTTCGATATCGACGAGACCACTACGTCTCTGTACGTGCAGGCAGACTTCGAAACCGAGCTCGTCGGCAGGGTACTGGATGGCCAGTTCGGCCTGCGCTATGTCACTGCCGATACCGATATGACGTTTTACGATATCGATGTGGATCCGGGATTGCCGGGTTATGAGAGCGATGCGTCCGCCAGCAATTCCAAACTGCTGCCGAGCTTCGTCGCCCGCTATCACCTGACTGATGATTTGATGGCGCGTTTCGCCTATACCGAGACACTGCGCCGTCCGAATTTTGATCAACTGAATTCGTTCATCTACTATTTCGATGATGTGACCAATATCGGTTACGGCACCGCCTCCAGCGGCAATCCGGACCTGAAGCCGGTGGAGTCGCAGAACTTCGATCTGTCGCTGGAGTGGTATTTCTCCGATGCCAGTGCGCTTTACGGTACCCTGTTCCGTCGTAATGTGGACGGCTTCGTCTACGATTCGGTGCGCCGCGTTACGTATCAGGCGCCGGATGCGGACGCGCCTTATCCGTACATTCTTTCCCAGCCGGACAACAGTTCCGATGGTGTTCTGGAAGGGCTGGAACTGGGCTTGATCTACTTTCCGGAAAACCTGCCGGAACTACTTGACGGTTTCGGCATTCAGGCCAGCTACACGGCGCTGGATTCCGAACAGAATATCCCGGTATACGACGAACAGGGTAACAAGATTGGTACGGACGAGACTCCGGTATTCGGCGTGTCCGATTCCTCTTACAGTGTAGTATTAGCCTACGACAAAGGATCTCTGGACATGCGTCTGTCCTATGTATGGCGCGACGACTTCCTCAACAACTATGAGGCGCGCCAGTTTGCCAACCCGCTGGGGGTGTATCGTAAGGCGGAGACCAGTATGGATTTCCAGGCGAGTTACGACGTTACGGATAGTTTGCTGATCACCTTTGATGCGACCAACCTGACAGACGAGGAGTATCAGAGCTACTACGAAGAGCCGACCATCTACAATTTCGGTTCCGCTATCTATAGCCGCACCTTTGCATTGGGCGCGCGCTATTCCTTCTGATAAGACCTCGCGTCTCACAGTCAAGGCAGCCTTCGGGCTGCCTTTTTTATTGATAAAAATGCCCAGCAAAGCCGTCCTTGGCGACCGTTCATACTGTAGGAGCGGCCAACCATTACAGAGAAAAGTAAACAGCTCTCTCTCGCACCCCCACTCGTCGGCCAGCGCTGAGTCACTGTCTTGTATTTGGTGTAGAAGCGCAACAGGTCTGGTCGTATAGTGGCCTCAACCGCCTGACCAGCGCCAAAGTGGGGGATCGGGAAGCCCGGGCGGTGCAGCTTCGGGAATATCATTCATAAATCCGATGTGGGTGACTACCGCTACGGCAGCCAGTGCGCCGATGGCTACGGCCCCCACGCTGTCTGTGAAGCCTCCGACGGCGTGGCTTACCAATACGATGCCAACGGCAATATGGAAAGGGAGTACTACATCGAAGGCGAAGCCACAAGGCGCAGCCTGTGGTACAGCACCTTCGACAAGCCGCTGTGGATCGAAAAGGATGGTCATGTCACCGAGTTCCAATACGCTCCCGACAGAAGTCGTTACCTGCGCATAGATACCGACAGCAGTGGCAGGCGCACCGAGACCCGCTATATCGGCAACGTGGAGAAGATCACCCGTCCCGATGATACCGTAGAGATAAAACGCTACCTGCCCGGCGGCGCCGTGGTGACCATAACGGCCGATAAGCGGGAAAGCCGCTACCTGCACAAGGATCACCTGGGATCGGTGGATGTGATTACCGATTTCAAAGGCTCAGTGGTGCAGCAGATGTCCTTCGATACCTGGGGGCAGCGGCGGAATGCGCAGAGCTGGAACGCACTGATTACAGCTGAACTGAAGGGTTTCGATAGCAGTCTCACTACCCGGGGATATACCGGGCACGAAATGCTGGATCAGGTGGGCTTGATCCATATGAACGGGCGGATCTATGATCCGAGGCTCGGGCGGTTCCTGCAGGCGGATCCGTTTGTGCAGGCAGCGTCGGATACGCAGATGTTCAATCGGTATAGCTACGTGCGGAATAATCCGCTGAATGCTACGGATCCGAGTGGTCACTTTTTATTCGAGCTGTTTGCTGTAGCTGCGTCGGTCTGGCTTGATCAGCAGATCATTAAAGCTATGCCGGACCCCATGGCACAAATGGTGCAGATCATTGGTACCGCGGTGACGAGTGCTGTGTGTGGCCCATGCTCAATAGGCTGGAACGCATACTTCAGTGCACAGCGCGGCTATGCCAAAACAGGTGACTTCGGTGCGGCGTTACGTGCAGGTGCCATATCGGCTATTAGTTCTGCTGCCTTTTATGCCGTTGGAACCTATGTGCCCGAAGGAACCGAACGTATCTTTGCTCATGCTATGGTCGGTGGAGTAATGGCTGAGCTCCAAGGCGGTAAGTTCGGGCATGGATTTACTGCTGCAGGGTTTACGGCATTGGCAGCTGATGCTGGCCTTATGGGGGAACCGGGACAAGGGCCGACTTTTGACGGAACTCTTACAGCGGCGGTAATTGGCGGGACGGCTTCTGTTTTGTCGGGGGGTAAGTTCGCAAATGGAGCTGTAACTGGTGCATTTAGTTATGCGTTAAATCATTCATTACATCAGAGAAAATCTTGCTCAGGCCAGATGTGTCATGGGTCAGTGTCTGGTGATAAGAGAAGTTTATGGGAAAAACTTACTTCTTGGCACTTTGAGGGCCGTGATGCAAGGAATGCAAAGTTTGAGTCGTTGTCACTGGAGGGTGTCTCTAATAGTGAGGAATGGAGCGAGATGTCAGGAGTGCAAGCGTCGGCTCATCAAGATCCAAGCACCAAAAGTCTCGAGCGTAAGTTTATTCATAATTCTTCCGGCGCGGAATTGGTTTTTAATGGGGATACTGGGGCATTACTAACAAATCCTGCATATAAAGGGACATATAATTATATTAATGCTGTTGCATGGAAGGATGTAGATGGCCCCTTAAGTTTTGGTGCGTTTGTAGTAAAGGGGGCTGGGCATTTTGCGGTGGATTACGTTCCTTGGGCTTTAGGTGGAAATGTACGCGGAGATGGATAGGTATGATGTATGGAATTAAAATATATCGAATTTTTTCTATAATTGGCGCAGCTCTTTGTTTTTTGGTCTCTGGCTGCATGGTGGAGTATTATGAGCTTGAGCATGCGCCAACAAAGATTTTTTTGAAGGGAGTGTCGAAAGAGGATGTTGAGGGAGGTGAAGAATATTCATTGGATGGGGTTCTTTTTGTTCCTTTTTTTAATAAATTGACGGTTTCGTATCCTGTCCCTGAATCTTATATGAGGATTTATAGTCTGGATAGGGAAGACGTTAAAATAGAAAAGGCGATTCTTTCTTGTGGGGGGGAGATCTATGCTTTAGAGTTGGATAAGGAGGTTCGACTTAAAAAAAACGAAAAGGGTTATTTTTCAGGGGGAGTTAAGCTATTCGATGGTAGCAAATTTGATGTGAGCAGGTTGTCAAAAGGGGATGTTGTGAAATTGGAAGTTTATGTGACGGTAGATGCGAGGCGTGAGAAGCTAACGTATTTTTTGGATCTGGTTGAGCATCGAGGAATAGATTGGCCGACTTGAAGGTATATCTCGGGTAAAGATAAGAAGGATGTCCTTGGTGTCAAGTTGAATCGCGATAAAAATCACAACTGGCCAAAAACAGGGAGAAAGTCCGGCCACAGCCGGTGTGGGATTGGGTGTCGTTTACTTCCCGGAGAACTTGCCGGACTTCCTTGATGGCTGGGTGTAGAGGCGAGTTATACGGCGTTGGATTCCGAGCAGAAGGTTGGTGACTTCGACAATAAAGGCAGAAACCAGCCTGGATTTCCAGGCCAGCTACAGCCCGAGAGGCTGTAAATAATTCTGTGTAACCGCCCGTACCAGTTGGTTACTGGTAATCGGTCAAGCGATCACCAAATTCAATCATAAAACGGTTCAGTGCTGGCTTCCAGTTGCGGATGGGCATCGTCCACTTTTTCGCTGCGGACTGCATGGCCAAGAAGACTACCTTCATCGCCGAGTCGTCCGTTGGGAACACCTTCCGCTGTTTCGTCGCCTTGCGGATAACGCTGTTTAGGGACTCAATGGCGTTGGTGGTGTAGATCACTTTCCGGATCTCTGGCGGATACTCAAACAGAGTGATCAGGTTTGGCCAGTGGGTTGCCCAGGACTTGCTGATCTGCGGGTACTTGTCGTCCCACTTCTCCGCAAAGCGCTCCAGCTCCGCGTGTGCTGCCGTTTCGGTAACTGAGGTGTAGACCTCCTTCAGGTCAGCCGTTACGGCCTTGTAGTCCTTCCAGGAAACGTATTTCAGCGAGTTACGGATCATGTGCACAATGCACAGTTGAACCTTGGTCTCCGGGTATTCCGCCGCGATGGCTTCCGGGAAGCCTTTCAGGCCATCCACGCAGGCGATCAGGATGTCTTGCAGTCCGCGGTTCTTCAGCTCGGTGAGTACGGATAGCCAGAACTTGGCGCCTTCCGTTTCCGCCAGCCACAGACCCAGCAGCTCCTTCTGTCCCTCCATGTTGACGCCAAGGGCGACGTACATGGCCTTGTTGATGACCCGCTTGTTCTGGCGGATTTTCAGAACGATGCAGTCCAGGTAGACAATCGGGTAGACGGCATCAAGGGGGCGGCTCTGCCACTCGGTGACCGTCTCCATGACCTGCTCGGTGACCTTGGAGACGAGTGTTGCCGAGACGTCCGCATCGTACATCTCCTTGAAAGCATCCACGATATCGCGGGTGCTCATCCCTTTCGCGTACAGCGCCAGAATCTGGTTGTCCATCTGCGTCAGGCGGGTTTGCCCTTTGCGCACAAACTGGGGCTCGAAGGTGCCAGAGCGGTCTCTGGGGGCATTGATCTCGACTTCGCCGTGCTGGCCCTTCAGGCGTTTGGAGCTGGTGCCGTTGCGGCTATTGCCGGAACCACGCCCTACTGGATCATGCTTGTCGTAGCCCAGGTGGTCGTCCAGCTCCGCGCCTAGCGCCGCCTCCACTGTCATCTTCACCAGCTTCTGGGTAAGGTCGTTCAGGTCGGCCTCGGACTTGACGCCCTTGGCCAGCTCAGTGACGTGGGCTTTGAGTTGTTGTTCCAGGTCGTGGTTTTTCATTGTTCTGCTCATAGTATCCTCTGGTGCAGAGTACGGAGGCATGAGCAGTTACACAATTTAATTTACAATCTCCAGCCCGATGGAGAACCTGACGTTCACCTTCGACGCAACCAACCTGTTGGACGACTACTACCAGAGCTATTACGAGTATCCGGATATCTACAACTTCGGCTCGTCCATCTACAGTCGTACCTTCGCACTGGGCGCGCGCTACTCCTTCTGATACAGCGCTACTACGCGGCACGTTTGAGGCAGCCCTTGGGCTGCCTTGTTTGTTTTTTAGGAAGGCAACCGGCAAGCTGTTCGGTGGAAGGAGAAAAAAGTGAGAAGTGAGCAATTGCAGCCAGCTCGTTAACCCGATATCAGATGTCAGGTTTCCGGCGCCGGCCGCTATTCATTTTTCGCACGATAACGCCTTGTCAGTGCGCCGAGAGTGCCGATCACAAGCCCCGGAATCAAAACCCAGAAAAGTTCTGAAGATATCACTCGCAGCCCATTTTCCGTAAAGAAGGCGCCAACGCCAATCGGGGAAACCTGGATAGGCCGGTAGGGAAGGAAAATCCTTTCCGAGCTGAACGGCCAATACAGGGCTACGCCGAGTCCCCCCTGTGTCAGGATAGTTGTCGCCTCTACTGAACCGAAGAAGCCAAGACAGGGGGCGGTAAAGAGGAGCAAATGCCCCGTTATTCCACAGAACGCAAAGCCTCAGTGTTGAAGAAGCTGCTGCCGCCGGAGAACCGGCCCATCCCGGACGTCGCGGCGGAAGAAGGCATCAGCGAAGGCACCCTGTACAATTGGCGCCAGCAAGCCAAAGAGAAGGGTATACCGGTGCCGGGTAGTGGTAAACAGAGCGAAGATTGGTCGGCGGAAGCCAAGTTCGCGGTCGTCGTTGAAACCGCCAGTCTCAGCGAAGCCGCGCTGAGTGAGTATTGCCGCAGCAAGGGGCTGTACCCGGAGCAGGTACAGGCCTGGAGGGCGGCCTGTATTCAAGGCACGTTGACCGATGCCGAGCGCCGCAAACAGGAGCGGGAAGAGGCGCGGCGGGCCAAGAAGCGCATCAAGGAGTTAGAGAAGGATCTTCACCGAAAGGAAAAGGCCCTCGCGGAAACGACAGCGCTGCTGGTGTTGAGAAAAAAGCTGAATGCCCTCTGGGGAGAGGACAGCGGGGAAGAATGACCCCGGCCCCGGAGCGGCGTCAACTGATTGGGTGGATAGAAGAGGCTGTGGCTGCGGGTGCCCGCAGAGGCCGGGCCTGTGCGGAGGTTGGGATCAGTCTGCGGACCCTGCAGCGCTGGACTGCCCAGGGGGCGCCGCAAGAAGACCGGCGACCCGATGCACAGAGGCCAGAGCCACACAACAAACTGGCGGAAGAGGAACGGCAGGCGATCCTGGCCGCGTGCAACAGTCCGGAGTTTGCCAGCAAGCCACCGGGCCAGATAGTGCCCACGCTGGCGGACCGCGGCGAGTATATTGCGTCAGAATCGAGCTTCTACCGAACGTTAAGGGATGCGGACCAACTGCATCATCGCGGACGGTCGAAGTCCAGGAAGAAACGCAAGGCCCCCGCCACCTTTGTGGCCGAGGCGCCCAACCAAGTGTGGACCTGGGACATCACCTATTTGCCGTCATCGGTGAAGGGGCTGTATTACTACCTGTATCTGGTGGAAGACATCTATAGCCGTAAGGGCGTGGTCTGGGAAGTACACGAGAGCGAGTCCGGCGAACATGCGGCGGTGCTGATACAGCGGGCTATGCTGCGGGAGCAGTGTTTTTGCAGTCCCCCGGTATTGCACTCCGACAACGGCGCGCCGATGAAGTCGCAGACCTTGCAGACCAAGCTGTACGATCTGGGCATCCAGGCTTCGCACAGTCGCCCACGGGTGAGCAACGATAACCCCTACTCGGAATCGTTGTTCCGCACGGTGAAATACTGTCCACGCTGGCCCTCGGAGGGCTTTGCTTCACTGGACGAGGCGAGGCAGTGGGTAGAGAGATTTATGCACTGGTACAACCACGAGCATCTGCATAGTGGCATCAAGTATGTCACCCCGGCGGACAGGCATGACGGCAAGGATGTGGCCCTATTATCCGAGCGGGAGAAAGTCTACAAGCTGGCGAGGGAAAGAAATCCATCGCGCTGGTCTGGAGAGACAAGGGACTGGACACCGGTTGGTGCAGTGGCCCTAAATCCACAGAAAGAAGAACCAGAAACCAAAGTCGCAGCGTAACGAAAAAAGGCGACAACTATCTTGAAAAACGCCGAACCCCCGGTGCCCCCATTGCGATTCGTAGGGGATGCCAAACTTAAAGGCAACAACGTCCAGGTCGGGAAGTACGGAGAGTGCGGCTGCGACGACGAGTAGTCGAATATTGATCGAACCACTTTTAAAAGCAGCGTAAATCACAGCGGGAATGATGACATGGGAAAAGGCTGATGCCATCCTGCGACCTCGAATCTCCTGGTCTGTTTTTTCTGGCTCATATCTCTATTTGACGAGGTAGTCTGCAGGAAAGTCGTTATCCTTGTCCACTGCAATTTGGAGCTGTACGGAACCAAATGTAGAGATGTCCCCGTGCGATGTTGGGGTGCGCGGAGCGCATCCCAGAGGATCAGCTGCTGCTGGGAAATGTAAACTGCACCCCCTCCCGCACCCCACTAGCCGGCCAGCGCTGGGTCACTGTCTTGCGCTTGATGTAAAAACGCACCGAATCCGGCCCGTAGGCGTGCAGGTCGCCGAACAGGGAGCGTTTCCAGCCGCCGAAGCTGCGGTAGGCGACCGGTACCATGCCCACCTTGATATTGTCGGAGAAGTAGCGTTCGGCCTCGTCGTCGCGGGTAAAAGAGCGTAACTAATTTTCTCATGGTCATAGCGGTATTCCCATCAACGCTGATATTAATTCTATAAAAGAATTGCAGCGCCCTTCGTTACAAAGGGCACTGCTTTATCGGGAGTACAGATTAATTGGTGGTTAACAAGCCGAGTTTCCACGGCAGCAGGTTGTAATCCACGTTAGTGCTGTTGGGATCAACGCCCTGATACAAATACTGCATATTGCACGCGTCGATTTCCATTTTCTGGTCATAGCCGGCCCGGATCATTTCACCGTGGCTGATATCGTTTGTCCACCGGCCACCGGGGAAAGAAACATTGCTTGAGCCCACAAAGGGATCGGACTCCGAAGTCTTATAAGCCGTCCAGGGTCCGTCCAGGCTGCTCGAGGTCCAGGCTCTGAAGAAGCGTGGACCTGATTGCCAGCCTTCCACCATCAGAAGGTATTTGTTAAGCCCCTGCAGTTTATACACATTGGCGGCTTCAAACAGCACGTTCTGCGCACCGGACATGACTGTTGTGTAACCACTGAAGTTCGGGAAATTGCCAATGGTGGTTTTGCTCATGTACAACGCGCCGTCATCCCGCGAGAAGAACAGGTAACAATTCGCATCATCACAAATCACCCAGAAATCCAGGGAACCATTGGGCTCTCCAGCTAACAGGGTTTGCGGCGAGGTCCAGCCGTTCGGATTAGTGATGTCCGTGTTGGTCGAGTATTTACCGGGCCATTGCGAAATGAGGTACCACTTGTTCTGAGGCGCGAAGTAGAACACTTGCGGAGCGACGGTGGAACTTCCGCCGGGTGCAAAGTTAAGTTGATCCGCGGCGGCCGCTTGGTTGAAATCGGTAAAGTTCAGGTAAATGGATCTATAGGCAGTGTCATAAACCGTCGAGATTACATGATACCGACCATTGTAATTAATGATCGTCGGGTCCTTCACCGATACCTTGCCGTTCTTCGGTGTGATTAACGGTTGACTGGAGGTCCAGTTCAAGGAACCGGGCAGATCGCATGCCTGGCCGTTGCCCGAGACGGGGCCGAAGTTGATGTGGCCGTTGCAGTGCAGCCATTCGGTGTTCGAACCTCCGCCACACTGGTTGTTGCCCCAGGCGCCGGTGTTCTCGCTCTGGTTCTCGGCCTGGCGGACTTGGCCGTTGACCTGCACGAAATCAATCTGCACGTCGGCATCGCCGTCGTTGTCGTTGGTGAAGGCCACGATGACATCGCCTTCCAGGTTGGTGGTGGCGGTGTAGTCCATCATGGCGGTGGTCAGCGTCCAGCTCTGCACATCGGTGCCGCCCACCCGCAGGGTGATCGACTCGGTGCCGGTGGTGCCGAGGGCGCGAACGGTGATCGCGTTGTTACCGCCGGAACTTGAACTGCTTGAGGAACTGGAACTGCTCGAAGAACTACTGCTCGAAGAGCTGCTGGATGAGCTGGAACTTGTATCACCGTCGCCGCTGACCGTGACACTGACCGCGGACAGGTTGCCGGGCGAGGCGGTGAAACCGAACGTCGCCGAGGCGCCGGGCGCTATGTTGGCGTTCCACGCGGCCGGCCCGATCACGAAATGGTTCCCGCTGCTCCACTGGATCTGCGCGCTCCAGATGTTGTTGATGGAGATGGCCATGTCGAATTCGGCCGTCCAGTTCGACAGCGTACTGCTGCCGTCGTTGATGACCGTCACTTGGCCCTCGAAACCCGAGCCCCAGTCGTTGACGATGGTCATGGAGCCTTGTGCGGCGTGGACCGTCGGCCACGCCAGGCACAAAAGTACTGCAGCTAGGCTGCGCTTGATAGCATTCATAGCAAACCCCTCCTCATTAGCGTGACTTGATCCAGTCCCGCGCCGTCTTCGCGCCGCAGAATTCGCAGTGTAAGGACGTTACTTTTTACTGGAAGTCAGGCTCAGTAATTACCTGCAGACTTATCGTCCCAGGTAGTTCATCAGCCAGGTCATGGTTGTTGAGAAAGGCGCACAGGGAGCGCCGGAAAACTGGGGTGGCGCAGTTGGCGTGGGTGGGTACAAACGGGGACAAGCGTGGATTTTTTCATTTTCTCAACGGTCGCCGTTGTCGGGCGGAACCCGCGGCGACACCTCTCCTTTTCGCTGTTTGCCGCAGGCTCCCTTGCAACAACCCCGGAAGTGTCTCGGCGATGTGGTTATTATTGATTTCCGTTGTACTGCCGGAAAATGGTACCGCTACCATCAATACTCACATCATGAGATAAGGTGTGTCAATAGTATTGTATGAGAAATTTTTTCGGGCGCTGATTGCATCGTGTCGGTCCAGCTTCGCGACCATTGCCTGTTGTGATGAGATTCAGTGATTTGTGCAATTGGCACAAATTTGATCGCGGCCGTGGGCCGCTCCTGCAGGTTAGGTTGTTCTGCGAGTCTCAGCCGTTACTGGGAAAAGTAAACTGCACCCCCTCCCGCACCCCACTAGCCGGCCAGCGCTGGGTCACAGTCTTGCGCTTGGTGTAAAAACGCACCGAATCCGGCCCGTAGGCGTGCAGGTCGCCGAAGAGCGAGCGTTTCCAGCCGCCGAAGCTGTGGTAGGCCACCGGTACCGGCAGGGGGACGTTGATGCCCACCATGCCCACCTTGATATTGTCGGAGAAGTAGCGTGCGGCCTCGCCGTCGCGGGTGAAGATGCAGGTGCCGTTGCCGTATTCGTGGGCGTCGACGATTTCCATCGCCTCCTGCATGGTTTTCGCGCGCATCACACACAACACCGGGCCGAAGATCTCGTCGGAGTGAATGGTCATTTCCGGGGTGACTTTGTCGAACAGGCAGGCGCCCAGGTAGTTGCCGCTTTCAAAGCCGGGTACTGTCAGGCCGCGGCCGTCCACCACCAGTTCCGCGCCTTCCTCCAGCCCCTTGGCGATATAGCCTTCGACTTTTTCCTTGTGCGCGCGGGTGACCAGCGGGCCCATATCGTTGCCGTTGTCCATGCCGTCGCCCACTTTCAATTTGGCGATCTGCTCTTTGAGTTTTTCGATCAGTGAGTCGGCGGTGGCGTCGCCCACGGCGACGGCGACGGAGATGGCCATGCATCGCTCGCCACAGGAGCCATAGGCGGCGCCCATCAGCGCGTTGACCGCGTTGTCCAGGTCCGCGTCCGGCATTACGACGGCGTGGTTTTTCGCTCCACCGAAAGCCTGTACCCGTTTGCCGTTGGCGTTGCCGGTGGTATAGACGTACTCGGCTATCGGCGTAGAGCCGACGAAGCTCACCGCCTGTACGCGGGAATCGGTGAGCAGTGTGTCCACTGCCTCTTTATCGCCGTTGACCACATTGAGCACGCCGGCGGGTATGCCCGCCTCCAGCCCCAGTTGGGCGATAAACAGCGCGGAGCTGGGGTCGCGCTCCGAGGGCTTGAGTACAAAGGTGTTGCCGCAGGCGATGGCCATGGGCCACATCCACAGGGGCACCATGGCCGGGAAGTTGAACGGGGTGATGCCGGCACAGACGCCCAGGGGCTGGAATTCGCTCCAGGAGTCGATGGCGGGGCCGACGTTTTTGCTGTGCTCGCCTTTTAATAGCTCCGGTATGCTGCAGGCGTACTCCACATTTTCGATACCGCGCTGCAGTTCGCCCATGGCGTCGTTGAATACTTTGCCGTGTTCGTGGGTGATCAATTGGCAGATTTTCTCTGCATTCTCTTCCAGCAGGTCCTTGAGGCGGAACATGAGCCTCGCCCGCTTGATTGGCGGGGTATTGCGCCAGGCGGGGTAGGCGGCCTGGGCCGCGGCGATGGCTTCGCCCACGGTGGCCCGGCTCGCCAGGCATACGCGCGCGCTCACTTCATTGGTGGAGGGGTTGGCAATGTCCTGGTGGCGGTCGCCTTCGCGGTTGACCTGTTCGCCGTTGATCAGGTGGCCGATGGTGTTCATGGTTTTGCTCCTTCGGGTTGTCCCGCTTTCACGTCGGGCCTTTTCATTCTTTGCTCGTCATACCGGCGCAGGCCGGTATCCAGTTTTGTGGTATATGGGTTCCGGCCTGCGCCGGAACGACGAATGAACGATGTAGGAGCCTACTTGCAGGCGAATATTTCGGGGCTTCGTTTTAGCCTTTTTTCGCCTGCAAGCAGGCTCCTACATGGGATCAGTTAATTTCTTTCAGGATTTCCGCCAGCGTCTGCGCAATCTGATCTATCTGTGCCGGTTGGATAATAAACGGCGGTGCCACGGCGATGGTATCTCCGGTCCAGCGCAGCAGTACACCGCGCCGGTAGGCCTCCAGCACCACTTCCATCGCGCGTTTGCCGGGCTCGCCGTCGCGGGGTTGCAGTTGGATGGCGCCGGCCAGGCCGTAGTTGCGAATATCGATCACATGGGGCTCGCCTTTCAGGCCGTGCAGGGCATCCTCGAAATGGGGGGCCAGTTCCCGGACCCGCGCGAACAGGGTTTCCCTTTCGTAGATATCCAGGGTCGCCATGGCCGCGGCGCAGGCCACCGGATGCGCGGAATAGGTATAGCCGTGGGCCAGTTCGGGGATATGCTCCGGGCCCTGCATAAAAGCGTCGTAGATGCCCTCGCGGACAAACACTGCACCGAGGGGAACTGCGCCGTTTGAGATGCCCTTGGCGGTGGTCATGATATCCGGCTGTACGCCGAATTCCTGCGCGGCAAACGCGGAGCCGGTGCGGCCGAAGCCGGTGATCACTTCGTCGAAGATCAGCAGGATATGGTGCTGGTCACAGATTTCCCGCAGGCGCTGCAGATAGCCTTTCGGCGGTAGTATCACCCCGGCGGAGCCGGCGAAGGGTTCCACCATCACTGCGGCAATATTTTCCGCCCCCTGGAGATTGATGATATCCATCAGCCGCTCGGCCATGCTCGTGCCGCCGTGTTCCGGCAAGCCTCGGGAAAAGGCATTTTCCGGCAAAAGGGTATGGGGGAGGTGATCCACGTCCAGCGCCGGGCCGAAGGTTTTGCGGTTGCCCACCATGCCGCCCACGGAGATGCCGCCGAAGTTCACCCCATGGTAGCCCTGGGCGCGGCCCACCAGGCGGTTCTTTTCCGGCCGCCCCGCGACGCGCCAGTAGGCGCGGGCGATTTTCAGCGCGGTGTCCGCGGCCTCGGAGCCGGAGTTGCAAAAGAAGACCCGGTTCAGATCGCCCGGCGCCATGTCCGCCAGACGCCTGGCCAGCTTGAACGCCAGCGGGTGACCGAATTGGAAGGCGGGAGAGTAGTCGAGGGCGGTGAGCTGCTGGGCTACCGCGTCGGCGATTTCCTTGCGGCCGTGGCCGGCGTTGCTGCACCAGAGGCCGGAGAAGCCGTCCAGCACCGAGCGGCCGTCCGCCGTGGTGTAGTGCATGCCCTCAGCGCTGACAAACAGCCGCGGTTCGGACTTGAAGTGGCGGTTGCCGGTAAACGGCATCCAGTGGGCGTCGAGTTCCTCGTTGCTCAAACCGGCGCGAATGTCGATCTGGGCCATGATTCACCTCTGTTTTTGTTTGCTTGAGGGGAGTCTAGGGGTGGTTAATAAAGTTTACAATAGTTGAATGATCATTCGGTTTGGTGCGGAATTGGTAGAGCTGTGGAGGGTCGTTCAAATTGAGCCTTTATTGATTCGTCATACCGGCGCAGGCCGGTATCCAGTCCTGCACCGCTGGGTTCCGGCCTGCGCCGGAACGACGAAAATGTTGTTGTAGGATGACAAGGTTCGCTTCTGCCTAGGTGTTAATTATATTAATCAGTTGCGACGCTATCATGCTCCCGCAAAACTGCCAGAAAGGCATCGCCAAACCGCTCCAGCTTGCTGTCGCCCACCCCGGAGATGGCCAGCAGCTCCTCCGGAGTTTGCGGTTTGGCGCTGGCCATTTCACGCAAGGTTGCATCGTGGAAGACCACATAGGGCGGCACGCCGTTTTCTTCCGCCAGTTGCTTGCGGCAAGCGCGCAGGGCCTCCCAGAGAGGTTCGTCGGCGGCGGTGAGTTCCGTGGCCGGGGCGGCAGCCCTGCGCGGTTCCGCGCGGGCGGCTTTGGGCGGCAGCTTGCGCAACTGGATGGATTCCTCGCCGCGCAGCAGTGGGCGGCAAGCTTCGGTCAGCCGGACGCTGCTGAATTCCCCCTCCACCTCCAGGTAGCCGCGCACCACCAGTTGACGGACCACACCGCGCCACTCGGCAGCGGATAGATCCGTGCCTATGCCATAGGTGGAGAGGTTCTGGTGGCCAAACTTGCGCACCTTTTCGTTTTCCGAGCCGCGCAGTACGTCGATCACGTGGGCGGCGCCGAAGCGCTGGCCGGTGCGGTAGACGCAGGACAGCAGTTTGGCCGCGGCCTGGGTACCGTCCCAGGTCTGCGGCGGTTCCAGGCAGGTGTCGCAGTTGCCGCAGGGCTCCGCCAGTTCCTCGCCGAAATAGCGCAGCAGGGCCTGCCGGCGGCAACTGGTGATCTCGCACAGGCCGAGCATGGCGTTCAGGCGCGCGCGCTCCTGGCGCTTGTGTTCCTCGCTACCCTCGGAGGATTCCGCCATCTGTGCCAGCTTCACCACGTCCTCCAGGCCGTAGAGCAACAGTGCGGTGGCCGCTTCGCCGTCGCGCCCGGCGCGGCCGGTCTCCTGGTAGTAGGCCTCGACACTCTTGGGCAGATCCAGGTGGGCCACGAAACGCACGTCCGGTTTGTCGATGCCCATGCCGAAGGCGATAGTGGCGACGATGATCACGCCCTCCTCGCGCAGGAAGCGCCGCTGGTGTTCCGCGCGCAACGGCGCCGGCAGGCCGGCGTGGTAAGGGAGGGCGGTAAAGCCCTGCTGGCACAGCCAGTCGGCGGTGTTCTCCACTTTGTTGCGGGACAGGCAGTAGATGATACCGGCGCTGCCCTCCTGTTCTGCGCGCAGGAATTGCAGCAACTGGCGGCGGGGGTTGTCCTTCTGGGCGATACGGTACTGGATATTGGGGCGATCGAAGCTGCTGACAAAATGCCGCGCATTTTCCAGATCCAGGCGGTGGGCGATTTCCCCCCGGGTGCGCCCGTCCGCGGTGGCGGTGAGGGCGATACGCGGTACGCTGGGGAACTGCTCGTGCAGGCAGTTCAGGTGCAGGTAATCGGCGCGGAAGTCGTGGCCCCACTGGGACACGCAATGGGCCTCGTCGATAGCGAACAGCGACAGTTCAATTCGCTGCAGAAGCTCCAGTGTGCGCGGTTGCAGCAGGCGCTCCGGTGCCAGGTAGATCAGGTCCAGCTCATTGCGCAGCAGCGCGCCCTCGATGGCCTGTGCCTCGTCGAAAGGCAGGGAGGAATTGAGGAATGCCGCGTTGACCCCCGCGGCCCGCAGTGCCTCCACCTGGTCCTGCATCAGCGCGATCAGCGGCGAGATCACCACCCCGCAACCGGGCCGCGCCAGCGCCGGGATCTGGTAGCAGAGGGACTTGCCGCCGCCGGTGGGCATCAGTACCAGCGCGTCCCCGCCGGCCATCAAGGTGTCGATGATCTCCCGCTGGGGGCCGCGGAAGGCGCTGTAGCCGAAGACGTGTTCGAGGATTTGTTGTGGGTCTTGTGGGATGTTTTGCATGGGGGTGGAGTATAACGTTTTGGTGGCCGGAGCTGGCGATGTTTGCGGGCTTATTACCCTGTAGGAGCGGCGGGGCGGATGGCCGCCCCGCCGCTCCTACAAAGAGAAAGGACAATGGAATCTCTTCACAATTTTGTCGCCATTTTCCTTCTGGTACAAAAGAGAGCGCCTATAATCGGCGGACCACAGACATAGCAGGGATAAGGCTATGCGTGCCCCGATAACGCTCTTTTTGCTGTTCACCCTGGGTCTCGCCGGATGCGCGACCACGACGCCCCGTCACTCCCTGGTGCAGTCCGCACTGGCGGACACCCATCTCGGCTGGCAGCCGGCGCCGAAGAATCAACTGGCTTTCTCCGTCGCCACTGCCAGCGGTATCGCGCGGGTGGAGCTGCGCCCGCTGCCGGCTGATCTGCACGTCCTGACTTTGCATCTGCCGGGAATGCGCCGGGTGGAAGGGGTGCAGTGGCAGGCAGACGACGGCGACAATACGCAGCTCTACGACGGCGTCGACGGATCCGAAGGCGTCAGCCTGCAGCCGTGGGGCCATGGCTTCCGCCTGCAGATTTCCGGGGAGGCACTGGAACTGGTGCGTGGCGGTGGGGTACTGACTGTTATTGATGTCTATCGCGGCTGACCCCGGGAACGCGGAGCTCCAGCTCCGCATTCGTCCCTGATGCGGAGCTGGAGCTCCGCGTTCCCGGGGCATCAAATCCCAGCCCCCGGGGCCGGATCAGATAGAGCGCGGGCCAGTATTTCCCCGTCACCCAGAGCCCGTTGCGCTTTTCATCCCAGGCGATGCCGTTGGCCACAACATCGGGGTGGCGCCTCTCCGGCGCCAGGGTTTGCAGGTCGACCAGCCCGCGCACTTCGCCGCTGGCGGGATCGATGGCAATGATGCGCGTGTCCTGCCAGATGTTGGCCCAGATCAGTCCCCGCACATATTCCAGTTCGTTGAGGCGCGTCCACTCCTCGCCGCCGCCGTGCACCTTCACGCGCCGTTCCACTTCGAAGGTTTCCGGGTTGCGAAAAGTGAGTTCGCCGGAGCCGTCGCTCATAATCAGCTGCTCGCCGTCGCTGGCGAGCCCCCAGCCTTCGCCCGAGTAACCCAGTTTGTTCACGGGGGCCAGGTCTTTGCGGCGATAGACCTGCAGTTCGCCGGCCCTGTAAGTGAGCAGGTACAGCTTGTCGCCGTGCACCGACAGGCCCTCTGCGAAGCGGTTCTCAGCCAGCCATTTGCGCCTTAGGGGATTGCCGCCGGGGTCGGTATACTCGGCCAGCCAGGAGCGTCGGTAGAGCCCGCTGCTCTCCCACCAGCGCTCGCCGTCGAAATAGAGCCCCTGGGTAAAGCGATCCGCCGGGCGGCTGCGCTCATCCAGCAGTTCGAACGGGGTTTCCGGCAGCGGCGCCTCCGCGGCCAGGGCCGCAACGGACGCCAGCGCCAGCAACAGTGCTTTCAGTATTCGCATTGGAAAATTATGACCAGAGTAAAAACCTTTATCACCTTGACCCTTTTGGGCGGACTGGCGGTGGTGCTGCCCATTGCCATTTTCATTCTGCTGTTCCAATGGCTGTTTGGCCAGATCAGCGAACTGGTGGCGCCGGCCACCCAGTGGATGGAAACCCACACGACGATCAAGGATACCCTCGCCCAGCTGGTGGTGATAGGGCTGATTCTCGGCGGCTGCTTCCTGATCGGGCTGGTCGTCAAGACCGGGGTGGGGCGCTGGATGCACAATCACGTGGACCGGTGGCTGAGCCGCCTGGCGCCCGGCTACAGCACCATCAAGGACCTGGTGCTGCAGTTTATCGGTGGCGGTGGCGAGGGAGTGCTGTCCGGGCCGGTGGCGCGAGTGCGTATTCACGGCGCCGACAACCCGCTTTCGGTCACCGCCATCGTCACCTCCCGGCACCCCAATGGCGACTACACCGTATACGTCCCCACGGCGCCGGTGCCCACTTCCGGTTTCGTGTTCCATGTGCCGGCGGACTGTGTCGAGATCCTGCCCAATGTGACCGTGGAGGCGGCGATGAAGTCGATTGTGGCCTGCGGGTCCGGTAGCGGCAGTTTGCTGGCCCCTCCGGAGCCTTCTGCGTAGGAGCGGCGGGCGCAAGGGGATTCAGTTCCGAATGGCACTGACTTAAGCCGGGATTCGCTATTTTTGTAGGATGGGCAAAGCGCAGCGTGCCCATCAAAGCCGCGGATGATGGGCACGTCGCTACGCTCCTTTGCCCATCCTACGGAGGTTGCAACGCTTAAGTCAGTGCCATTCGATTCAGCTCCTATTCTTTTTTCCCAGGGCGCGAATGGCAAAGCGCGCCGGGTGTAGTGCCTTTACCAGATCGCAACTGACCGGCATCGCTTCCCCGCACAGCCAGGCGGCGAGCACCTCCGCCGCCAGCGGCGCATAGGTGAATCCGCGGGAACCCAGCCCGCCGAGGACGAACAGGTTCCGCTGATAGTCGGCGGTCTGCGCGATCAGCTGTTTGCGGTTTTTTCCCAGTGCCGCGTAGGTGTTGTTCAGTGATTCCCAGTGGGGCACCGGGCCGGTCACCGGGAGGTAATCGGGGGTGGCGGCGCGCACCGCGGCGCGGCCCTGCATTGGGCCGGTGGAAAACTCCCCGGCTATCTGCGGCAGCAGTTCGGCCAGGTTGGCCAGGTTTTCCTGGTGCTCCGCTTCGCGCAATTCGCTCTGCGTTTCTTTTAACTTGAAAGTGGCACCGTAGGTGTGGCGGCCGTGAAAAGCGGGGGCCAGGTAACCCTCGCCGCAGAGCACGGTTTCGAGCTTTTGCGACTGCGGGCCGGCGGCCGCGCTGGAAACCTGGCCGCGAATGGGGCGCAGGGGCAGAGGGCTGGTTTGAACAAGCTGTGTCATACCGTTGGCGGTGCAGATGATCACCGCATCTGCTGAAAATTCTCTGGCCGCGATTGGCATCTGTTTCGGTGGAAAGTCAGATCGCGGCCATGGGCCGCTCCCGGCTGGACCGCTCCTACAGGTTCGCAGCAGCCAGTCGTTTTCCTGCCGTTGCAGTTTCTCGACTGCCGTATTGCAGTGCAGTTCGATATTTTTGTGCTGCAGCAGTGTCGCGCAGACTTTTTGCGGTTCCAGCCAGCCGGCGGAGGGAAAATACAATCCGCCGAAATCCAGCGGCAGGCCGGCGATTTTTCCGGCCTCTTCGGCGCCCACGGCCCGGGCCAGATCCCCGGCCTGGTGGAAGTCGAGCCACTCGGCGACCTGCCGCTGCAACTCCCGCTCTTTGTCGCTCTGCGCCAATTGCAGCAGGCCGCAGAAATGCGCCGCATCCGCGCAGTAATTGCGGTAGTAGCGCAGCGCGAACAGCAGCGCGTGCAGGTTGAAGTCGCCGTTGGGGCCGGGCTTGGGAGACAGTTTGGCGTAGAGGATGCCCTGGTCATTGCCGGAGGCCCCGCTGCCGGGCTCCGGCCCCTGCTCGAAAACCCTGACCTTCAGGCCGCGTTCCGCCAGGGCGCGGGCGGCGGTGGCGCCGGAGATGCCGGCGCCGATAACGGCGATTGGCTGTGAGGACGGTTCGCGGCCAGCGGCCGCTCCCGACGGGGCCGCTCCCGGCCGGACCGCTCCCGGCCGGACCGCTCCCGGCCGGACCGCTCCTACAACGGGGGGAGCAGGCTGTAGGAGCGGCCGTTGGCCGCGATCGGACTCGCTGTCTGGCAAATGCCAGGGAGTGGAAGTAATTTCGGCAGGCCCGGTTTTTTCCAGTACACCCCGCAACATCTCCCGCTTGCGCCCGTAACCGGGTACCTTCTCCAGCCCAAAACCCGCGTCTTTCAATCCGCGCTTGACCAGGCCCGCGCAGGTAAAGGTGGCGAAAGTGGCTCCCGGTTTGCTGAGCGCGGCCATATTTCCGAACAGTTCCGGTGTCCACATGGCCGGATTCTTGGCCGGCGCGAAACCGTCCAGGAACCAGGCGTCGACAAGCCGGTCGCGGCGCTCGTCCTCCAGGCACAGGGAGCGGAGCGCTGCGCTGGCCTCGCCGATCACCAGGGTCAGGCAGATACGCTCGAAGTGCAGCCGGTGCACGCCGGCGGCGAGCAGGGGCGGGTAGTCCCGCAATAGCTGCCCGGCCAGCGGCCGAAGCTGCGGCCAGAGGTCGAGGGCGCGTTGCAGGTCTGCGCGGTGGAGGGGATATTTTTCCACCGAGATGAAATGCAGGCGGGCGTCTGGTGGCGCTGTGTCCAGCCACAGCTGCCAGGCGGCGAGGAAATTCAGGCCGGTACCGAAGCCGGTTTCGCCGATGGTAAAACCGGCGCCTTCCGGCAGCTCCGCCCAGCGCTCGGGCAGCCGATTCTGTTGCAGGAAGACGTAGCGGCTCTCCTCCAGCCCCGACGAGCTGGAGAAGTAGATATCGTCAAAGGCGCGGGAAAGGGGCTGGCCGTCGTCACGCCACTCGATATCCGCGTGAAGTTTGTCTTTGCTCACTGGCTCAAGCCGAACTCACGCATCACCTGGGCGCACCACTGGTCGATGCGCTCGTCGGAGAGCTCGAATTCGTTTTCCTCGTCCAGGGCCAGGCCGACAAAACAGCTGCCGTCCTCCGTCAGCCCCTTGGATTCCTCAAATTGATAGCCCTCCGCGGGCCAGCAGCCCACCGTCCGCGCACCCAGGGCCACAACCTGGGCGTGGAGGTAGCCGAGGGCGTCCTGGAACCACTGCGGATAGCCCTCCTGGTCGCCGAGGCCGAACAGGGCCGCTGTCTTGCCGTGCAGGTCGAGCAGGGCCAGGTCGTCCCAGCAGTTTTCCCAGTCCTCCTGCAGTTCGCCGTAATCCCAGGTGGGGATGCCAAAAATCAGGAAGTCGTAGTTCTCCACTGCGGCAATATCGCCGTCGGCGATATTGTGCAGGTCCACCCACTCGGCGCCGAGGCGCTCGCGGATTTTCTCCGCGGCCATTTCCGTGTAGCAGGTGCTGGAGCCGTAAAAGAGTCCGATCGGTGCGTGCATGGTCAATCTTTATTGCGCTTCGGGAAATCCCAGCTGCCGCCAGGCTTCGTAGACGACCACGGCGGCGGCATTGGAGAGGTTGAGGCTGCGGCTGTCGGCGCGCATGGGGATGCGCAGCGTGTGCTCCGCGCCCACGCGGGCGAGGAATTCCGCCGGCAGGCCGCGGGTCTCGGGGCCGAAGACGATAGCGTCGCCAGGGCGGAAGTCAATTTCCGCGTGGTACCGGCGACCCTTGGTGGACAGCGCCAGCACCCGCGCGGGCTGCTCCGCATCCACAAAGGCCTGCCAGTCCCGGTGGCGCTCCACGCGGCTGTACTCGCGGTAATCCAGCCCGGCGCGGCGCAGCCGCTTGTCGTCCATGGCGAAGCCCAGCGGCTCGATCAGGTGCAGCTCGGCGCCGGTATTGGCGCAGAGGCGGATGATATTGCCGGTGTTTGGGGCGATTTCCGGTTGGTAGAGGACGATTTTGAACATGGGGCCTGTAAACAATGCCGAATCAAGCAATAAGCGTGATGAGAAGGTCCTGATGCCGGGTACTGCCTTGCGAGACTGTCTGCGAGAGGGACCTCGCGGACAAGCCCCCAGGGATGGGTTTACGGCGTGTCTCGCAAGGCAGTACCCGGTAGCAGGGCCGCCCTGCACATTGCTACGAGTGATGCGCGTCATCCAATGGGCGCGGATTATTTCACAGTTGCGGGGGGGAAGTCTTCTCGCAGTCGATCTCCACCCCCAGCTCGTCGGCGATCTCGTCCAACTCGTCGCGCAGGCCGTCGAGATCCATATCCTCCGCCACGCCGATGGTGCACTCGGCGGTAAACAGCGGCTCGCCGCTGCCGGGCACACTGCTGCAGCCGGTTTCCAACTGCTCCATATTGATCTGGCGCGCGGCCAGGGCACGGGAGATCTCCCGCACTATGCCGGGGCGGTCGTTGCCCACCAGCTTCAGGTTCAGGGTCTGGAGGGGGCCGCTGGCCACCGCCAGCGACTCCTCGATTTGAATCCTGTAACCTTCATCGGCGAGAGCTTCCAAGGCCTCTCGCAGCCCCTGGCAGGCGTCCGCGGACACGCTGACGCGCAGGATACCGGCGAACTTGCCGGCGAAGTGCGCCATGCGACTGTCCTCCCAGTTACCGCCGTTTTCCGCCACCGCGGCGGAGAGTTTTTCGACTACGCCGGGCTTGTCATCGCTGATCAGGGAGATTACGAGATGCTGTTGCATGGGGTATTCCTTAGCTGCGGGGTGTGGTTACACTGTGCTGCATTGTAGCGACTGGCGCTTTACCTGATAACTCCATCGGGCTGCCGAAAAAAACTTTCAGTCTGTCTGCCAATAGTGCCAGATAAACCCGGAGGGCTTCTCGATGAAAGTACATGCGGATTTATGTGTTATCCCCATCGGGGTCGGCGTTTCCGTATCGGACTATATAGTGGAATGCCAGCGGGTCCTGCGCGATGCCGGCTTGAAGCACCGGATGCACGCCTACGGCACCAACATCGAGGTGGAGTGGGATGAGGTGATGGCGGCGATAAAGCGCTGCCACGAGCGCATCCACGCCCTGGGCGCGCCGCGGATCAGCACCAGCCTGAAACTGGGAACCCGTACCGACCGCGAGCAGTCACTGCAGGATAAGATCGACAGTGTGGAATCGAAGCTGGATTCGTAATCAATAAAAATGGGAGACACTATGAAAATGCAAAAATGGCTGGGAGCACTGTTGTGCTCCGCAATGATTGCCGGTACCGCCCAGGCCGCCAACCTGAAATCGGCGATCGGCGGCGACCACCGCACTCCCGCCTATGCGGAGAGGGATCAGTACCGCCATCCGGCTGAGACGCTGGAATTCCTGGGTGTCGAGCCGAATATGACAGTGGTGGAGATCTGGCCCGGCGGCGGTTGGTACACGGAAATCCTCGCCCCCTACCTGATGGAAAAGGGTACCTTCTACGCCGCTCACTTCCCCGCGGATACCAGTTCCGATTACTTCCGCAACTCCCGCACCGCCTTCGAGAAGAAAATTGCCGCCGATAAAAAGGTCTATGGCAGTATCCGGCTGACCGCCTTCGATCCAGCCGGCGGCAGCGAGATTGCGCCCGCCGGCAGCGCCGATGCGGTGCTCACCTTCCGCAATGTGCACAACTGGATGCGTGGTGACAACGAACAGAAAGCCTTCGAGACCTTCTTTGCCGCGCTGAAGCCCGGCGGCGTGCTGGGTGTGGTGGAGCACCGGGCCAAGCCGGGCACCAGCCGCGAGGATATGATGAAGAGCGGCTATATGACCCAGGACTACGTGGTTGAACTGGCGAAGAAGGCCGGCTTTGAACTGGAAGCCACCAGCGAGATCAACGCCAACCCGAAAGACACCGCCGATCACCCGAAAGGCGTGTGGACCCTGCCGCCGTCACTGCGCCTGGGCGACCAGGACAAGGACAAGTACCTGATGATCGGCGAGAGCGACCGTATGACATTGCGTTTCCGCAAGCCCGCCGCTGAGTAATGGTGAGAGGCCGGTGGTTGGCGGTTAGAATAGCCGTTTATTAGCCACTGGCCATCCCACCACTATGAAGATTCCCTACCCACAACTGGACCCCGGCACCCTGCAGAACCTCCTCGAGGAATACGCCACCCGCGACGGCACCGACTACGGTGAGCGGGAGGCGAGCCTGGAGGACAAGGTGACCAGCCTGCGCCGGCAGTTGCAGTCCGGCGAGGTGGTGATCTGGTTCGAGCCGGGGGAGGAATCGGTCAACCTGGTGCTGGCGCGGGATCTTCCCAAAGATGATTGAAATGCTGGTCGACAGGCCGGAGGGGAAGGCCGCGGCGCGCTTCCTGTTCGCCCACGGTGCCGGCGCGCCCATGGACAGCGAATTCATGCAGGCGATTGCTGCCGGCCTCTGTGCACGGGGTATCGAGGTGCTGCGCTTCGAGTTCCCCTATATGGCCGAGCGCCGCAGCGGCGGGGGCAAGCGGCCGCCCAACAAAATGGAAGTGTTGCAGGACTGCTACCGGGAACAGATCCGGGAGCTGGCCGCGGAAAGGGAGAGGCTGCCGCTGTTTATCGGCGGTAAGTCCCTCGGCGGGCGGGTGGCGAGTCTGCTGGCCGGGGACGAGTATCTGCAGGACCACATCGGCGGACTGGTCTGCCTGGGCTATCCCTTCCATCCCCGAGGCAAGCCGGACAAGCTGCGCACCGAGCATCTCTATTCCCTGGATTGCCCGGCGCTGTTTGTGCAAGGAACGCGGGACCCCTTGGGCAATTTCGACGAAGTGGCCGGCTATCGACTGCCGGATTCCATTTGCTTCGAATGGCTGGAGGATGGCGACCACGATTTCAAACCGCGCCGCCGCGCCAGCGGTTTCACCCGCGAACAGCATTGGCGGGCGGCGGTCGCTGCGGCGGCGGATTTTATTCTGCGTTCTCGAGAATCGTGACGCGCTCCTCCGACGCCAACAGGGGAGCGAGCTGGGCCATCTGTGCGCGGCGTTCCTCGCTGGTGTACCAATGCTGCCAGTGTAGTGTCGACTGCCACTTGGAGAGGGTGAAGCGACGCAGCGGATTGTCCTGCGCGCGATAGGTGTGCCCCTCGATAAATCCCACGGTGCGGTAGGCGCGGTTCAGCAGCTGGCGCGCCGTCTCCTCGTAGGTACTCTCCATATCCTCGGCAATTTCCCGCTCGATCAACACGTAAATCATTTTCCACTCTTCTTGGCTTGGATTCGGAAATTTTAGCCGGACTGCCGCTTCTGCAGATAGGCAAATTGGCCGTGCATAGCGGCAAATAAGATGACGGTGTTGGGAAAATCCCGGACAATGGCCCCCATGAAGTCAGATCATATATTGGATGCCCGCGGCCTCCTGTGCCCGGAGCCTGTCATGATGTTGCACACAGCGGTGCGCAAAGTGGGCCCCGGCGAGGTGTTGCAAATGATTGCCACCGATCCCTCCACCCAGCGGGACGTGCCCAAGTTCTGCCAGTTCCTCGGCTACGAACTGGTGCAGCACGCGGAGGAAAACGACGAGTTTATCTACTGGATCAAAAAGGCCGAGCCTTAGATACTTTGTTTCAGGCAGGCTTGCCCTGACTCGTCATACCGGCGCAGGCCGGTATCCAGCCTCGTGGCACCTGGATACCGGCCTGCGCCGGTATGACGAAGAGCGATGTGGGAGCGAACCTTGTATTCACCCCACAGAGTTAATCAGGGAGAAGTCACCAGCGCCGCAATGGCCGCCAGCGCTTCCGGGTCTTCGGATTTGATCTTGTTGGCGATATGGTGTTGGAAGAAGTAGCGAAAACCCTCCGCCTCCTGTGCCGGATAGAGGCAGTGATCGCCGGGTAGCACCGGCGTGGTTTCCACATTGTCGTGGTCGATCAGCATGCCGTGAATATCGCCGTTGGCATACAACCGCCAGCTGACGACCTCGGTGAGTGTGAGATTTTCCCGCTGCGCGTCCATAAACACCCCGTGGGTGCCGATGGTATCGGGGATCTCCTGTATCACTTCCTCGGCCCGACTGTTTTCAAACTCGAAATACTCCGCCGCAGTCTCCAATTCGACGATTTTGTGGATGGGAGCATCGTGGAAGATCTCCTCGATGCCTGGATCGTAGTAGCCTTCGAAGCGCCCGTCCAAGGGGTCCTTGATGTCCGGGCAGGGGACGATGGCATTCAACCAGGGGACGAGGCCGACGACCTCGCCATTCGCTTTGAGGCCCCAGCACAGGATTTTCAGGCTGTAGAGGTCTGAGCCGCTGGAGCTGTTGGAGTAGAGCATTTCCAAGCCGTCTAGCTCCGGCGAAAGGCGGATGAAGCGCCTGCTCGCAGAAGTTTCGATCGGCTCGCCGGTGAAGAGGTCAACCACGTTGCTGACGCTGTGGTCGGTCATAGAGCACCTCCTTGCAGGGCCGGTTGTGGTGCAGGAGGGCGTTGAACTGCTTATTCCCCCCTGGGGAACCCGGGACCGGGTGGGGGCCTGTTCCAGGTTCCCTGTGACTAAAGGTATATGCTGGTTTACCGAAATACAACTCGCCTCTTAGATCGGTTGGTTATCGCTGGCCTGGCTTTTGATCACAATGGTGGCGCTGGTATAGTTTGGCTCGCGCTGATTTCTACGCCGGAGCGAATTTTGCCAGCCCTATCCATTACCGAAGCGGAATACCCAGTCACGGAGCGTATTACCGGGGTGTTCAACCGCTGTTTTGCCGCTGCGCTCAATACCCGCCTGTGCGGGGGCTTCGAGGAGCCCTACTACCGGCCGGCGGGAGCGGTGTGCCCGCACCATCGCATCGAGTTCACCCGGGACTACCCCGCCAGCGCGCTGCATGAGGCCGCCCACTGGTGCGTGGCCGGGGAGCGGCGGCGTCAGCTGCCGGATTACGGCTACTGGTACGCCCCGGACGGGCGCAACGCCGAACAGCAGCGGGAGTTCGAGCGGGTGGAAGTGAAGCCCCAGGCGCTGGAGTGGATTTTCGCCCGCGCCTGCGGCCTGCGGTTCCGCGCCAGCGCCGACAACCTGCACAGCGGCCTCGGGCCCAGCGACGCCTTCAAGGAGGGCATCTGGCGGCAGGTGCGGAGGTATTGCGAGGAGGGGATGAACAGCCGGGCCCGGGGATTCGCCCTGGCCCTGGCGCGGGAGTTCGGGCGGCCGGACCCGATGGACCCGCGGCACTACCAACTGGCGGAGCTGGCATGAGCGCCACCTATCTGATCGACGCCTCCGTCTATATCTTCCGCTACTATTTCGCCCTGCCGCCCAACTGGGTGAGCCGCTCCGGCTATACCACCGAGGCGGTCTACGGCTTCAGTAACTTCCTGCTGGAGCTGCTGGCGCGGCGCCCGACGGCAATCGCCTGTGCCTTCGACGAATCCCTGGGCAGTTGCTTTCGCAACGAACTCTACCCGGACTACAAGTGCAGCCGCGCCCTGCCGGACGAGGCTCTGGCTTTCCAACTGGCGGCCTGCCGGGAGATGGCAGAGGTTCTGGGGATCGCCAGCTTTGCGAGTCCGCGCTTTGAAGCGGACGATATCCTCGCCAGCCTGACCCGTATCTGCCGCGAGCAGCGCCCGGTGATCGTCAGCCGCGACAAGGACCTGGGCCAGTTGCTGGCCAGAGGCGCCTCCACGCTTTGGGACTTCGCCGCGGACAAGCAGATGGGAGAGGCCGATATCCTCGCCAAATTCGGCGTGCGCCCGGTGCAGATCGCCGACTACCTGGCCCTTGTGGGCGACAGCAGCGACGATATCCCCGGTGTGCCCGGCATCGGGCGCAAAACCGCCGCGCGCCTATTGGAGGCTTTCGGCGACGTGGAATCCCTGCTCGCCCGGCCGCGGGAAGTGGCGGCGCTGCCCCTGCGCGGCGCCGCCGGTATCGCAGCGCGGCTGGAGGAACACGCGGCGCAGATCCGGCTGGCCCGGCGCCTGGCAAGCCTGGAAGAAAATGTGCCGCTGGATATCGGCGCAGGGGCGCTGGTCTGGAAGCAGCCGGATATCGGGCTGGCCTGCGCCCTGGCGGAGGAATTCGGTATCGGCGGCCTGAATGGCAAAATCCGGCGCCTGGCGTCAGTGGAAATGGAGGCGGTGTGAGCGGATTGAAGATAGTTGCCGATGAGAATATCCCGGCGCTGGAGGAAACCTTCTCCGACCTGGGCGAGATAGTGCGCGTTCCCGGGCGCGGCCTGGAGCGCGGGCAGTTAAAGGATGCGGATATCCTGCTGGTACGCTCCGTCACCCGGGTGGACGAGGCGCTGCTGGCCGGCACCCCGGTGCGTTTCGTGGGCAGTTGCACCATCGGCACCGATCACCTGGATACGGACTGGCTGGAAGCCCGGGGCATTGCCTGGAGCGCCGCCCCCGGCTGCAATGCCAATTCGGTGGTGGAATACGTCTTCTGCGCGCTGGCGGCGCTGGGTATCGACTGGAGCCGGCGCCGCTTCGGCATCGTCGGTTGCGGCAATGTGGGTGGCCTGCTGCAACGGCGCCTGCACGCGCTGGGCATCCCCTGTGCCGTCTACGATCCCTGGCTGCCGGACAATCCCGACAGTGCGGACCTGGAAACCGTACTGCGCCAGGAGGTGATCTGCCTGCACGCGCCGCTGGTCAAAGGCGGCCCCCACCCCAGCCTGCACCTGATCGGCGCCGAACAGATTGCGCAAATCGGACAGGGCGCGGCGTTGATCAGCGCCGGCCGCGGCGCAGTGGTGGACAATCGCGCGCTGCTGAAGGAGTTGCGGGTCGGCAAGCGCTTCCAGACGGTACTGGACGTCTGGGAACACGAGCCGGATATCGATACCGAATTGCTGGAGCTGGTGGACATCGGCACGCCGCATATCGCCGGGTACAGCCTGGACGGCAAGCTGGCGGGGACGCGGATGGTGCGGGAGGCGTTGGACCAGTCTGGCTTCGGTTTTGTTGAACCTCTATCCCCTGTAGGAGCGGCCCATGGCCGCGATCGGCGTGTGGAAGATCCGCAAGGCCGATCGCGGCCATGGGCCGCTCCCGGCCGGACCGCTCCTACAAGGGCATTGGCCAACTCCTCCCGAATTTTCGATCTCCTGCTGCAAATCTACGACCCCCGCACAGACGACCAGCGCCTGCGCGCTGCGGCGCGGGGCCCTCTGCCGATGGCGAAAGCCTTCGACCAACTGCGCCGGGAATACCCGGAGCGGATGGAATTCTCCCACTACCGAATTGAAGACGCCGCCCTAAGCGAAGACCAGCGGCGCCAGCTGGCGATACTGGGGTTGCGGTGAAACTCAAGAGGCTCGGACTGATCATCAACCCCTGGGCCGGCGTCGGCGGCCCGGCGGGGCTCAAGGGCAGCGATGGGGCGGAAACTGTCGAACAGGCCCTGGCCGCCGGTGCCGAGCCCCAGGCGCAGAAGCGCGCGGCCACGGCGCTGGAGGCCCTGCAGCCGTTTCGTGATCAATTGGAGATCCTCTGCTTCTCCGGGGCCATGGGAGAAACGGTGGTCCGGGACCTGGGCTTTCGGGCGACCGTGGTGGGCGGGGCCCCGGCCGAACCCTCCACCCCAGAGGACAGCGAGCGCGCCGCGCGGGTGATCCGCGACGCCGGCGCGGACCTGATCATCTTCGCCGGCGGCGACGGCACCGCGCGCAATATGGTCAACGCCCTGGGCAGCGATTTTCCGGTGCTGGGTATTCCCGCCGGGGTGAAGATGCACTCCGCCTGCTTCGCCATTTCCCCCAGGGCTGGCGGCGAGGTGCTGCGGCGGCTGATGGCCGGGGAACTGGTGGACCTGCAGGAGCGGGAAGTGCGCGATATCGACGAGAAATCCTTCCGCGAGGGCCGGGTGAGCACCCGCTACTACGGCGAATTGCTGGCGCCGGAAGAGGGGCATTTCCTGCAGGCGGTGAAAAATGCCGGCCGCGAGGTGGAGGAGCTGGCGGTGGCGGATATCGCCGCGGAGGTGGTGGAGGAACTGGATCCGGACACCCTCTATATCGTTGGCCCCGGCTCCACCACCCTGGCGGTACTCGGGGAACTGGGCTGCGAGGGCACCCTGCTGGGGGTGGACCTGCTGCGCGGGGGCGAGGTGATTGCCGCGGATGTGAGTGCGGCGGATATCGAGGGGGCGCTCGCCGAACATGAGGGCCCGGCAAAAATCATCCTCACCGCTATCGGCGGCCAGGGCCACCTGATCGGCCGCGGCAACCAGCAGTTCTCCCCCGCGGTACTGCGCGCGGTGGGCAGGGACAACCTGGTGGTGGTGGCCACCAAGACCAAGATTACCGAACTGAACGGCCGCCCGCTGTTGATCGACAGTGGCGATGCGGCCCTGGACGAGAGCTGGAGCGGATTTATCCGCGTGATCACCGGTTACCGGGATGCGATTCTCTACCCGCTCAGCAACGGAAGCCTTTAATGATGGAAACTTTTTCCTGTAGGAGCGGCGGGGCGGATGGCCGCCCCGCCGCTCCTACAGCGCGATGGTGGGAAGAGATAATGTATAGGAACAGCCTGCTGGAAGAGGTGGGAGCAAAGCTGGCGGAGGCGGGCGCGGACAGCCGGCGCCTGTTTCACGGCCGCGGCCGTTGTTATCCGGGGCTGGAGCAGGTTTGCGTGGACAGTTTTTCCCCGGCGCTGCTGGTTACCTTTTTCGAAGAACAGGAGAGGGAGGCGGAGCTGTGCGAGCGGCTCTGGCAACTGGCTGAGCCCCGAGGCTATCTCGGCCTGGCAACGCAGCGACGCTACCTGCCGGGCGCACCGGTGGACTGGCCCTGCGGCCAGCCGGTGATGGAACCGGTGGCGCGCCGCGGCGATCTCAAATTTCCGCTGACCTTCGCGCGGCAGAATGTGGGCTTTTTCCTCGATATCGAACCCGGACGCCGCTGGCTGGAGCAGCGGGTACGGGAGCGCGCCGGCGGGGAAGGCGGCCTCAAACTGCTCAACCTGTTCGCCTTCACCTGCGCCTTTTCCGCGGTGGCGCGCGCCGCCGGCGAAGTGGAGGTGGTGAATATCGATGTGAACGGCGGTGTGCTCAAGCGCGGCCGGGAAAATCACCTGTTCAACAAGCTGCCTTTGAAGGGGATCAAATTTCTGCAGTTGGATGCCCTGCGCGAATTCAACCGCTTCGACCGCCGCGGTCCCTTCCAACTGGCGGTCGTCGATCCGCCCACACGGCAGAAGGGCCGCTTCGACGTGAGTGAGAATTACGAAAAACTATTGAAGCAACTGCCCGGTTGCCTGGCGCAGGAGGCGGACCTGCTGGTGGTGCTCAACTCGCCGCGTCACAGCGAAGCGCATTTCCGCGAGTTGATCGGGCGGGCGGACAGCCGCTATGAGGTGGTGGAGCGCCTGCCGCAGAATCCGGATTTTCCCGACAGCGACCCGGATGCGGCCTTGAAGATGCTGCACGTCAAATTCCGCAAATAACGTCCGCAGCACTTTCTCTGTAGGAGCGGGCCATGCCCGCGATCAGTGCCAGATCAAGCATCGATCGCGGGCATGGCGGATGGCCGCCCCGCCGCTCCTACTGGGTGTGAAACTCCCGCATCAAATGCTCCATCAGTTCCTGCAACTGCGGCGAGGAACCGTTGCGCAGGGTATCGTGCAGCAACTGTGCATTGCTCTGGCCGCCGCCGTCCCGGCTGACCAGCAGCAAAAATCCCCGATGGCTCAGCACCGCTTCCTCCACCGCCTCCTGGCGCACCAACTGGGAGAAGTGGATATAGCCATACTGCTTCAGCCAGCTGATCGCCCCGAGGCAGGCCAGGTGCCGGGGGGAGTGCAGCCCGAACTCGTCCGGGGTGTCCGGGCCGGCGATGTCCTCCACATAGACGGTGGCCGGGGCGGGGAACTGGTTGTACAGCGCCAGCAGTATCCGCCCGGCATCTTTGTAGAAGTCGTGGATATGCAGATCGTCCATCATCGGGCTGAGTAGCGCTCCAGGAATTCCCCCAGGCGGCCGATGGCGTGGGACAGGTCGTCGACCCGGGGGAGGAAGACGATGCGCAGGTGGTCCGGTGCGTCCCAGTGGAAGGCGCTGCCCTGTACCAGCAGGATTTTTTCCTGGCGCAGGAATTCCAGTACGAAGTGTTCGTCGTCGTCGATGCGGTGCCTGTCCAGGTGCAGTTTCGGGAACAGGTAAATGGCCCCGCTGGGTTTGACGCAGCTGACCCCGGGGATATCGTTCAGCATCTGGCAGGCCAGGTCCCGCTGCTCTCGCAGGCGGCCGCCGGGGAGCACCAGGTCCCTGATGCTCTGGTAGCCGCCGAGGGCCGTCTGCACCGCGAACATCGCCGGTACATTGCCGCACAGGCGCATGGAGGAGAGGATATCCATGCCCTCCACGAAGCCGCGGGCGCGGTGCTTGGCGCCACTGACAATCATCCAGCCGGAGCGGAAGCCCGCCAGCCGGTAGGACTTGGAGAGACCGTTGAAGCTCAGGCAGAGCACATCCTCCGCCAGTTTGGCCAGGGGGGTGAACTCCGCGTCGTCGTAGAGGATCTTGCTGTAGATCTCGTCGGCGAAGATCACCAGGTCGTGCACCCGTGCGAGTTCTACAATTTCCTCCAGCAGCGCGCGGGGATACACGGCGCCGGTGGGATTGTTGGGATTGATGACCACGATGCCGCGGGTGCGTGGGGTGATCTTGGCCTTGATATCGTCGATATCCGGCAGCCAGTCCGCCTGTTCGTCGCAGCGGTAGAGTACCGGGTGTGCGCCGGTGAGGTTGGTGGCGGCCATCCACAGGGGATAGTTGGGCATCGGCAGCAGCAGTTCGTCGCCGTTGTTGAGCAGTGCCTGGGTGGCCATGGAAATCAGCTCGGAGACGCCGTTGCCGAGGTAGATATCGTCGATATCCACACCCTCGATGCCCAGGGTCTGGCACTCCTGCATAATGGCCTTGCGGGCGGCGAACAGGCCCTTGGATTCCACGTAGCCCTGGGCCTGGGACAGGTTGTGGATCACATCCTGGATAATCTCATCCGGGGCGTCGAAACCGAAGGGGGCCGGATTGCCGATATTCAGCTTGAAGATGCGGTGGCCCTCTTCCTCCATGCGGTAGGCCGCCTCCATGACCGGGCCGCGGATTTCGTAGCAGACGCCGTGCAGCTTTTCCGATTTGAGAATGTCCTTCATGATGGCTGTGGTAACCCTAAAGCGGTTTCCCTGTAGGAGCGGCCCATGGCCGCGATCTGTGGTTCTGACGAAGTCCGATCGCGGCCATGGGCCGCTCCTACAAAAAGGATGGGTGGAAAAGGAGCAGAGTATGTCAAAAGAAAAAGGCGATAACTACTGGCGCGACAAGCTTTCACCGGAAGAATTTCAGGTGTGTCGCGAGGCCGGCACGGAGCGGCCGTTTTCCGGTGAGTACTGGGATCTCTTCGAGGACGGCAGCTATCGCTGCCGCTGTTGCGGCGAGGTGTTGTTCGAGTCCGAATCCAAGTTCGATGCCGGTTGCGGCTGGCCCAGCTTCGACGCGGAAGCCCGCCAGGGCGTGGTGGAAGAGCGGGTGGACAACACCCTGGGAATGCAGCGCACGGAAATCGTCTGTGCCAACTGCGGCTGCCATCTGGGGCATGTATTTCCAGACGGCCCCACAGAGACGGGATTGCGTTACTGTGTAAACTCGCTATCGGTAAAATTCGACCCCGATCAGGGAGAGGAAAAATGACAGAGGGACACTGGAGCCGCTGGCTGGTGGGCATTCAGGTGCTGCTGCTGACGATCATCCTTCTTGCGGGCCTGGCCCTGCGCCTGGAACTGGTGCACTTCCGCCTGGTGTTCCAGGTATTCAGGTACGCCGGCCTGGCGGCACTGGCGGTGGCGCTGCTGTGCATGCCGGTGTTTATCTGGGGGCTGGTAAAGCGACACCCGGAGAGCCGTCGCGCGGCGCTCTGGGGCATGGTGCTGGGGCTGTTGCCGGTGGCGGTACCGCTGCTCACCGTGGGCAAGAACAACTTCGAGGTGCCGCCGATCCACGATATCACCACCGATACCAGGGACCCGCCCCGGTATGAACAGGTGCTGTCCCTGCGCGAGGAGGGCGACAACAGCGCCGAATACGCCGGGGAGCCGGTGGCGAACCAGCAGCGCGAGGCAGATATCTACTCGGATATCCAGCCGCTGCAACTGGCCCTGCCGGTGGAACAGGCCACCCAACTGGCGGCCGACGTGGCCGGAGACATGGGCTGGCGGGTGGTGGCGCAGGACAACCGTCGCGGCCACCTGGAAGCGGTGGACAGGACCCCGTTGCTGGGATTCCGGGACGATATAGTGGTACGGGTACGGGCGGAAGGAGAGGGTAGCCGGGTGGATGTGCGCTCCAGCTCCCGTGTGGGCAAGAGCGACCTGGGAACCAATGCCAAACGCATTCGGGAGTTTCTCTCGGAGATGGAGGGCCGGGGCAAATCCTAGGTCGGAGTGAAGCGGGTAAGTGCCTGACTTAGAAAGAAAAAAATACAGCAAAAGTTATCCCGCGGGTGTTGACAGCCCCGGGGGTGCTACATAGAATGCGCCCCACTTCTGACGCAGTGCTGATCTTTCAGACGCCAGCCGGGCGGCAGAGGAGTTCCGGGTCCCCTTCGTCTAGAGGCCTAGGACACCGCCCTTTCACGGCGGTAACAGGGGTTCGACTCCCCTAGGGGACGCCATGCGGGAATAGCTCAGTTGGTAGAGCGCAACCTTGCCAAGGTTGAGGTCGCCGGTTCGAACCCGGTTTCCCGCTCCATATACCTACGTTTTGTTAAAAAACATCCATGTTTTTTTAACAAAACGTCGCAGCGAAAAAGCTGGCGCAAAAATGTGATTTTGCTGGTTTTTCGCTGCTCGCGCCGGCAAGCCGGCGGCGGTGCATCCATGCACCGCAGAGTGCCACTGAGATATCTAGTGGCGATGCCATCGACAGTGTGGCAGCATTGGCCCTGATGGACCAAGTGCAAGTTTTCTGTCCCCATCGTCTAGAGGCCTAGGACACCGCCCTTTCACGGCGGTAACAGGGGTTCGACTCCCCTTGGGGATGCCATATTCGAAGGGTCACTGCAGGTGATCCGAGAAGACAGTCAGGCGGGAATAGCTCAGTTGGTAGAGCGCAACCTTGCCAAGGTTGAGGTCGCCGGTTCGAGCCCGGTTTCCCGCTCCAAATAAAAAAGCCGCTCAATCGAGCGGCTTTTTTTTGCGCAATTTTCTGAATCCGCCGGACGAACACAAGGTTCGCCCTACAGATGCCTGCATTGTCTCCCTGTAGACATCATGGATTGACCTGCCCAGCCTCGACATCGTGGGTTATGTTTGGAGGCTGGAAAGAACCCTAAACACAGAGCCACATCGAGGGGGCAGGTCATGCAAGAGTTTAACAATATCTACGTCGGTTTGGATGTTCACAAGAACAGTATTGCGGTTGCGGTGGCCCGGGAAGGGCGGGACAACCCGGAGTACTTGGGAGAAATTGCGCACGACAGCACCTCTATCCGCAAGCTGCTCAAGCGCTTGAGCCCCAATGGTGAGGTACTGAACGTCTGTTATGAAGCGGGCCCCACCGGCTACGGGCTGTATCGCGAGCTGACCAACCGGGGCCATGAGTGCGACGTGGTAGCGCCATCGCTGATCCCCCGCAAGCCGGGGGAGCGGCTAAAGACGGATCGCCGGGATGCCCAGATGCTGGCGCGCCTGCACAGAGCTGGAGAGCTGACCCCGGTGTGGGTACCGGACCAGGAACAGGAAGCCATACGCGATCTGACCCGTGCGCGGGAGGACATGAAGGCGATAGAGCTGAAATCCCGCCAGCGACTGGGCGCCTTCCTGCTCCGGCACGGTAAGGTTTACCAGGGGAAGAGCCGCTGGACCCAGGCCCATTGGCGCTGGCTGGAGGAAGTGAAGTTTGACAGTCCCGTCCAGCAGATCGTCTTGCAGGAGTACGTCGATGCGGTCAGTGCGGCTCAGCAGCGGGTAGAAGACCTGGAGAAGGTCATGCGCGAGGCGCTGCAAGGTTGGACATTGCAGCCGGTGGCGGAAGGCCTGATGGCCCTGCGTGGTGTCGACGTGGTTACCGCGATGACGATCCTGGCGGAGCTGGGAGACATCACCCGCTTCGACTCCCCACGGGAACTGATGGCCTATCTTGGCGTGGTACCCAGCGAACACTCCAGCGGGGAGAGTCGTCGCCAGGGCGGCATCACCCGCACGGGCAACGGCCACGTGCGGCGGGTACTGGTGGAATCAGCGCACAGCTACCGCTACCCGGCGCGCAAGACACGCTGTATCCAGCGGCGGGCCGAGAAGACCTCAGACCGGGTGCAAGCCATAGCTTGGGAGAGCCAGAAGCGCTTGTGTGGGCGTTCAGGCTGTAGAAAAACTCGAGCACTTCTTGAAGTGGCAAAGTTTTCGTGCGGAGAGTGCTCTGAAATGCTTTTCGCCATACAAAACAGGTCCAGAATTCACGTAGGAGCGCGATTTTCTGGGTAAAATATAACCAGAACGAAAGGCCGGAGTTTTTCTACAGCCTCGTTACCAGAAGCTGCTGCAGGCCGGCAAATTGAAGAACGTGGTCGTCACAGCGATAGCCCGCGAGCTGGCGGGTTTTATCTGGGCGATCGCCTGTGAAGTAGCCGGCAAGCCGCACGGCAGCAAGGTTGTGGCATGAACTGTTGTCAGTGGCTTCGGGTCAGGGCATGGGAGGCCGGTGAGGAGAACCCTAGAGGCTCCTATGTGGCGCCCTTCGAGCCCGGAGGGTGACCCACGACAGTAGAGAAAGGCAGCTCCGCGACGAAGTGAAGTCAGGTCGGTAACCAACCCACGCATATCAGAATGATCCACCGTCGCAAACAGCCTTTCATGTCCTGACCCGAAGCCACTGACAGAGAGGAACAACGGAAAATGCAGTGCCAATAGTTGACAGGTCAATCCATATCAGGAGCCTGCTTGCAGGCGAAAGGAGCAGGGCTCCGTAGTGATTCGCTTGCAAGCAAGCTCCTACAGGGTGCCCGATTCACCCTTGGCGTTTCCCGCAAACTTTGTCCGGTTGAAATATGCCGGCCATGGGCGTTGAATAGGCGCTCAATTCCAGGAGGCAGTAATGACAGCCGCGCTCTCCATCCGCAATCTGCAAAAAACCTACGACAATGGCTTTCGGGCGCTGAACGGCATCAGCTTCGAGGTGCAGCCGGGGGACTTTTTCGCTCTGCTGGGCCCCAATGGCGCCGGCAAGTCCACCACCATCGGTATTATCTGCTCGCTGGTGCGCAAGACCGCGGGCCAGGTGTCTATCTTCGGTATCGATATCGACGAGAATTTTCCCGCGGCCAAACAGCTGCTGGGCGTGGTGCCCCAGGAGTTCAATTTCAGCCAGTTCGAGAAGGTCTACGATATCGTCGTTACCCAGGGTGGTTTCTACGGCATGCCGCGCAAGCTGGCGGAGGAGCGCACGGAAAAATATCTCAAGCAGCTGGGGCTGTGGGACAAACGCGGCACCCAGGCACGTATGCTCTCCGGCGGCATGAAGCGCCGGCTGATGATCGCGCGGGCGCTGATTCACGAGCCCAAACTGCTGATTCTCGACGAGCCCACCGCCGGTGTGGATATCGAACTGCGCCGCTCCATGTGGACTTTTTTACAGGAGATCAACCGGGAGGGCACAACGATTATCCTCACCACCCACTACCTGGAGGAGGCGGAGAGCCTGTGCCGCAATATCGCCATAATCGACAAGGGCGATATCGTGGAGAACACCTCGATCAAATCACTGCTGAAAACCCTGAATAAGGAAGTCTTTATTCTCGATTCCCGCGATACCCTGAATGAGTGCCCGGCCTTGAAAGGCTTCGAGGGGCGCCTGCTGGACGATCACAGCCTGGAGGTGACGGTGGAGAAGGGGCAGTCGCTTACCGAGCTGTTCGCCGCACTCGGGGAGCAGGGCATCAGCATCGTCAGTATGCGCAACCGCGCCAACCGCCTGGAGGAGTTGTTTGTCTCCCTGCTCGCGGAAAACAAGCAGCTTGAGGGGGAAGAGTAGTGAACACCAACGCCGTCTGGACTTCCTTTTCGACCATTATCCGACGGGAGGTGCGCCGCTTTATGCGCATCTGGCCGCAGACCCTGGTGCCGCCGGTGATCACCATGTCACTCTACTTCGTGATTTTCGGCTCGTTGATCGGCAGCCGCATCGGTGAGATGGGCGGCTATTCCTATATGGAGTTTGTGGTGCCGGGCCTGATCATGATGGCGGTGATCACCAACTCCTACGCCAATGTGGTGTCCTCCTTCTACAGCGCCAAATTCCAGCGCAACGTGGAGGAGCTGCTGGTTTCGCCCACCCCGAACTGGGTGATCCTGGCCGGATATGTGCTGGGGAGCGTCACCCGGGGCCTGATCGTGGGGCTGGTGGTAACACTGATCGCACTGTCTTTTACCTCGCTGAGCGTGCAGCATATCGGTATCACCATCGCCATCGTGCTGCTGACGGCGGTACTGTTTTCCCTGGCGGGGTTTATCAACGCCATCTTCGCCAACAGCTTTGACGATATCTCCATTATCCCGACCTTTGTGCTGACGCCGCTGACCTATCTCGGCGGGGTTTTCTATTCCATAGAGTTGCTGTCACCTTTCTGGCAGGGGCTGTCCAAGCTCAACCCGATTTTGTATATGGTCAACGCTTTCCGCTACGGCGTGCTGGGCGTGTCCGATATCAATGTGGTCTGGGCTTTTGCCGGTGTACTCTCATTTATCGTCCTGCTGTTTGCCTGGGGGCTGCACCTGATGACCCACGGCAAGCGTTTGCGACATTAACTTTTTCGCTTGCAGGCAGGCGAAAAACCACGGAGTTCAAGAAATCCTATGAACCGTGAAGACTGGAAAGATCTTCCCCTCGGCCGGGAAACCCGCTACGAGTCCACCTATAACCCGCAGTTGCTGTTTCCCATCAATCGCTCGATCTCCCGTGCGCACCTTGGGCTGGGCGACAGCGAGCTGCCGTTCTGCGGCGTGGACGAGTGGTGGGGCTTCGAACTCTCCTGGCTCGATCCCAAAGGAAAGCCACAGGTGGCCGTCGGACGCTTTACCTTCCCTGCGCAGAGCCCGGCGATGGTGGAATCCAAGTCGTTCAAACTGTACCTGAATTCGTTCAACCAGACACCGTTCGACTCCTGGAATGTGGTGCAGGAAATTCTGGCAAAGGACCTGAGTGCCGTTTCCGGCGCCGAGGTGTCAGTGGCGCTGTACCAGGTGGAGGAAACTGCACTGGCGGTGGAAAAACCCCAGGGCTTTTGTCTCGACCAACTGGATATCGCCATTCACCACTACCAGCCCGACGCGGCGCTGCTGAATCTGGAGGAGAGCCGCGGCCAGGTGAGTGAAACCCTCTACAGCCACCTTCTGCGCAGCAACTGCCCGGTTACCGGCCAGCCGGACTGGGCAACGGTCTGCGTGGAGTACAAAGGCACCGCCCTGGACCGGGAAGCGCTGCTGGCCTATATCATTTCCTTCCGCGAGCACCAGGACTTCCACGAGCACTGCGTGGAACGGATCTTCTGCGACCTGCAGCGACTGACCAGTTTCAAGGAGTTGACCGTCTGTGCGCGCTATACGCGCAGGGGAGGGCTGGATATCAACCCGTTGCGCAGCACTCTCCCGGACAAAAAGCTGCCGCCAAGATTTAGCCGTCAGTAAGTGAAAAGGTAAGTGTCACACTGGAATAAACCCTGAAGGCAGGCCGTGTGTGCGCCCAGCGGCGGTCACCGGGCGCGCGCAGTAGTTTTTCAGAGATTCTTTAGGCACCTCTAAAATCCGCTTCGTAGGGTGCGCCGTGCGCACCGATACCGCCAGAGCCCGCACTAGGGCGGGTTGGTGCGCACGGCGCACCCTACGCTGGTTGGGAAATTGGCACAGCTCCGCTGTGCTGCATCCTGCAGAAATCATCCACTGCTCAATCTTCCCACTTGTATCCCATCGCATAAATGGAGTGAATCAACTCCACCTCCGGCACCACACTGGCAATTTTCTTGCGGATAGATTTGATATGGGTATCGATGCTGCGCTCGGTCACGGCGCGGTAGTCGCTGTACGCCAGGTCCAGTAACTGGCTGCGGGTGTAGATGCGCCCCTTGTGGTCGTAGAGCGGGCGGAGAATGCGATATTCCGTAGCGGTCAACTCCACCGGCTGACCCATCAGCAGCAGGCGATTGTCGTTTTCCAACAGCAGCGCCCGGGGCTCACCCGCCTCCGGGCCCTGGGCTTCAAACTCTATCCGCCGCAGCAGCGCCGCCACCCGGGCGGCGACGTTTTTCAGGTTGAACGGCTTGCAGATATAGTCGTCTGCGCCCAGCTCCAACCCCAGTAACTGGTCCACTTCCTCCACTCTGGCGGTGAGCATGATGATGGGCATGGTAGAGCGCTCGCGCACCGCGCGGCACACTTCCATACCGTCCATGCCCGGCAACATCACATCCAGCAGCATCACGTCGGCGCGGTTGTTTTCCAGCCAGTCCAGCACCAAGTCACCGCGGTCCAG
This sequence comes from Microbulbifer sp. TB1203, assembly GCF_030997045.1. Taxonomy (NCBI): domain Bacteria; kingdom Pseudomonadati; phylum Pseudomonadota; class Gammaproteobacteria; order Cellvibrionales; family Microbulbiferaceae; genus Microbulbifer; species Microbulbifer sp. TB1203. The sequence goes on along the minus strand of NZ_CP116899.1, from coordinate 1,914,524 downwards.
CAGGGCGCACTTATAGCCCTGGGCCTGCAGGAAATTTTTCAGCAGTCGGGCCACCTTGGCCTCGTCCTCGACGATCAGCAGTCGTGCGCCTTCAGTCATAAACCCTTCTCCCCTGTCAGGTCATCAACGGTAGACGGCAGGTGATCGCCAGTCCGCCCAGTTCGCTGTGTCCGGCTTCAATGACGCCGTTCTGTGCCTCGACGATACTTTTGCAGATGGACAGCCCCAGGCCCGATCCGCCCGTTGCACGGTTGCGTGAACTCTCGACCCGGTACAGCCGCTCGAACAGTTTCGGCAGGCTCTCCGCCGGCACGCCGGGGGCGCTGTCCTGCCAGCACAGAACCAGTTCCCGTTCGTCCTGATACAGCGAGAGTTGCACCTTGCCGTCTGCATCCGTGTAGCGCCGGCTGTTCTGCAGCAGGTTGTCCAGCAGTTGCTTGAGACGGCTTTTGTCGGCAAACAGGCTGAGTTTTTCATCCAGTTCTATATCCGGTTCCAGGCTGAGGCCGTGGGGTTCCAACTGGCCTGCGGCCTTGTGGGCATAGTCGTCGAAGAAGCGCCGCGCCGGTATGCGTTCGCGCTGGAAGGACAGGCCGCCCAGGTCCGATTGGGTCAACGTGCGCAGGTCGTTGATCAGGGTATTCAACTGATGGATTTCCTCGCCCATGGACTCGAGCATGTTACTGTCGAGGTGGCGGCGATGGAGCTGTTCGGTGATACCGCCGAGACCGGAGCGCACCGCAAGGTAGCCACTGGCATAGATGGCTGCGGCGGCAATCAGGGTTACCCCGAGTATCGTTGCCATCAGTTTGTGGGAGATTTTCTTAAGCATAGGGGGTGGCCAGTATGTGGAGCACTATAAGGTTGTGACGTCTTCCACCAGCCTGAACTGCTGGTCCCGGCGGGCCACGGAAGTGATTTTGCCCTTTGTCACCCCGGATGAAAAAGGCGCCTTATTACCAATCCTCAAATTTTCCTCAAATTTGCCTGATAGCCTCTACAAAAATGTAAACCTGTACGAGGAATGGGCTATGTCCTGGGAAGATTGGTATAAAAAATCATCATTGTTGCTTCTGCTGACTAGCTTGGCGACGACGGTTTCGTCCATTCTCCCTCGATGATTTTGCCGCCACGGCTAACCGATCATGGGTATAATCCGCCTGGGTGGAGCGGGATTGCTCCGCCGGTTCGGAAAGCGGTTGCGGCGCCGATGGCGAGCGCAGCCGCCAAGTTGGTGGACCCGGACACTGACAGGGCTGCCACCTCCACGTCTGGCCACTCCATCGGCGCTGACAGCGGCGTCCACTTCAAGGATTACCACTACGACACCGGCCTCACGGCCCAGGGTAACGGCGACCTGGATGAGCTCAACGGCCACGCTCTTCGCGCCTGGAGCGCGACGGCAAACAGAGACTTGCCAGCAGTTTTGTCGACCTGGATGCCCCGGAACTGGTGCTGCACAGTTTCAGCAGCTCGCCGCCGTGATAGATAAATCGATGACTACTGCATGGCATGGGTCAGCAGGCGGCACCGGTAGCCGGTGTCGCCAGCTGGCCGACGGGCTAGTGAAAACAATAAAACGATAAAAACTATAAAAGAGAAGAAGTTCAATTGAGCGAAAAAATTCCTCATTCCCGATTTGACACCCACGGGATGACCCCGAAAGAAACGTTGACGGCCTGGTATGAAAGCATCGATGTGATGTTTGATGCGCGCGTGAATGATGTGTCGGGCGAGGCATTCCAGGCGTCCATAGATGCCTACATGTTGGGTGACCTCATGCTGGCCAGCGCGCATGTCGGTGCCCAGAGCTATGAGCGTTCCAACCTGCGCATCGGCCGCGATGGGGTTGATCATTATCTGCTGCAATTTTACCTGACGGGAGGGGTTGCACGGCGCGATAATAAAGGCGAAATAAACAGCACTCAACCTGGCGATCTCTGGATCACCGATCTGGCGCAACCGCTTTCGAGTCTTGCGGCGCGCTCCGACGCAATCAACCTGATCATACCGCGCCGTCTCCTGTCTCCTTCGCTCGAGGCGCCGGACATTCACTCTATGCGCATTCTTTCCGGTCAGAAACCTCTTGTGGCCTTGCTGCGTAGCCATTTACAGGCACTGATGGAGCAGGCAGCGTCCATGACCATTGAAGATGCCCGGGCGGTGATCTCGCCGACGCTGGGGCTCGCCGCTGCCGCGCTCAATGGCTGCACCGATAGGGAAGAGACAATCCTGGGCGTGGAAAACGCGCTCCTCAATACCATTTGCCGTCATGTAAAGGGGGCGTTGCCGAACGCGGATATTACCGCTGAGCAGGTGGCCGGACAGTTCGGAATCTCCCTGCGTAAACTCAGCTACCTGTTTGAATCCTTCGGAGGATTTGCATCATGGCTGCGCAGGCAGCGCCTGGCACTTGTTCGCGAGGCACTGACCGATCCGGTACAGAGGCATCGCACGATCGAAGAGATCGCCGAGGCACACTGCTTTAGCCACAAGGCCAATCTCGGGCGGGCATTTCGCGCGCTTTACGGTATGACGCCGGGACAGGTACGCGCCCTGGCGCGGGAGCGGCTGGCGGAGGCGGGCATTCGGGATGTGGACGTTCGCGCGGGCAGTGAATGGCGGCATTGGATCGCAAAAATGTGATTCCCCGTCTTCGGATATGACCAGTACGGCCAGAAGGGTCTGCGCAAACTGACTACCGGAAGACCGGAAATTTGCGCGTATTGATAATAATCGCCTGTATCCGCTTGATTCTATTGTGTTGAAACGCTCGTTGACGCTACTGTGGCGCGCGTTTTTAACTCAAGGCGCCAGCGGACGGCGAGCCGTGATACTTGGCGCAGCTGCTATACGTGGCGCGGGGAAGACCGTGCGCCGGCCTTCTCCTGTTGCACCGGCCGGTGGGCGAAAATTGATCCTCAAATTTCCCCCACATTTGGGCGCTACCCTTGTCATCTCTATCTGGCCAGAGAACGGAAGAAAACTGAGATATATCCGAAATTCCGCATACTCGACGGAACGATTGTGCGGGCGATAAAAAGTTCGGGGCCTTTTTTTGGGGGGAGATTTTTGTGGAACGTGGTTTATCTGGGAAGCTTCATCTCTGTGGGCTCTTTGCGGGGGCACTTGTTTGTATGCCCGCTTTGGTGTCTGCGCAGGTTCAACAAGACGCGGGATCTTTGCTGCGCGAACAGGAGCGGGCAAGGGAGCTGGAGCGCCTGGAAAACCGGATTCCCCAACCGGACGAAACACCGGACAAAGCGCCCGCAGTAGAGTCCGAAACCGGCGAAACCGTCCTGGTCAAGGAAATCCGCTATACCGGCAAGGTAGAACTTCTCGCCGAAGCCGGAGGTGCGGGCTCTGTGGAGGTGGAGGGCCTCAGGCTCGGGGTTGCCGGGTTGCAGGCACTGGCTGACCGTATTACCTATACGCTTCAGCAACAGGGTTTTCTTCTGGCCCGCGCCGTCCTGCCCCCCCAGGACATCACCAACGGCGTGATCACCATCGAAATCATCGAAGGGCTGATCGAGAAAGTCGAATTCGCCCCGGGTACCGGCGTCCGCATCCGCAACCGGGTTTTGCGCGGCATGATTCAAGGTCGTGTCACGTCCGATCACCTGACCAGGCGAGACCTGGAAGAAACCCTGTTGCGGTTAAACGACCTGCCCGGTGTAAGCACCAGGGCGCGCCTGCAAGCGGGCGATAGCCCCAATACCAGTCGTCTGATCATTGATGTCGAGCAGGCGCCGGTCTTTGGCGCGGCGCTATCGGCGGACAATCACGGTAGCCACAGCACCGGCCGTGCGCAGCAAACCGGTCTGCTCAGCCTGGCCGATATTTCCGGCTTTGGCGACGACACCCGTGTGCAGGTCCTCGCCTCCGAAGGCATGCGCTACGGCCGCCTCGGTTTCGACATGCCGCTATTCATCGGCGGACCGAAGGCGCACCTTGACCTCAGTACGCTCACCTACGAAAACATCGACGATACCGGTCGCGAGCTCGAGCTCGAAGGCAAGGCACAGCGGGCGAGCGCCGGCCTTGACTACGCCCTGGTTCGCACGCGCGATCTCACCTTGCGTATCGGCGGCGATTTCGAATGGCAGGCACTCACCGACGACAGCATCGTCGGACGGCTGCACGACAAAAGGATAAAGTTGTGGGTCCGTACAAAAAACACTCAGAAACAGGTGTTTTGATCAGCGTCTGCCCTGGTGGTCACGAAAAGGCGGGATACAGCTCCAGTTCCTCAAATTTCCCTCAAATTTCGCTGTTACTTTTCTCACCGTAAAAGCGCTGCCCTGGAAACCCGAAGCTTCTGATTAGTTATTGAGCATTTAAAGAAGCAATTCCAGTTCTTGAGGGTTTTGGTACTCCTTTTTCGTAATTACTTATCAGTGAAAGGATTGACTGTCGGGCAGGCTGAAAGCCCCAAGGGATCATACCCAAACTCAATTTGACAGATGTACAGAAAATGATCATGACCAATGTTGCAGCCCTGGAAGTTCCCGCAGCCAATCCAGTGCCAAAAATTTCCCTGCGCTTCTACCGCGACGAGATTTCGGGCCTGAACCTCTATATCCACGTGGTGGACTTCCAGATGGGGCCGCCGGAGCTGGCTATGAAGGGGCGACGGCCGACAGGGCACGGCCACCTCTACATCAACGGCAGAAAAGTGCGGCGGGTCTACGGCCCCCACCAGCACCTGCCTGACGGACTGTTCAAACCGGGCGTCAACCTGGTGATGGTTTCGCTGAACGATCACGACCAGCGCGCCTGGAGACGCGATGGTTTGCAGATACAGGCCAGCAGTTTCCTGGACCTGGAGGCACAGGAACTGGTGCTGCACAGCTTCAGCAGCTCGCCGCCGCACTGATCGTGGAGCGCGGCGCATTTGTTCAAGATTCAACTAACTCAAGGGAATAAAATGAAAAAGTCAATGGGGCTATTTTTAATAGGGATAGGTCTTTGCCACCAGGCCTATTCACAGCCCGTCCTTAACGTAGAGAGCTATACGATCGACGAGAACACCGCCAATGGGACGTTGGTCGGCCAGGTTTCCGCAACTGGCGGCGGCTATACGTCGACGCTGCAGCTGGATGTGGGCATCCGCAGCGCGAGCAGTTGGAGCACGCGTGGAGAAGATTATGAACAAATTCATTTCGGTAGCGCTTTCACCACAACGCCGATCGTGTTCAGCCAGATCCAGAGTACCGGCGATTACGGCGTTATCTATTCGATAGACACCTATTCCTATACGGGAAAAACCTCAAAAAAAGGGTATGAAATCCTGTTTCGCCCGCGCCAGAAAAATGCGTCGACCATCGGGTTTGAAGGCATTCTGGAAACCGATCTGCAAATTGGTGGTGGCAGTGTCGTCACCTCCATTGACAGTGTCGGAGGCTCTGAAACCATCGGCTGGCTCGCCGTCAGCGCGGCGAGCGAAGGTATCTGGAGCGGATTTCCGTTCGAGGCGACACAAACCGGTTCGACGGTAACGGAAGCGGATGCAACCATCGGTTTTACCGGTCCTTTCAGTAACACACCGAATGTCCTGACGAGTGTTGCCACCAGTAACGATGTCAACCAAACCGGCGTGGGCATCAATCAGCTCAGCAAAAGCCAGATCAAGGTCTATATGGACGAACTTGACGATGGCGCTCATGCGGCGGAGGCGGTCAGCCTGTTAATGCTGCAGGGAAGCGGTGTGCTAACGGACACCGGTGGCGCAGTCATTGGCGAAACCGGCGCCGTCGATATCTCCGATACCAGCCGCGGCAACGCACCGACCATTAGCCTGTCCAGAAGCTATACCCAGCCGGTGGTTTTTGTCCAACCCGCCGACGATGATATCCAGGATTCTGCGTGGCGCTTTACCAATATCGCCAGCAACAGTTTCTCCGGATATTTGCATTACGAAAATGAAAGTTCGCTTCCAAGCAAGTATGGCAATTTCAAGCTGAACTATGTCGTTCTGGAAGCGGGTAGCTGGGCAGTGGGTATCGAGAACTATACCTATGCCATTACCGGCGGCAATGACAGCGGCGCGTTTACTATCGACCCGCGCACCGGCGAAATTCGCGTGACCGACAGCACAAAGCTCGATTATGAAAGCGGCATCACCCAATTCGATCTCGCCATTGAAGTCACCGACGGAACCGGGCAGGTCAGCACCCAGACGCTGATGGTCTCGGTAAACAATGTTCAGGACGCGCTAAACTCGGACGCCCAGGTCATACAGGGAATCGCAAGCGACGACTGGAACGGCTGGGCGGTGACTGGCGCGGGCGATGTGAATGGCGACGGCTATGACGACGTCATCGTCGGTGTGCCGCTGGACGATAGCAACGGGACCAATGCTGGCAGGGCCTACGTGCTATTCGGCAACGGCACGGGTACCTTGCCGGACTTTAGCGCGGTGTCGGCAGGCAATAATGGATTTATGATTAACGGTGCCGGAGCCGGTCATAGAGCCGGAATGGCTGTCGGCGGCGGCGACATCAATGGCGACGGCCTGGACGACGTCGTCGTCGGCGCACCCTTTGCTTCAGTCAATGGGGGAGAGTCGGGCGCGGCCTATGTGGTGTTCGGCAAGGCGGACACCGCGACCGTGGAGCTGTCCGCTATTGCCTCCAGCACCGATGCCGGAGGTTTCGCTATTTACGGTGCCTACGGCAAAGACCATGTCGGCGGTTCCATTGTGGTTGGCGATGTGAACGGCGATGGCCTTGCGGATATCACGTTGGGAGAATTCTCTCATAAGGATCACCTGGGCACGGACAGTGTTATGTCAGCCAGCTGGTCTACTGACAATAATCTTGTCTATACCGTCTATGGCAAAGCGGACGGTGAGTTGGTGAATCTGACGAGCATTGCCGCGAGCGACAACGACGGCGGCTTTGTAGTAAGAGCCAGCAATCGCTCGGTATCATCGGGCTTTCCCTTCGCCAGTTCCGTATTGCCAGTCGGGGATTTTAATAGCGATGGTTTGCTGGACTTTGTGGTTAACGGCGATTGGTACCAGAAATCCAACGAATCCAATGTGCTGATTTTTGGCCATGTGGGTGGTGACCTTGTCTACAATAACCAACTTGCCAATGGGGATGTCGGCATTAACCTGTCACCCGAAAGCGGCACCTATGGTTTTGACACCGTCAACGGTGCAAATTCGTACCCCGGCTTCACCACAGCCGCTGTCGGCGATGTGAATGCCGACGGCCTGGACGATATCGCTCTGATGGCCGTCGACTCCGGCTGCTGTAGCAGCATCCAATATCCCACCGGCTATATCATTTTCGGTACCACTGATAAAGCCACGATTAACCTGCAGGATATCGCCGCGGGCAATGGCGGCTTCGTGATTCGCAACAATGCATCGGCCAAGTACCACGCTAAATTGGATGTGGTTTTTGGCACTATTGGCGGCCTGGGAGACATCAATGGCGACGGCTACGACGATATCGCCATCGGCGACCCCTACGCCGACAGTAACAACGGCCGCATTTATGTAGTCTACGGTAAGGCCGATACCACGGCGGTGAACCTGAGTGACGTAGTCGCCGGTTCCGGCGGATTTTATACCAGCGGCAATACCGGCGACGGCCTGGGCCACTGGATTGGCCGTGCGCGCGATGTCAACGGCGACGGCATTGCCGACGCGCTGTTCGGTGCGCCGGAAGCGGATAACAGCGCTTTGAACAACGCCGGTGCCTTTTACCTGATGCTGGGCCAGGGCGACAATGTCACCCACTGGGGAACCGCCGGGGACGACGCCATTAGCGGTACCAGCAACTGGCCGGACAGCATTGCGGCGGGCGCGGGCAACGACACCATCAACGGCTACGGCGGCGCTGACGTTATCTACGCCGGTCCTGGAGACGATGCCATCGTCATTTCCGATACCGACTTCGTGCGCATAGATGGCGGCACCGGAACCGATACGCTTCAGCTTGAGGGCGCCAACCTGTTTTTAAACCTGGCGGCCGCCAGCAGTCGCGTGCGCAGTGTGGAAATCATCGATATCCGCGGCACCGGCGCCAATGCACTGAGCTTCAATAAAAGCATCAGTGGAACCACCCAGGTGATGGTGAAGGGCGACGCCGACGACAAGGTCTACTCCACCAGCCAGCAGTGGGTATCGAGCGGCGAAACCGCAATGGTCGATGGCGTGACCTATGAAGTTTACAGCGCGGGTACGGCCCGGCTGTTGCTGCAAAGCGGAGTCTCGATCGCCACCAATGCCGCGCCGACAATTGCCAACCAGAGCTTCCAGGTAGATGAATACACCGTTGGCGGAACCTCCTTGGGTACCATCGCTGCCGATGCGAATGACGTTGGCGACAGCGTCAGCTTTGCCGTGTTGTCCGGCAATGAAAAGGGCTTCTTCAGCGTTGACGGAACCACGGGTGAACTGACCATTTCCGACAGCGTGAGCCGCCTGGACTATGAAAGTGGCGCTACCTACAGCCTCACCGTGCAGGTTACCGACTCCTTTGGAGAAAACGTCCAGGCGGTGGTAACGATCAACGTCAACGACCTCAGCACCATCACGCACAGCGTGGCTATGGATGCCAGCGGCGGCGGCAGTATCTGGGCGGACTGGAGTTCGCTGATGGCGGTACTGGGGCAGGACAATACGCTGACCAAAACCTCCACCTATGACCTAGGCGCGGTACCGGGATTGCCCATAGACAGTGAGGTGATGGACCTGAGTATGGCGGGCAACCTCTCCATACTTACAGAACTGGAGTTTAACGGCGGCACTGTCGAAGCGAACCTGCCAGTGGATTTTTCGGTGAGTTATCCCGACGAGGTACAGCCCGGTGGACGGATAGAAGTGGTTACCTCCCTGGCCCTGAAAGACGGTGCAAAATTCACCGCCACCTCGCCCAGCTTCCGGGCCGAAGCGAAACTGAGCCTGAGCGACTACGATTTCAGCGTCGGCACCGAATTGCCCGCGTATATCAGTTCGGAGATCGGCGGCTTCAACGAACGGATTTCCGGCGACTATGCTTCCTATTCGGAAAGTATTTCGTCGTCATCGGGAACGGCCACCGGCACAGCGGTTTCCGGCAACAGCCTGCGCTTGGAGGGGCAGATTTCCCTTCCGGAATGGGTTGATGAAGTGGTGTATACCCCCTCTGACTGGGACGAACTGGCAATGAGCCTGAGCGGGGAAAAAGAGGGCTGCAAGGACGAATTCTTCGCCTCTAGCAATGGTGATGATCTCTACTACAAAATGAAATACAGCGTGCTTGAGTCCTACTTGTGGGCAACGGCGGATCTACATCAGACCTTCTCCATCGAATTGATTCCGACAGCGGTGCTCACGCTGGAGGATGGTACAAAGCACACATTTGACCCGCGCACCAGCCTCATCATGACGCCGGACGCCGCTAATGATTCGAATGGAGACGGCATTATCGAGGCGAGTCTGTCAGTCACGCTGAATCCCGTATTCACTAATGACACGGTTCTTAACGCCGGAGTGAGAGTGCCTTTCAAAACAGCGCAGGCGTCTTATAACATTCAGGAGGCAACCTGCACGCCTACCAATGTCTATTTCTACGGGGCCCAGGGTTCCGTTTATAAAAAAGGCTCGTACGGGTCCCTGTTGGATGAGCAGTTCGAGTTTACCGTCGGCGATCTGGTGCAGGATGCATTCAGTTATTCGCTTTCCGATATTACTTACACTGAAAAACTCTCCTTCGACTTGTGCGACGGTACCGGCACTGCCTGTGCGGCTGCGCTCAATACGCCGCCTGAGGCGAGTTCCGTGATGGTTGCAGGTGCACCGCGCGAGGGGTATACCCTGAGCGGAAGCTACGAGTACAGCGATGTCGACGGCGATGCCGAGAGCGGCAGTACTTATCAATGGAACATGGCGCCGGATTTGGCCGGAACCACTGTCACCACCCTGGGTACCGGCAGTTCCTACGCCCTGGGCCAGGGTGTAGGCGGCAACTATCTGCAGTTCTGTGTTATACCGTCGGACGGCACCGAGAGTGGTAGCCGGGCCTGTTCCGGTTGGGTCTATGTCGAAGGACAGGAGGCCTCCCTGCTCAATGCCGGTTTCCACAAGGCGCTGTACCTGAACGGCACTAATCAGTATGCGCGCGTGCCGCTGAACGGCACTTTCAATCCGGCCACCACCTCTTTCACGGTGGAAACCTGGGTCAAAGTGGATGCACTTGGAGGGATGAATCGCCACATATTCCAGCAGCTCGATAGTTCGGGCCCCGGGCGCACATTGCTGGGGCTATACCGCGACGGGCAAATTTTTAGCTGGTTGGGAAACTCCGGCACATACAGCTCCACACGGCTAACGGTGGATACCTGGTACCACATCGCCCTGACTTACGATGCGACAACCTCCACTGTGCGTATGTACCTCAATGGAGAACTGGAAGCGGAAACTCTTAAAAACGCCGAAGCTTCCTACGGTGATATCGTGCTGGGACCCAACAAGCTCCTGAGCGGCGACTGGCTTGAGGGTGCGCTGGATGAAACCCGCGTATGGACCGACGCCCGCTCCCAGGAACAGATACGGCAGCATATGAACCTGGCGGTATCACCAAGCGAGCCGAACCTGCTGTTCTACTACAACTACGACCAGGACAACAGCGACACCCTGACGGATCGCACGGCCAACTACTACAACGCCACGCTGTATAACAGCCCCGGGTATATCTACAGCACCGACAACAGCCTGAGTTTTGACGGCAACGGCGACTATATCCAGGTAGCGAATGATCCGCAGCTGGAGTTCGGCACCGGTGACTTTAGTGTGGAAGCCTGGGTGTATGCGGACCCCAACAGCACGGGCAGCTACCGTAACATTGTCGGCAAAAAGCTGGGCGGGTACGCTAAGGCGGGTTGGCTGTTGCGCCTGGACTGGATTGATAGCAAATTGCGGCCAGGGTTTTTCCTGGCGGATGGCAGCCAGGCCTTGTGGGTCATCGACGCTAATGAGATCACTCGGGGCACATGGATTCACCTGGCGGGGACAGTCGACCGCTCGACCAATACGGCAACGCTCTATGTCAATGGGCAGGCTGTTAAGAGTGGTTCTACGGCAAATATCGCCAGTGTTAATGCGGCAACCGTTCTGCGGATCGGCGCCTGGAGTACAATTAATCATTCTTACTGGAAGGGCGGGATCGACGAGGTCCGCATCTGGAATAAAACGCTTACGCAAGCGGAGATCGCATCGAATATGCAGAAGCGCTTCGACACACCGCCAGCCAACCTGGCCGCTTATTACACCTTCGAGAATGGCAAGGCAGATGATATGAGCGGCAACGGCCACGACGGCTTCCTGGCCGGCGATACCGCACCGGCCCGGCGCGGGATTGCCGTGGCCACCCGGGGAAGCGCCGTCCTGTCAGGGGTGCTGCCGATTGGCGGAGGCGAGATGTGCCGGATCGATACGGGACCTGCCTACGGCAGCGTGACGCTCGATGAAAACTCGGGGGAGTTTATCTACACCCCGGACGATGCTTACTATATAGGCAGTGACAGCTTTAGCTATTACATCCTGGGTAGCGACGGCAGTTACAGCCATAGTGAAAAGGTGGGTGTCACTGTGGAATAGGCCCAGAAAACGTTAGATGGTAACGAGAGGCTAACGCGAAAGCGTTAGCCTTTTCTGTAGGGTTGCGGACCTAACCCGCAGCAAAATTTTATACCGCCAGGGAGAGGTGGTGGGAGAAGCATAATGAGAATTGGAACCACCATAGCCAGAAGCTGCCTGCTCGCCATTCTGTTGTCCGCCCTCAGCGCCTGCGGCGGGGGAGTCGCTTCTGACACATTGCCGGCGGAAATCGAAACCCCGGCGGATACGGATGGCGGTTCCGGTGCCGGCGACGATTCGGGGGATGATTCGGGGGATGATTCAGGTTCCGCCGACGGGGCCGGCCCAGATAGCGGCGACGGCGATGACAACCGGGCGCCGCAGATCTCGAGTACTCCGTCGGCTGCCGTGGAGCCCGGGCAGGAATTCCGTTTTACCCCCGTGGTAAATGACCCGGACGGCGATTCCCTCACTTTCAGCGCCGCCAATCTGCCGGCCTGGATGAACTTCGATGCCGCCAGCGGGATTTTTTCTGGCACGCCCGCCAGTGCCGATATCGGCGTTTACGAAAATATCACCTTCACCGCCAGCGACGGCGCGCTGGCGGCGGATCTGGTCTTCGCCGTCACGGTGGCCGGGGATCCGCTCGAGGCGGCCCTCGCCAGCGGCGATCACCGCTATGTGGAGCAGGCGCAGACTTTCCACGAGGCGCTCTATGCGGAGATCGATGCGGGTCTGGCTGGCGGCAGCCTGCCCGCGTCCGCCGCGGAGGTCAAGGCGATGCTCGTGCGCCTGGCGGCCGACGATTTCAGCTTCATGCCCTGGGATTGCTCGAACCATTCCTGTCCGTCGGGTTCCGGCTATTACTCCGAGTTCTACAATGCGGTGGCGCAGCTCAAGAGCACATTCGACACCTTCGACCACAATCGCATCGATATCTTCGCTGCGCCGGGGAAATACCGCTACGAAAAACTGCTGGCCCTGCTCGCGGATCACTACCGCTCGCGGGCGGTATTTCCCATGGGTACCAACAGCGCGCGCGGAGACTTTTTACGCTCCTTTTTCGCTGACCACATAGTACATGTCTATCGCAGGCTCAACCACGGCCAGCCGGATCTCGGCAACTACAGTCGCGCGGATTTCAGCCATATAGTGCCGGAGCGGGTGGAGGTGGGGCTGGTGAGCCGCAAACCCTTCCGCGCCGCCGGCGTCTACGCCTTGCCTGGCAAAACCGTCACGGTCACCCGCAACGATAGCAGCGCAATTGCGGTCCGGGTGCGCGTGGGCACGGTGCGCGATATCGCCGTTCACCAGTTCGGGCGCAACCAGTACAACCGGCCGAAATACACTCGTTCCGCGGGGCTGGCGGTAGCGCCCGGGGAGAGCATCTATTTCACCTCCCCCTACGGCGGTCCCGTACAGCTGGAGTTCGAGGAAAACGGTGGGACGGTTTCACTGACATTCGATAATGTCGGCCGCCACCCCTACTGGAACGGTCTGGAAGACAGTGCCCAATTCCTCGCGGCACTGGACGCGGAAGCATACGACTGGGCTGAATTCTCCACTCCGGATTTCGAGATTCATAGCAGGCGCGACCTGCGCCACCTGATCAACCATCCCTGGCTGGGCAGTATCGATGCGTTGTACGGCTCCATCGTCAACGAATTCATCAACTATCCCTACACCTTATCGGGCATGAAGGGAGAGCGGATTGGCGTAGTGCCGGAGATACACGACTTCGCCGCCGACAACGGCCTGGATATCTACAAGGTGGACTACGTCCAGCATGTGAACGCGGATCAGGCCGGCTGCAGTACCGCCTGCGGTGGCAACCCCTACGACACGGACGGGGGTTTCAATCCCTACGCGTTGACCACCCATATGCACGAGCTGGGCCACTCGGTGGAACCGCAGCGCCGCTTCAGCGGTTGGAGCAGCCACTCCACCACCGATCTCTACTACTACTATGCGGTCTACCGCGCGGGCCAGGCTGGCGAGACGCCGCTCCAGAACTTTTGCACAGCAGTGCGCGAATACCGGGAACTCTTCGAGCTGGTGCAGGAAAGCCGCAACCAGCCGGATCCCTTCGCTTTTATGCAGGCGCAGAATATAGCGGGGAACGAGAACTACACAAAGATCCTCTTCCTGCAGATGATGGCCCTGGCGCAGAACCAGGGCGCGCTGGCGAGTGGTTGGAACATGCTGCCGCAATTGCAGATTGTCGAACGGGAATACCTGGCCGCGCGGAATTCGGCTTCCGTCTGGGGCGCCAAGGCCGCGGGCATGGGCTTCGGCGGCATGGCGCTTGCCGAAGGGGCCGCGCTCGGCGTCGACGACTGGTATCTGATCGTGCTGTCCCATTTACTGGAGCTGGATATGACCGGATACCTGGAAATGTGGGGCCTGGCGTTTTCCGATAACGCCAAGGGGCATGTGGCCGACATGGGACACGCCGACGCGCCGCTGCTCTACTATGCCTTCGGCGAGACCGGTCACTGCGCTGGCTTCGAGCAGCCGGTGGTGCCGGTGGATGGTGTCTCCGCCTGGCCGGCGGGTTAGTTGCCGCGGGTGGGTGGCGGTGCCGGAGAGATCCGCGGTCACGGTACAGTAGCTCATATTGATATCTGTGCACACATGGAGCGGCCGCGTTACTGCTGCGGGCCTGTGCGACGGTAATTTTATTGGTTGCGTATCATCTCAGCCCGCGCCTGTAATATCGGAATATGGGCTGAAGAGGGAGGCAACTGCGACCGCAGTTTCGGTTGGTTTTCCATAATCAGGCGGGTACCTTCGTTGCGCTCGCCCAGTTTCCTAGGGTGCGCCGTGCGCACCGATACCGCCAGGGCCCGCACTAGGGCGGGTTGGTGCGCACGGCGCACCCTACGCTGGTTGGGAGATTGGTACAGCTTCGCTGTGCCGTATCCTGCAGAAATCATCCACTGCTCAATCTTCCCACTTGTATCCCATCGCATAAATGGAGTGAATCAACTCCACCTCCGGCACCACGCTGGCAATTTTCTTGCGGATAGATTTGATATGGGTATCGATGCTGCGCTCGGTCACGGCGCGGTAGTCGCTGTACGCCAGGTCCAATAACTGGCTGCGGGTGTAGATGCGCCCCTTGTGGTCGTAGAGCGGGCGGAGAATGCGGTATTCCGTAGCGGTCAACTCCACCGGCTGACCCATTAGCAGCAGGCGATTGTCGTCGTCCAACAGCAGCGCCCGGGGCTCGCTCGCCTCTGGGCCCTGGGCTTCAAACTCTATTCGCCGCAGCAATGCTGCCACCCGGGCGGCGACGTTTTTCAGGTTGAACGGCTTGCAGATATAGTCGTCTGCGCCCAGCTCCAACCCCAGTAACTGGTCCACTTCCTCCACTCTGGCGGTGAGCATGATGATGGGCATGGTAGAGCGCTCGCGCACCGCGCGGCACACTTCCATACCGTCCATGCCCGGCAACATCACATCCAGCAGCATCACGTCGGCGCGGTTGTTTTCCAGCCAGTCCAGCACCAGGTCACCGCGGTCCAGCAGGGCGCACTTGTAGCCCTGGGCCTGCAGGAAATTTTTCAGCAGTCGGGCCACCTTGGCCTCGTCCTCGACGATCAGCAGTCGTGCGCCTTCAGTCATAAACCCTTCTCCCCTGTCAGGTCATCAACGGTAGACGGCAGGTGATCGCCAGTCCGCCCAGTTCGCTGTGTCCGGCTTCAATGACGCCGTTCTGTGCCTCGACGATACTTTTGCAGATGGACAGCCCCAGGCCCGATCCGCCCGTTGCACGGTTGCGTGAACTCTCGACCCGGTACAGCCGCTCGAACAGTTTCGGCAGGCTCTCCGCCGGCACGCCGGGGGCGCTGTCCTGCCAGCACAGAACCAGTTCCCGTTCGTCCTGATACAGCGAGAGTTGCACCTTGCCGCCTGCATCCGTGTAGCGCCGGCTGTTCTGCAGCAGGTTGTCCAGCAGTTGCTTGAGGCGGCTTTTGTCGGCAAACAGGCTGAGTTTTTCATCCAGTTCTATATCCGGTTCCAGGCTGAGACCATGGGGTTCCAACTGGCTTGTGGCTTTGTGCGCATAGTCGTCGAAGAA
Source organism: Microbulbifer sp. TB1203 (assembly GCF_030997045.1). NCBI lineage: Bacteria > Pseudomonadati > Pseudomonadota > Gammaproteobacteria > Cellvibrionales > Microbulbiferaceae > Microbulbifer > Microbulbifer sp. TB1203. The sequence goes on along the minus strand of NZ_CP116899.1, from coordinate 1,898,868 downwards.
GCGCCGCGCCGGTATGCGTTCGCGCTGGAAGGACAGGCCGCCCAGGTCCGATTGGGTCAGCGTGCGCAGGTCGTTGATCAGGGTGTTCAGCTGATGGATTTCCTCGCCCATGGACTCAAGCATGTCGTCGGAAGAGCCCTGGATGCCGTACTGGGCCGACTCCACCTCGGCGCTCAGTACCGTTAACGGCGTGCGCAGCTCGTGGGCGATATCGCTGATCCAGCGCTGTCGCGCCTGCTGGTTCTGCTGCAGGGCGTTGGCGAGGAAGTTCACATCCTCCGCGAGCACGGCGATTTCGTCCTCGCCGTAGATCCCGGCCCTCTGGCTGAAGTCGCCGCTGGCCAGGCTGTGCACTTTTTCCGAGAGGTGATGCACCGGCTTCAGCAGGCGCCGGGCCAGCAGCAGTGCCGCCGCCAGCGCCAGCAGTGACGCCACCAGCGCGCCGGCGACCATGGTCCAGAGCGCGGCGCCGGTAAATCCGGCCTCCACTGTACGGCGCAGCTCGCGTCCGGCCGGGAAACCCAGGTAGCCGACAACCTCGCCATGGGCTCTCACCGGCACCATGGGAAACTGCAGTTCGGGCGGGAAGGGGCCGCCCGGATTCAGTACCCTTTCATCGGCGTCCAGCAGGCGGATATTGGGGAAGGGCGGTGGCCTCCGCCCCCGGCGTCTGTCCGGGGGGGCCGCAAAACGATAGGCCTCCCGCGGCTGCCCCGGAAACAGGCTGCGCAGCCAGCGGTCGTCGGCCAGCAGCGCGTCCCATCCCCGGTGGATTTCATAGAGGCTGCCGACCCGGCCGGCGAAACTGTCGAGGTGGCGGCGATGGAGCTGTTCGGTGATACCGCCGAGACCGGAGCGCACCGCAAAGTAGCCACTGGCATAGATGGCCGCGGCGGCGATCAGGGTTACCCCGAGTATCGTCGCCATCAGTTTGTGGGAGATTTTCTTGAGCATTGGGGTGGCCAGTAAGTGGAGCCCTTATTTAGGGTTGTGACGTCTTCCCCCAACCGCAACAGCCGGTCCCGGCGGGCATTGGAGGTGATTTTGCCCTTTGTGACCCGAGTAAGAAAGAGCGTCGCGTTACTCAATCCTCAAACTTTTCTCACATTTGCCTGATAGCCTCTACAAAAATGTAAACCTGTACGAGGAATGGGCTATGTCCTGGGAAGATTGGTATAAAAAATCGCTGTTTTGCACCTGCTGGTACCCTGCTGCCTGAGCTCAGCCTGGCCGCCTGCGGTAATACTGAGATAGAGCGTGAAAACTTCTACGACGATCTGGCCGGGCCGGTTACCCGGTGGCATAGATCTGGGGTTCGGCAACAGAACAGAGAATACCACGGCAAAGGGTTTCCTTGGGTGCTGCCTGGCTGCCAGCTTCAGGTGATGGAAGGTTACCGCGTGCCCCGGTAATAGCTGCCCAAGGTGCTGGATGCAAAACGAACGGTGAAAAGAGAGGAATACAATCAATTCGTGAAGACTTTGATATCTATTTGTCGTATCTGGTTGAGCGGACGTGGTTTAACCAATGGCATCCTCCAAAGTGGATGCTGTCGACTGAGTAAATTTTGGAGCTACAGGTTAAGGAGAGAAAAATGAGCACTTACCTGGTACGGGCCGAATGGGCAATCGATCATGTAAAAAATACCGTGCGTATTAAAGCGGGCAATCGGGCAGAAGGAATCAATCGAAGGCAGGATGAAAGAGTCGGTACGAACGATTGGATCACCCGAGGCAGAAAGTTTGCCCGCCAACAGTTTACACAACGCAACCTGCAATCCGGTCTCGGCGAGACGGATATCAGAGCCCAGGTGGCAGCATTTTCCAAGTGCGGTAATTGTACTGAACAGTCGGCTCTCGCCTTCGAGTATCTTCGAGGTCGCGGTGAACGCGGAATGGCATGGATGGGCTTGCCGGATCACGATCACATGTTTGTGGTGATGGGTCTGCACACGCGGCCGCGGGACAATGCTTTTTTCAGTATTGGTGGCGGCACTCCCCAGGGCTGGGGGCCCAATGCCGTGGTCTGTGACCCCTGGTATCACGAATGGTTTCTGGTCCGGGACGACTGGAACCGGAAGATTCGCCATATCCTGAATGAATCGGGCGGCGCTCTGCTACCGGACGGAACATGGTGCAAAATCCAGTGCCGCGCTTACGTTTGATAAAAGTTATAGATTGGTCAATGCAGGAAGCATCCAGAAGGACGGCGACCACGTATATATAGGCAGAGCAGGATCTGTAAGGGCGGACGGCAGCTGCCGGAGCGCAGCATTTGTGAAAACTGCTTTAGGTTAGAGCCCGCTAAATAATGACCTTGCTCTTCAATGTCGCCGCCGCCTTCTCCAGCGACTGCAACACTTTGTCCTTGTCGTAATTGCGGATCTTGTCCAGGTCCAGGTGCATGGAGAAACCGGGTGCGTGATCTTCCATATAGCTTTGCTGGCCGCCGAGATTCTTGCGCAGGTCGGTGACCTGGTAGACCTTCACCGGGGTACTGAAGCCTTTTACGGTGATATGGCCCTTGTCACGGCACATGACCGAGTGCTTGATCATCGCCCAGGTTTCGTGGCTGATCAGTATCTCCCCCGGTTCCGCGGCGCCCTCCAGGCGGGCGGCCAGGTTTACGTGGGTGCCCATCACCGTGTAGGACTGGTGGCTGGCGGTGCCGAAGATGCCCACGGTGCAATAGCCGGTGTTGATCCCCATGCGGACCTGTAAAGGCCGGGCTATGCCCTTGTTGTACCACTCCTGTTTCATTTCCCGCACCCGCTTGCGCATGGCCAGGGCCATGGCCACGCAGCGCAGGGCGTCCGACTTGGGGCCTTTGCTCGCGTCGTCGCCGAATACCACCATCACCGCGTCGCCGATAAACTTATCGATAGTGCCGCCGTACTGGCTGGCGATACGCGACATCTCGGTGAGATAACTGTTGAGCAGGTTGGTAAAGACCTCGGCCTCCAATTCCTCGGTGAGCTGGCTGAAATCCTTGATATCCGAGAAAAACACCGTGAGGAGTTTGCGCTCGGTTACCAGCTCCCCCTCGCGGCCGGTAGTGACTGCGCGCCACAAGCGTTGGGGCAGGTATTTGGACAGCTTGTAGGTGCGCATCTTGCTCACATGCTGGTCCGTGGTGAGGGTGTGGTTGGTGCTCCTGAGATTGGCGATCTGCTTGTGGGTGTAGAAGGCGTAGGCGCAGAAGTAAGTGAACACTCCGATAAGGCTGGCGGCGCTGATGGTCAGGTCCGCATTCACTACCAGCGCGGGGCGGTATATCAGGTAGCCGACGCCCACTCCGAGCAACAGCCCGGTGTTGTGCTCGAACCAGCGGCGGCCTCCTCCCTCGGTCAGTGCGTTGAACTGCACCATGGTGACAAACAGCAGACTGGGGAGCAGGCTAAAATTCGCCATTGCGATGGCGGCGCCGATCAGCCCAGCGTCGCTGAAAGACAGCCAGCGGCGCACAGTGGTGGCATTTTCCGGGTGGGCGCGCCGGCCAATTTGATAGGCGATGGCGGTGTATACCAGCAACAGCGCGGCCATGGCCAGGGGCAGCAGTTTGTCGGTGTTCCAGGGGGCCGACCAGTTGACGGCGTTGAGCAGAGTCCCCACCGCGGCAAAGCAGATCAGGGTACGGAAATAGAGCGGGTAGCGGGAATCGACCGCGAGCCCGGTAGTCCCCTCAGGCTGGTCCTGCATGTATGGTTGTCTTTATTCAGTGAACAGAAAAGCTGGCACCGATCCGTCGGCTTCTTCCTATTGAGTGGCCGGATGCTCGCGCCTGGTAGCGCTAAAGTGTACTCCGGGAGGGGGCAGATTGCGAAGACTCTCTGTGGCGCCTGTGGAAATAACGGGCCTGTTATAGGATAGAATTCCCCTCCGCTGTTTTATTGGAGAGCGCTATGGACGCCCTGTTCGCACTGCACAACCGAGTATCCACCGGGCTGCTCACTGAACCGGCTCCCGGTGATCGGCAGCGTAGGAATATTTTTCGCGCAGCACTGCGCGCCGCGGACCACGGTTGCCTGCGCCCCTGGCGCTTCCTTCTGGTGGAGGGAGAGGCCCGCCACCGCCTCGGGGAGTTGTTCCTGAAAGCCGGCGAGCAAGCGGAACCCGCGCCCCTGGCGGAAGCCCAGAGAGAGCGCTTTCTCGCCATGCCCCTTCGCGCACCGCTGATCGTGGTGGCAGTCACCCGCCTGGTGGAGAATCCCAAGGTCCCGTCTATCGAGCAGAGAATGTCCACCGCCGCCGCCGTACAGGCCATGCTGACTGCCGCCTTTGCCGAGGGAGTAGGGGCATACTGGCGCACTGGTGCCCTGGCTGCCAACCCGCTGGTCGCCGGCGGCCTGGGTCTGGCGGAAAATGAGAGGATCGAGGGCTTCATCTACCTCGGCACCCCACAGAAACCGCCTCGCGCGGCGCCGGAGCTGGCAGTGAGCGACTACTTCGCCACCTGGGAGGGGTAGTAAGGCTTGCACAGAGAGCTTCCTTTGTGTAGAGTGCGCGCTCGCTGAAGAGGCTATGTGCCTGATTTAGTGGAACAATTTGCTTCAGAGGGTCCGGAACGCCGGGGCGGGATGAAGCGAAGAGCACGCAGGCGTGCGAACCGGAAGCTCGTAAAAAAGCCGGTTAAGAACGCGATAATTTGATTTTGGTGAGGTGTCCGAGTGGCCGAAGGAGCACGCCTGGAAAGTGTGTATACGGAAACGTATCGAGGGTTCGACTCCCTCCCTCACCGCCATTAAACAAAAAAGCCCGGCAACTGCCGGGCTTTTTTGTTTAATGTGGCTACGGGGCCCTAGCCAGGATTCGACAGGCGGCTCGCAGGGCGCCGCCTTTGGCGGCGGGCGAAGCCGACCCCATCCCCCCGGTTCTTCACTCTGATACCTGTTCAGGTTGAAGGCTTTTTAATTCCCCACACCGCAACCCCACTTTTCTCCAGCCCCCACAAAATGTTATTAAAGTGGCCAGCCCAATCACGCATCACATCAGAATAAAACAAGGCACAAGACATGAGAAAAGCGGCCCTGTCCCTCCTGCTGTCCTCACTGTTCTTTAGCCTGCCCCTGCAGGCAAAAGAGCCCCCGATCGCCATCGCCATCCACGGCGGCGCCGGCACCATCGAGAAAAGCAAACTCAGCCCACAGCAGGAGCAGGCCTACCGCGACAAACTCACCGAAGCGGTGAATGCCGGCTATGCGGTGCTCGATAAAGGCGGCAGCAGCCTGGATGCGGTTACCGCGGCGATCCAGGTGCTTGAGAATTCGCCCCTGTTCAACGCCGGCAGGGGTGCGGTCTATACCTACGACGGTCAGCACGAGCTGGACGCGTCGATTATGGACGGCAAAACCCGCCGGGCCGGCGCAGTGGCCGGAGTCAGGCGTATCGCCAATCCGATCAGCCTCGCGCGTATGGTGATGGAAGATTCGCCCTTTGTAATGCTCGCCGGCGAGGGCGCGGAAGACTTTGCGCAGGCCCGCGGGGTGGCGATGGTGGACAACCGTTCCTTCGATACCGAGCAACGCCTGCAGCAACTGCACAAGGCCAAGGAGGAGCTGCAAAAAGAACTACAGCAGGACAGGGACTACCAGGCTGCGGTGGAAAGCCTGCCGCCGGCGTTCAAAATGGGTACGGTCGGTGCTGTCGCCCTGGACAAGCGGGGTGACCTTGCCGCCGGCACTTCCACCGGCGGTATGACCGCCAAGCGTTACGGCCGCATCGGCGATTCCCCGGTGATCGGTGCCGGCACCTTCGCCGATAACCGCTCATGCGCCGTGTCCGCCACTGGCCACGGCGAGTACTTTATCCGCTATGGCGTGGCTGCGGATATCTGCGCGCGGGTGCAGTACCAGAATAAATCGGTGGGGCAGGCGGCGGATGAGGTGATCAATCAGGTGCTGCTGCCTGTGGGAGGCACCGGTGGGGTGATTGTGCTCGACACCGGAGGCGATATTGCCATGGTCTTCAATACCAAGGGCATGTACCGGGGCAGCCGCACCGCCCGGCAGCCCACCCGGGTGGAGATCTTCAAGGAGTAGCGCCCGGCACGGACTCGGTGCTAAATTTCGCGATGAGACCTTTAAAAGGGACCTTCAGCCATGAAAAGAGCCAAAAAGAACCGGCGACAACTGGAGCGCTCAGTGCAGATTTTTTGGGGCTGGGTATTGCTGGTGGGGTTGTTTGCGGTGGTGCTTATGTACACCGCCCTCGCCTGAGTTTCCTCGGGAGAAGAGTGAATGGCGCCCCCGGGTGGACTCGAACCACCAGTCCGGACTTAGGAGGTCCGTGGTTTATCCTGTTAACCGACGGGGGCGTGTCGACTCGGACGCCGAAAGAGCGCGGTATTCTAACGGCTAGCGCGCCCCGCGCAAAGCGCGCCGGCTGATTTTTCCGGCCGCCCCGGCCGCAGGCCTCTCCCTCGCAACCATCGGGCCTTTCTCTGTCTTCCAGTCCGGATGTCACTCGCGGTAACACCCCGGTTACTCTGTTTCCACCTTGTTTCCCCTGTTTGCAGTCATCGATCTTTCGAAAAACTGTCGCGAATTGGTCACCATTAACCGCTATTTTGGCGCCGCCGCCGGCGGTTGTTGAGTACAATTTTTCACCCGTTGCGAGGTGCCAAAAAGGCGTGAAAAAAACTTGTTTCCGGGGCCAAAATTTTGCTTGACCGGGGTCGGCGAAGCTGGCTAATCTCGGCGGCACAACAACAAGAAACGTGTATGGCAACCCCTTGTGGGGCGCTGTATATAGGGTGTTTTCTGCGCTCGCAGATCGAGATTGTGGAGTTTCGTATGAGCGGCAACGTTAGCGAACATGACCTTGATTTTGAAAACGAGGACATCCCCCAAATAGCCACAGAGGTACTCAAGCAAGCCTCGTCACAGGCTCCCCGCGATGCCCGCCGAATGGTGGAGGACAAGCTGGAGGAAATGCGCCTGCGGCGGGAATTGATGGACTACGATTACGACTTTTAGCATGCTGTCATACCTCTAATGGCGCATTCAGAGGCGTGACAGGGCTCCGGACCGAAAGGCGCCAGGGATGGCGCCTTTCGTCGTTCCGGTGGTCCGGATATCGCTGACGGCACCTCTTTACCTGATGAGGCGAACCCTCTATTGTTCGTCCCTGTAGGTAGTCGGTTTAATTCTTTTTGGCTTTGAACCGGCACCTTCCGGTAGCTGTCTGACAAGGTATAGCGCGGCAACTTCAGTTTGAGTTGAAAAGGAATTTCGCGATGATGGTATCCGAAAGAAGCAGAGCACGGGTGTCCTCTGAACTATCCGAGAGCGGCGAGGTGCTGACCATCAGGGTCTCGGGCAGCTTTGATTTCAATATGCACCGTGAATTCCTGCGCGCCTACCAGAACCTCTCTCCAGCGCCCAAACTCTACTGTATCGACCTTTCCGAAACTCTCCACCTGGACAGCGCCGCTCTCGGAATGCTGCTGCTGTTGCGGGATCACTGCCTGGATACCATCGGTGACGGACAGCCCTGCATCGAACTGCAAAACGCCAACGAGCATGTGGCCAATATCCTCGCGGTGTCCAATTTCGACAAGATTTTCAAAGTCCGCTGAGGATTCGGCGTGCCCGGACCATACCGTGTACTGGTGATCGAGGCCGACAGAAGGGAAGCCGGGCGGCTGCAGCGTTTGCTGCGGACCTGCGTCGGCGGCGAGCCCGGAGCCGGGGCACTGGAACTGGCTGTGCGACCAGATACCGCCACCGCCCTCGCCGATTATCTTCATCTGCGTCCCGACCTGGTGATCTACGGTCCCGCGGCGGCTCGGGATGCGGCAGCCGGGGATCTGCAGCAATTGCGCGGCAGGGCGGGTACCGATCCGGTGCCCATCCTGTTTGTTAGATCCGACCGCGAACCCCTCTCCTCCGCCTGCCTGAAAATCGGTTGTGACGATATATTGTTTACCCCCTACAACTCGCTTCTGGTGCAGTTGAAGCTCGCGGCTCTGCGGCGTTTCAGCCACTTCAACCGCGCCCTGCAGGCTCAGCGCATCCGCATACGGCGCAGCCACGCGGACCTGTTGCAGGAACAGGCCAGTGCGCGGCAGATTTTCGACAAGCTGGGGCACGAGAGTTGCCTGGATCAGGCTTCCGCCATCCGCTACCACCTGTCCCCGCGCGCGGTACTCAACGGAGATGTGCTGGCGGCGGCCTACGCCCCCGGCGGCAAACTGATGCTGCTGTTGGGGGACTTTACCGGGCACGGCCTCGCCGCCGCCGTGGGGGCGGTACCGCTCACCGCCAGCTTTTACTCCATGGTGCCCAAGGGTTTTTCCCTCGGTCATATCCTGCGGGAGATCAACGCCAAGCTCCACCGCATACTGCCGTCCAATATGTTCTGCTGTGCGGTGGTGTTCGAACTGGACCCGCACAAGCGCCATATCCGGCTGTTCAACGGCGGTATGCCCAGGGCCTGCCTGCGCCGGCGTTCCGGTGACCTGCGCCTGCTGGAATCCCGGCACCTGCCCCTGGGGGTGCTGGAAGAGGCCTGGGTGGAAGAGGCCATAGTACATATACCGGTGGAAGCGGGGGATCATCTCTATCTGTGGAGCGATGGCATCCACGAGGCGCACAATCAGCGGGGCGAACTGTTCGGTGAAGAGCGGCTGCTGCAGGCGGTGGTCGAGCCGCTGGCGGAGGGGCGGCGCTTCGATCACCTCCTGAATACCGTCAACTCCTACAGTGCCGACCAGCACGACGATCTCTCGCTGGTGGAGGTGGCCCTGGACGAAGTGTCGCCTGTGACGAACGCGGCGGAGGTGGCTGTGGATACCGCTGCGCAGAGAGGGGGGATCGGCGACTGGTCGCTCAACTTCACCCTCGGATCCCAGGAGCTGCGCGACGCCGACCCGCTGCCGCTATTGCACAGCGTGCTGGCGCAGGTGCCCGGTGCCTGCAGTTTTCACGACCATCTCACTATCGTCCTCGGCGAACTGTTCCGCAACGCCCTGGAGCACGGCCTGCTGAGGCTGGACAGCGGGCTCAAGCAGACGGACCGGGGCTTCACCGAATACTACCGGCAGTTGGAGGAGGGGCGCCGCGGGCTGCGTGAGGGTTGGATTCGTATCCAACTGCGCTGCCGCGACCGCGGTCACAGCGGCGAGCTGGAGGTGGTGGTGGAGGACAGCGGCACCGGTCTGCCGGGCGCGAGCGGGAGCGGCAACGCCTACTCCGGGCGCGGTCTGCCACTGCTGAAAGCCATTTGCCGGGAGGTGGAGATACAGCCGGGCAGCAGCCGGGTGAGGGCGACACTCAACTGGGGCGAAGCTGTATCCACTAAATCTCTCCACCCCTAGGGGCGGTCCACAATCGGGATCAGAAGTACGGCTAATACATTCCGGTCAATGTGGAATTCCATGCAATTGCCGCCAGCCCCGGTATAATGCCGCTCAGTTTTTCATCAGTTGCGGCGTTTTCGGCACCATGCCAGTTACCCCCGAATCCCACAGTCTGCTAGAAGTGCGCCAGCTGTCCTGCGAGCGGGACGGCCGCCGCCTGTTCGCGGGGCTGGACTTCGAGCTGGCTCCCGGCGCGGCGCTACAGATTGAGGGCGCCAACGGCGCCGGCAAGACCACCCTGTTGCGCACCCTGATCGGCAGCGCCGGCGATTTCAGCGGCGAGATACGCTGGAACGGACTGCCGTATCCCCCGGCCCTGCCGCAGCTGCGCGACGCCCTGCTGTATATCGGCCACCATCCCGGTGTGCGCCGCGGCCTGACCCCGGCGGAAAACCTCGCCTGGTACGGTGCGGGAAGGAGTGAGGCGCTGCTGGCACTGGAACAACTGGATCTCTACGGTTTCGAGGACACCCTCTGCCAGCGGCTCTCCGCCGGCCAGAACCGCCGTGTGGCCCTGGCGCGGCTATTCCTGCCCAGGGCTCCGCGCCTGTGGATCCTGGACGAGCCCCTGGCCGCGTTGGACACCGCCGGTGTGTCCCGCCTGCAGGGGCAGATGGCCCTCCATTTGAGTCGCGGCGGCAGCCTTCTGTTTACTTCTCACCAGGCGCTGCCGCTGGCGCAACTTCAACGTATCGACCTGGCGGCTTACGTGCCGACCGAAGCGGAAGAACCCTTCGCGGGGGGTGCCTATGCCGGCTGAAACCGCCCCCACTGTGTTTCGCGCCGGTCCCGGCTTTGCGGCCCTGCTGCGGCTGGAATTGCTGCTGGCCCTGCGCCGCTGTGCGGATATCGCCAACCCGTTGCTGTTCTTCGTCACCGTGCTGGCCCTGCTGCCGCTGGGGGTGGGGCCGGAACCGGAACTGCTGGCACGAATGGCACCGGGGCTGATCTGGGTGGTGGCCCTGCTGGCGACGCTGCTGTCCCAGGAAAGCCTGTTTCGCAGTGATTTCGAGGACGGCTCCCTGGAGCAACTGACGCTTTGCCCGCAACCACTGTATTTCGCGGTGATGGCAAAGGCGGCGGTGCACTGGCTGGTGACCGGCTTGCCGCTGGCGCTGCTGTCGCCCCTGTTGGGGCTGATGCTCAGCCTGCCGGTGGAAGGCTATTTATGCCTGTTGATTTCACTGTTGCTGGGGACCGCCAGCCTGAGCCTGATCGGCGCCGTGGGCGCGGCGCTCACTGTGGCGCTTCGGCGCGCCGGGCTGCTGCTGGCGCTGATTGTTATGCCGCTCTATGTGCCCGTGTTAATCTTCGGCACCGGTGCGGTGCAGGCGGCTGTCGACGGCTACGCCTACGGCGCGCAGCTGGCGGTACTGGCGGGGCTGCTGGCCGCGGCGTCGGCACTGGCGCCGCTGGCGGCGGCGGGTGCAATCCGTATCAGCCTGGATAATTGATGGGGAGGTCCCGTTTGGCTTGGGAATGGTTTCACCGCTTGGGTTCGCCGCGCTGGTTTTACCACAAGACCGGCGCCTGGCTGCCGTGGCTGGCGCTGGCGAGCCTGGTGCTGCTGGCGGTCGGCAGCGCCTGGGGGCTGGGTTTTGCGCCGCAGGACGCCAAACAGGGCAACAGCTACCGGATTATCTATATCCATGTGCCCGCCGCCTTCCTGGCCCTGGCCGGCTACTACATTATGGCGGTGAGCGGCGCCATCGGCCTCATCTGGAAAATGAAACTCTCCTTCGTGGTGATGCGCGCGGCGGCGCCCATCGGCGCGGCGCTCACTTTTATCGCACTGTTCACTGGCGCCCTCTGGGGCAAACCCACCTGGGGCACCTACTGGGTGTGGGATGCGCGCATCACTTCCATGCTGATCCTGCTGCTCCTGTATATCGGCGTGCTGGCGCTGTCCCGCGCCTTCAGCCGCGAGCAGGTGGCGGACAGGGCCTGTGCGCTGCTGGCGCTGGTGGGTACGGTGAATATTCCGATTATCTACAAGTCGGTGGACTGGTGGTTTACCCTGCACCAGCCGGCCAGTATCAAGTTGACCCAGTCCAACAGCATAGACCCGAGCATGTTCTATCCGCTGCTCACCATGATTGCCGGTTTTTACTGTTTTTATGCCTGGACCCTGATCGCGCACACCCGCAGCCTGGTGCTGCAGCGCGAGTGGCGCACTCAGTGGGTGCAGCAAGCACTGGGGGAGGGGAGCTAAGATGCAGTTCCAGTTTTCCGGCCTCGCCGATTTCCTGGCGATGGATGGCCACGGTGTCTATGTGTGGTTTTGCTACGGCGTCACCCTGCTGGTCCTGGCCGGGCTCGCGATCCAGCCGGCCCTCCATCGCCGCCGGTTGCAGCGGGAGCTGCAACGGCAGCGGCGCATTGCCGAGGCCAGGCGGAAGAGATCGGAAAACATAGCGGCCGAACCCGTATAAGAGCGGCCGCCGGCCGCGATCGATATCGCGTTACAGAGAACAACTATGCATCCAGCACGCAAACAGCGCCTGATTCTAGTGGTGGTTCTGGTGGGACTCTCCAGCGCCGCGGTGGGCTTTGTCACCTACGCCATGCGCAACAACATCAACTACTTTTACGCTCCCAGCGCCTTCGCCGCCGGCGACGTACCCTTCGACAGGCGCATCCGCGCCGGCGGTTGTGTGGTGCCCGACAGCGTGCAGCGCGCACCGGACAGCCTGGAGGTGCGCTTCGCACTCACCGACGGCGAGGCGGATCTGGAGGTGACGTATGACAAACTGCTGCCGGATCTCTTCGCCGAGGGAGAGGCCGCGGTGGTTACCGGCGTACTGATGCGGGACGGCACAGTGCGCGCCGATCAGGTGCTGGCCAAGCACGATGAAAACTACACGCCGCCGGAAGTGGCGGATTCGATGGGCGAGAACGCCAGCTGCGCGGACGGGGCAAAAATATGACCCCGGAATTTGGTCACTTCGCGCTGATCGTCGGCCTGCTGCTTTCCATCGCGCTGGCCGCAGTGCCCATGGCCGGCAGCTATACCGCCCGTCCGCTGTGGATGGAAGCGGGGCGCCCGCTGGCCCTGGGGGTGCTGGTATTTACCGCCATCGCCTTTGTGTGCCTCACCGTCGCTTTTGTACAGAGCGATTTTTCCGTTTTGTACGTGGCGCAGAACTCCAACAGCATCCTGCCACTGCACTACAAGATCACCGCGGTGTGGGGCGGCCACGAGGGCTCGATCCTGCTCTGGTTGCTGATGCAGGCCGGCTGGGCCGCGGCGGTGGCCCTGTTCAGCCGCCAACTGCCGACGGAGCTGGTTGCCCGTGTACTTTCGGTGCTGGGCCTGGTGCTAGTGGGTTTCTTCCTGTTTATCCTGCTCACCTCCAACCCCTTCGATCGCAGCCTGCCGTTTCCGCCGGTGGAGGGCACCGACCTCAACCCGCTGCTGCAGGACCCGGGCATGATCATCCACCCCCCGCTGCTGTATATGGGTTATGTTGGTTTTTCCGTGGCCTTCGCCTTCGCCATCGCCGCATTGCTCGGCGGCCATCTGGACAGCGCCTGGGCCCGCTGGGCGCGCCCCTGGACCGCGGTGGCCTGGTCATTTCTCACCCTGGGCATCGCCCTGGGCAGCTGGTGGGCCTACTACGAACTGGGCTGGGGCGGCTGGTGGTTCTGGGACCCGGTGGAGAACGCCTCCTTTATGCCCTGGCTGGTGGGTACCGCACTCTTGCACTCGCTCGCGGTGAGCGAAAAACGCGGTCTGTTTAAAAGCTGGACCATCCTGCTGGCCATTTTCGCTTTCAGCCTGAGCCTGCTGGGCACTTTCCTGGTACGCTCCGGGGTGCTCACCTCGGTGCACGCTTTTGCCACCGATCCGCTGCGCGGCGGATTTATTCTCGTGTTCCTGGCTATCGTAATCGGCCTCTCCCTGCTGCTCTTCGCCCTGCGCGCGCCGGCGGTAAGTGCACAGAGTGTTTTTTCTTTCCGTGCGCGGGAGACTTTCCTGCTGGGCAACAATGTCCTTCTGGTGCTGGTTATGGGTGTGGTGCTCACCGGTACCCTCTACCCGCTGCTGGCGGATGCGCTCAACTGGGGCAAGATCAGCGTGGGCCCGCCGTTTTTCAATATGTTCTTCGTACCGCTGATGGCGCTGCTCTGCCTGCTGTTGGGTCTGGGTATTCACGCCAACTGGAAGGACAGCCGCTGGGACAAACTGCTGCGCGCCTGGGGCCCGCCATTTGCGGTTGCGGGGATCGCAGCGCTGGCACTGCCTTTTGCCCTGGGCGAGTTCCACTGGGGCGCGGCGCTGGGAATTTTTGTCGGCACCTGGGTTGTCGCGGCCAGCGTTGCGGATATTTTTGCCAAAACCCGCAACGCCGATTCCTTTGCCGCCGGACTCAGGCGCCAGCGCGCCAGCTACTACGGCATGCACCTGGCCCATGCCGGCCTGGCGGTGACGGCACTGGGTGTGGCGCTGACCAGTGTGTACAGTGTCGAGCGCGACCTGCGTATGTCCCCGGGCAGCAGCTATGAAGTGGCCGGCTACGATTTCCGTTTCGACGGCGTGCGTTCCGTACAGGGCCCCAACTACCGCGCCTCCGAGGGCGTGCTTTTTGTCAGCCGCAACGGCGAAGCGATAGCGGAACTGCTGCCGCAGAAACGCAATTATCTCTCCGGCGGCAATACCATGACCGAAGCGGCCATCGACACCGGTCTGTTCCGCGACCTCTATGCGGCCCTCGGCGAACCGCTGGACAAAGACAATCCCGGCGGCGACTGGGGGGTGCGCCTGCAGTACAAGGCGTTTGTGGTGTGGATCTGGCTGGGGGCGCTGTTGATGGCCATCGGCGGCGGCATCGCGGTGGCGGACAAGCGCTACCGCAAACTCAAGGCCGCGCGCGCGGCCGAAACCGCTGTCCCCGCGATTGCGTAAGGAGTCATTGTGGCGCGACTGAAACTGTTTCTGCCGTTGATTATCTTCGCCGCGCTGGCGCTGCTGTTCTGGCGCGGTCTCTCCCTCAATCCCCAGGATATGCCCTCCGCCCTGCTCAACAAGCCGGTGCCGCAATTTTCCCTGCCGCAGTTGGCCGAGAGTGGAAAAGAAAAAAATATGCAACGTAGCGATCTGCCGGCGAAACCGCTGTTGCTGAATGTGTGGGCGACTTGGTGCATTGCCTGCCGTGTGGAGCATCCCTTTTTAAACAAGCTGGCGGAAGAGGGCGTGCCCATCGTGGGCATCAACCTGAAAGACGACGGTGCGGAAGCGCAGAAATGGCTGGAAAAATTCCACAATCCCTACCTGTTCAGCATCGCCGACAAAGAGGGGCGCCTGGCCCTGGACCTGGGCGTGTTCGGCGCGCCGGAAACCTTCCTGGTGGATGCGGAGGGAGTGATTCGCTGCAAACATGTGGGCGTGGTGGACGACCGCATTTGGCAGACCAAGCTGCAGCCGCTGTATCAGAAACTGCAACAACAGCGCTGGGACGAATTTGCCGGTGAGCTATCAGATTCCCTGCTCGCCCGTTGTCGCTGAGACGGAAGAAAAGAAAAGCCGCTTTATCTGCTGGCTCGGACCGGTGGGAAATAAAGCGGCCTTCCAGCAGCAGCTGGACGCCGTCCGCGCGCAATACCCGGACGCCACCCACCACTGTACCGCAGTGGTGATCGGCAACCCCTCAAACCCCGAAGTGATGCAGGCGGACGACGACGGCGAGCCCGGCGGCAGCGCCGGGCGCCCCATGCTCGAACTGCTGCTCAAGCAGCAGGTAGGCAATGTGGGTGCCATCGTCACCCGCTATTTCGGCGGCACCAAACTCGGCGTCGGCGGTCTGATGCGCGCCTACCGCGGCGCAGTGGGCACCGCACTGCAACAGGCCGAGCTCAAACCCTTCGTTCCCCTGCTGCAGGTACAGGTAACCTGCGACTTCGCCCAGGAATCCCGCCTGCGCTTCCTGGTCGGGCAGCAGGGAGGCACTTGCGAGGATGCGGATTACAGCGAAAAGGTCAGCATGCAGCTGAAACTACCTCAAGATCAGTGGCCGGCGCTGAGAGAGCAACTGTTGGCGGAAAGCTTCAAAATCCTCATTGACTAGCCCCCGGGACCGCGGAGCCCCAGCTCCGCCTGGGAACGCCGAGCTCCAGCTCGGCAGGCCCCGCAAAGCGGGGCCATACCCCGAAACTTGCCTAGCTCTCCATACAGCGATACTTTTGCCGGGAAGCACCACACCGATAACAACAAACAGGAAGCCACCTAAATGCTACAGGCTCTCATCCTCGGCCTGTTCAAACTCCTCGAACGCGGCAGGGACCGCTTCGTCTTGGGGGCGACCAGTGACTAGCCGCGCGGGCCTTGTTTATTATCGCAAAACGATAGGGCATTTGAAGCCCATTACCTTCTGGCCCGCGCTGGCCGGCATTCTGGCAGTGCTGGCAGCCACCGCGGTGGATAAACAAAACTTTATCCAGCTCACTTCCGCCGTCAACGCAGCGATAATCGAAAACTTTTCCTTCCTGTTTCTCTACGGCGCCCTGGCACTGCTCGCCCTGTGTATTTATATTTTCTTCTCACCCCTCGGCCGAGTGCGTATCGGTGGGGACGGCGCTCAGCCCATCTATTCTCCTTTTCGCTGGTTTTCGGTATCCCTCACCACAGTCATCGCCATGGGTATCCTGTTCTGGGCGGTGGCGGAACCGGTGGTACACCTCCATGAACCGCCGCCCTTTACCGGCGTTGAACCGGGCGGCGCAGAGGCGATGCGCTTTGCCATGTCCAGTGTGTTCGTACACTGGACCCTGGCGCCCTACGCCATCTACACCGTCGCCGCTCTGGCCTTCGCCCTGGCTTTCTATAATTGCGGCCACAGCTTTTCCGTGGGCTCCCTGTTGCGGCCCTTGCTGGGAGATCACTTGGGGGAGAAGACTGCACAAGGTATCGATGCACTGGTACTGTTCGCCGTGGTGGTGGGAATGTCCGCGGTGCTGAGTGCCGGCCTGCTGCTGATTGGCGACGGCTTGCAGGTGCTGTTCGGCATCCCCAAGTCGCCGCAGGTCTACGCCGCCACCGCGGCGTTTATCGTCGCCGTCGCGCTGCTCTCCGCCGCCAGCGGCCTGGGCCAGGGCATACAGGTGCTGGCCCGTATCAATACGGTGTTGTTCGTATTGCTGATGCTGTATGTGCTGGTTGTGGGGCCCAGTATCTTTATCATCAAACTGGGCAGCCAATCCCTGGCCGAATACCTGACCGGCTTTATCCCGCGTCACCTGCTTTTCAATGAGCCCGCATCCAGCCGCTGGTCCGGCTGGTGGACCACTGCCTTCTTCGCCAGTTGGTTTGCCTGGGCGCCCTTGTCCTGCCTGTTTCTGGGCAAGATAGCCCGGGGTTACACAGTGCGGCAGTTTATTCTGGTCAATTTGCTGCTGCCGTCCATTTTTGGCTTTTTATGGTTTTCCACCTTTGGGCTCTCCGCGCTGTATTTCGATATCCAGAATGGCGGTGCCATGTACGGTGTCTATCGGAGCGAGGGACTGGCAGCTATGGCCTACCAGCTGTTCAGTTATCTGCCCGGCAGCATTGTGCTCAGCCTGTTTTTTATCTTCGCCTGTTTTATCTCTTTCATTACTGCAACGGATTCCAATACGGATGCGATAGGCGGGCTCTGCATGCGCTCGGTCACCGCCGAGCATATGGGATCGCCGTTTGGGATCAAGCTGCTGTGGGCCGGTGTGATTGGGATTGTGGGCTGGTGTAGCGCCACTTACCTCGGTTCCGATGGGATCAAGATGTTGGCCAATTTGGCGGGGTTGCCTGGGGTTTTGATTGTTTTGGGGAGTGGGGGAAGTCTGGGGCTTATGGCTTATCGGGTCCACTTGACGAAGGATTACGAAGAGGAGGGAGCCAATTGAATTTTATTGGAAAGATTGTCGCCCTGCTGCTGGCTTGAACCGGATGGGACTGATGAGCGCCGTCATGGCGCTCACCCTTCGGGCGCCTTCGGCATCCAAAATTGCTCCCGGCAATTTTGTCGTAGCCGGTCCGCCATATACAAAAAAGCCCCTCTCTTGCGAGAAGGGCTTTTTTGTATATGGCGGACCGGACGGGACTCGAACCCGCGACCTCCGGCGTGACAGGCCGGCATTCTAACCAACTGAACTACCGGTCCGCGATCCCTGCTTCCCCTGTGAAAACCTGCTCGGCAGGTGAAAGGAAAGTGGTGGGTGGTACAGGGGTCGAACCTGTGACCTACGGCTTGTAAGGCCGCCGCTCTCCCAACTGAGCTAACCACCCCGCGTCAGGAGCTGCGTATCTTAATGATATTTTTTTGCCCGTCAACGCCTCCGGTGAAAAAATTTTTGTCTTTCAATAAGTTAAGCCACCTTCCCGGAGACATCGGGGCGTGTGCCCCGTCCGGTGGCGCTGCTATAATCGCGCAAATTTCCGCCGGAGACCCCCGTGAGACAGACAAGCTGTCGAGCCCTGATTGCCGCGGCACTGTGTGCCTGCCTGTCCCTCGCCGCGCTGGCGACAGTGGAGGTGGAGCAGCTGTCCACGCCGGAGCTGCAGGCGCGCTATGAAGTGCTGATCGAGGAGATGCGCTGCCCCAAATGCCAGAACCAGAACCTGGCGGGTTCCGACTCGCCGGTGGCGGGGGATCTGCGCCGGGAGATCCGCCGGCTGCTGGAAGAGGGTTTCACGGATCGGGAAATATCCGACTACATGGTGGCCCGCTATGGGGATTTTGTGCTCTACCGCCCCCCGCTGCAGCGCAATACGCTGGCCCTGTGGCTGGCGCCTGGGGTGTTTGCGGCCATCGGGCTGCTGGTGCTAATAGTGATCGTTGTGCGCTCGCGCAGCGGCTCCGGCGCACGCCAGGAGGACGCCAGCGGCGAATTGAGCGAAGACGAGCGCCGGCGGCTGCGACAGCTGCTGGGGGAAGACGAGAGCGGCGGGAAGCGACAAGATGACTGAACTCTGGCTGGGCCTGGCGCTGCTGATTCTGCCGCTGGCCTTTGTAATTCTGTGGCCGGCGCTGCGCGGCATTGGCGCCCGGCAGGACTCCGACAAGCGCGCGGCGCTGGCGGCCCTGTATCGCGAACAGCGCGCGGAACTGCAATCCGCCCTGGACAGCGGTTCGATCGACCGGCAGCAGTATGCGCAACTGGAAGCGGAGATGGCGCGCAACCTGCTCGCGGCGGAGGAGTCCGCTGGTGCGAATGTCTCCTCCGGCGGCGGCCGTAGCCTGCTGATCGGCCTGGCGGCGCTGGTGCCACTGTTGGCGCTGGGGCTCTACGCCTTCTCAGACCGCTACGACGACTTGGCGCTGTATCGGGATGTCGTCGCCAGCCAGCAGGGGCGCTCCGACGAGCAGACCGAGGCGCGGATCACCCGCCAGCTGCGCGAGCGCACACAAACCCACCCGGAAGACCTTACCGGCCGCTATGTGCTGGCACAGCGCCTGCTGGTAAGTGGTGACCCGCTTGGCGCAGTGGCTGAGTATCGCGCGATAGTGGCCAGCGAGCCGCAGGCGGTGGGGATCAAGGCGGAACTGGCGCAGGCGCTGTTCTTCGCCGGCGGTTCCCGGATCACCGAAGAGGTGCGCGAATTGGTGCACGAGGTGCTGCAGGTACAGCCGGGTAACGGCACCGCGCTTGGCCTGGCGGGCATTGCCGCCTTCGACCGGGACGAATATCGGGCGGCGCGGGATTACTGGCAGCGCGCGCTGGACCAGCTGTCGCCGGATTCTACGGCGGCGCAGGCGCTGGCCGCCGGAGTGGCCCGGGCCGAGGCTGCGCTGGCGGAAAAGGGTGACCCGGTGGCGGCCAAGGCCGACGCCACGGCTGCCGACGGCCCGTCAATTCGTGTGCAGGTGAAGTTGGGCACAGGGGTTTCCCCCGAGCCCGCCACCCCGGTATTTATATACGCCCGCGGCGCCGACAGTCCCATGCCGCTGGCCATCGTCAAACTCACTGCCGGCCAACTGCCCGCCGAGGTGGTGCTGGATGAATCCCGCGCGATGATGCCGGGGCGCTCCCTGAAGGGTGCGGATTCAGTGCAGCTGGTGGCGCGACTGGCCATCAACGGCGACGCGAGACCGGCGCCGGGGGACTGGCAGGGCGCGGTGGAATCGCTGCCCAAAGCCGAGTGGGGAGAGCCGCAGACCATTACCATCGACGACAAGCTGTAGGAGCGGTCCGGCCGCTCCTACACAATCCTGCGAATCCCGGGGCCTGCGACCCACTTGCGGAGCTGGAGCTCCGCGTTCCCAGCTTGTGAAATATGCGCTGAAACCACTGCCGCCGCCATGTACAATCGCGTATTTGGTGCGGCCACCGCTCGCCGGCATAGAACAAATACCGAGTTAACAATACATGCGTCTGAAGTGCATCAAGCTTGCGGGTTTCAAATCCTTTGTTGACCCGACCACTGTCTATTTTCCGTCCAACCTGAGCGCCGTGGTCGGCCCCAACGGCTGTGGCAAGTCCAACACCATCGATGCGGTGCGCTGGGTGATGGGCGAATCGTCCGCGAAGAACCTGCGCGGCGACTCCATGACCGACGTGATCTTCAACGGCTCCAGTGGCCGCAAGCCGGTGGGCCAGGCCTCCATCGAACTGGTGTTCGACAACTCACAAGGCAAGCTGCAAGGCGCCTACGCCGCCTTCGCCGAGATCTCGGTCAAGCGCAAGGTGACGCGGGACGGCCAGAACAACTATTACCTCAACGGCGACAAATGCCGCCGTCGCGACGTGACCGACCTGTTCCTGGGCACCGGCCTGGGCCCGCGCAGCTATGCGATTATCGAACAGGGCATGATCTCCAAGCTGATCGAGGCCAAGCCGGAAGAGCTGCGCGTATTCATCGAGGAGGCGGCCGGTATCTCCAAGTACAAGGAGCGCCGCCGCGACACCGAAAACCGCATGCGCCGCACCAAGGAGAACCTGGAGCGCCTGACCGATATCCGCGACGAACTGGACCGCCAGTTGTCCCGCCTGGAGCGCCAGTCTGCAGCGGCGGAAAAATACAGTCGCTTCAAAGAGGAAGAGCGCAGCCACAAGGCCCACCTGCAGGCACTGAAGTACCGCGACCTGAACGACCAGTCCAGGGCCAAGCAACAACAGATCGGCGAGCTGGAGCTCACCGTGGAAGAGCTGGTGACCCGCCAGGTCAGCTGCGACACCGATATCGAACAGAAGCGCGTGGGTTATCACGAGCTGTCCGACAGCTTCAACGAGGTGCAGGGCCGCTTCTACGCCGTGGGCGCGGATATCGCGCGCCTGGAGCAGAGCATCGCCCACGCCCGCGAGCGCAACACCCGCCTGCAGTCGGATATCCAGCAGAACGAACAGGAATACCGCGAGGCGGAGACCGGCCTGGAGGCGGACCGGGAAAAGGCCGCCCAGTTCGAGGCCGAACTGGAAGTGATCGTGCCGGACCTGGAGATGGTCCAGGCCGCCGAGGAGGACTCCGCCCAGGCGCTGCTGAGCGCCGAAGACGCCATGCGCGACTGGCAGAACGAGTGGGACCAGTTCAACCAGGGCGCCTCCGGCTCGCGCCAGAAGGCGGAAGTGCAGCAGTCCCGCATCCAGCACCTGGAGACCTCCCGCCAGCGCCTGCAGGAGCGCATCAACAAGCTGCAGGCGGAGCAGGCGGGCCTCAGGGACAGCGGCGATGACGGCGAATTCGAGCAGCTGAACGAACAACTCGCCGAACTGGAACTGCAAGTGGGCGAGCGCCGCGAAGCGGTCGCCGAGAAAAATGAATCCCTCGTCGAACTGCGCGGCCGCGAGAGCGATATCGCCTCCGGGCTGGACCAGTTGCGCCTGCAACTGCAGACCAGCCGCGGCCGCCAGGCCTCCCTGGAAGCGCTGCAACAGGCGGCGCTGGGGCAGGGCAAAGCGGTGGAGAACTGGCTGCAGCAGCAGGCGCTCGCCGACAAACCGCGCCTGGCGGACCAGATCAGCGCCAGCCCCGGCTGGGAAAAGGCCGTGGAAACGGTGCTCGGCGCCCAACTGCAGGCAGTCTGTGTCGATCAGCTCGAGAGCCTCAGTGACGGCCTCTCCACCCTGGAGAGCGGCCAGGCAGTGTTTATCGACGGCGCCGGTGTCAGCCCCGCCACCGGCGGCAGCCTGCCAGCGCTGGCGGATGTGGTGCAGGTTGAAAAAGGCCCGCAGTCCCTGGCCGGTATCCTGTCCGGTATCTACACCGCGGAAGACCTGAACGCGGCGCTTTCCAGCCGGGCCCGATTGCAGGCTCACGAATCCATAGTCACCAAAGACGGCCTCTGGCTCGGCCCCAACTGGCTGCGGGTCAGCCGCGCCACCGACGCCGAGGCCGGCGTGCTGGCGCGCAAGCAGGAACTGGAGGAGCTGGAAGCTTCCATCGCTGCCTGCGAGGAGCAGATCGAGCAACAGGCGGAAGAGCGCGAGGCGCTGCGCCGCCGGGCCGTGGAGCTGGAGAGCGGTATCGAGCAGTCGCGCAACGAGGTGGAGCAGTTCAGCCGCCGCGAGGCGGAACTGCGCAGCCAGCTGTCCGCCCGCCGCGCCCGCGCCGAGCAGATGGACGAGCGCCGCACCCGGGTGGAGCAGGAAATTACCGAAGTGCGCGAGCAGTTGGAACTGGAGGGCGAATCCCTGTCTGAAGCGCGGCTGCTGTTGCAGGAGGCGGTGGAGGCCATGAGCGACGACACCGACCGCCGCGAAACTTTATTGGCGAGACGCGATGAGCTGCGCGAGGCCCTGGATGCGGCGCGCCAGCGCGCTCGCGAGGACAAGGACCGCGCCCACGAACTGGCCATGCGCGAGCAGTCGGTGCGCACCCAGATGATATCCCTGGAGCGCACCCTGCAGGTGATGCGCGAGCAGTTGGAGCGCCTGCGCAGCCGCCGCGAACTATTGCAGGAACAGATGGCCGAGACCCAGGACCCGTCCCAGGACTTTCGGGCCGAGCTGGAGGAAAAACTGGCCGAGCGTCTGGAAGTGGAAGCTGAACTGGGCGAGGCGCGCAAGAAACTGGAAGAAGTGGAGAGCGGCCTTCGCGAGCGGGAACAGGAGCGCCACAAGGTGGAATCCGCCCTGCAAGGAGTGCGCGCACAGCTGGAGCAGGAGCGCCTGGCCGAGCAGACTTTAGAGGTACAGCGTAACGGCCTCGTGGAGCAGTTGCGTGAGACCGATTTCGAGGTGGAGCAACTGCTGGAGGAACTAGCGGACGACCTGACCATCGAATCTGTACAACAGGACCTGGAACTGGTCGCCGCGCGCATCTCGCGCCTGGGGCCGATCAACCTGGCGGCGATCGACGAATACAAACAGGAATCCGAGCGCAAGAACTACCTGGACCGCCAGTACGGCGACCTCACCGACGCGCTGGAAACCCTGGAAAACGCCATCAAGAAAATCGACCGGGAGACCCGCACCCGCTTCAAGGAGACCTTCGACCAGGTCAACAGCGGCCTGCAGGAACTCTTCCCGAAAGTATTCGGCGGCGGCCATGCCTACCTGGAGTTGACCGGCGAGGACCTGCTGGATACAGGCATTGCGATCATGGCGCGCCCCCCGGGCAAGCGCAACAGCACCATTCACCTGCTCTCAGGTGGGGAAAAGGCGCTCACCGCCATCGCGCTGGTGTTTTCCATCTTCCGCCTCAACCCGGCGCCCTTCTGTATGCTGGACGAGGTGGATGCGCCGCTGGACGACGCCAACGTGGGCCGCTACGCGCGCATGGTGCAGGAAATGTCGGAGCATGTGCAATTTATCTATATTACCCACAACAAAATCGCCATGGAGATGGCTCACCAGTTGCTGGGGGTCACCATGCACGAACCGGGCGTATCCCGCCTGGTATCCGTGGATGTGGAAGAGGCGGCCGAACTGGCATCCGCGTAGGGAGGCGTAAAGGAGAGACGCTCAATGGGTAACTGGCTGATTACAATTCTCGCACTGGTGTTGTTGCTCGCAATACTGGACGGTGTGCGGCGGGCGATCAAAAAGCAGCGCTCGGCGATGAAGGTTTCCCGCAACCTGTCCCGGGCCATGCAGCGGGACACCTATGGTGACGGTGATGAAGAAGTGCTGCCGCCGCCGCGCAGTGCGGGCAAAGACACTTCCGTAGAGGGCGAAGAGGAATATCTGGATCCGGAGGAAGAGGCCAGGCGCCGGCAGATCGCCGCGGAGCTGCCGGGCCAGGTGCGCGTGGTGCAGCGCCGCGCCCTGGAGGAGGCCCTGCAGGTGAACCGCCTGGTGCAGGAGACTTTCCAGTCCTCGCGCAAACCCCTGGCCGGCAGTAGTCCCCACAGGGAAGAACCCGGGAGGGACGAGCCGGAACAGACATCCCTGAACCTGGAAGAGCAGGTGCCCACACTGATGGAGTCGGTGGGCGATGATGCGCGCCGCGAGCCGGCACTGGACGAATCCGCGAGCCTGGAAGCGCTGAACGACATGCCCGCGGCGGAAGAGACGGCGCCGCCGCCCGCGGAGGCGCCGCTGCCCACGGAAAGGTCGCGCAGAGCAGAAAAAGCGGCGAGCAAGCCGAAGAAAAAACACCAGGAGAAATCCCCGGTGGAAGAAGTACTGATTATCAACATCATGGCGCAGGAAGGGGATCGCTTCGAGGGCAATGACCTGTTGCGGGTGCTGCTGGCGGCGGGAATGCGCTTCGGCGATATGAATATTTTCCACTACCATGCCGGCGGTGGGGCGGACGGCCCGGTGATTTTCAGCCTCGCCAATATGGTGGTGCCCGGCACCTTTGACCTCACCCAGATGGAAGAATTTACCAGCCCCGGGGTCAGCCTGTTCCTGGCCCTGCCCATCGGGGGCGAGGCGATCAAGGCGTTCGAAATCCTGCTCTCCACCTCGCGCCAGATTGCCGAGCAGCTGGGCGGCGAGCTCAAGGACGAGAACCGCAGCGTGTTCACCGCCCAGACCGCGGAACACTACCGCCAGCGGGTGATGGAATACCAGCGCCGCAAGGCGCTGGCCAGAGCGCAGGCGTAACCCAGGCCCGCCCTGTAGGAGCGGCCCATGGCCGCGATCGGATTTGCTTCGTAGCTTGTGCCGATCGCGGCCATGGGCGGATGGCCGCCCCGCCGCTCCTACAATGTAAAATCCCATTCTTCGGCAAGAATTTCCTGTTTGTGCAAAACCACAATGATTAAAAAAATTCCTTCTGAAAAACACCAGCGCGCACAGGAACTCCGCGAAATCCTCCAGCGCGCCAATTACCATTACTATGTACTGGACAATCCGGAACTCCCGGACGCGGAGTACGACCGCCGCCTGCGCGAGCTGCAGGAACTTGAGAGGGAATACCCGCAACTGGCCACCGCCGATTCCCCCACCCAGCGGGTGGGGGGTGAGCCGCTCACCGCCTTCGCCGAGGTGCGCCACGCTGTGCCGATGCTTTCACTCGACAACGCCTTCAACGAGGAGGAACTGCTCGAATTCGACCGCCGGGTGCGCGATCGCCTGAACACCGGGAATCCGGTGGAATACGCCTGCGAGCCCAAGCTGGACGGCATCGCCGTCAGCCTGATGTATCGCGACGGCGTGCTGGAGCGCGCGGCCACCCGCGGCGACGGCACCACCGGCGAGGACATCACCCGCAATGTGCGCACCATCGGCTCCGTGCCCCTGCGGCTGATGGAAGATGGTGTGCCCCACAAGGTGCCAGAGTTGCTCGAGGTGCGTGGCGAGATCTATATGCCCCGGGACGGCTTCGCCAAACTGAACGACGAGGCGGCGAAGGCCGGAGAGAAAACTTTCGTCAATCCGCGCAATGCCGCCGCCGGCAGTCTGCGACAGCTGGATTCACGCATTACCGCCAGGCGACCGCTGGAGCTGTGCGTCTACGGGGTGGGCCTGGTGGAGGGCGCCGCGCTGCCGGGCCGGCACACGGAGATATTGCAGCAGCTCAACCGCTGGGGTTTCCGCATCAACAGTGAAATGGCTGCGGCGAAGGATATCCAGGGCTGCATCGACTACTACAAAAAGCTCGGCGAAAAACGCGAGCAACTGGCCTACGACATCGACGGCATCGTCTTCAAAGTCAACGATATCGGCCTGCAAAGGCGGCTCGGCTTCGTCGCCCGCGCGCCGCGCTGGGCCATGGCCTACAAGTTTCCCGCCCAGGAGGAAATGACCGAACTGCTGGACGTGGAATTCCAGGTGGGGCGCACCGGCGCGGTAACCCCGGTGGCGCGCCTCCAGCCGGTGTTCGTCGGTGGTGTAACCGTCTCCAACGCTACCTTGCACAACCGCGACGAGATAGAGCGCCTGGGCGTGATGGTCGGCGACACGGTGGTGATCCGTCGCGCCGGCGATGTGATTCCCCAGGTGGTTTCCGTGGTGGAGAGCCGGCGCCCGGAAAATGTCCGCGCGATCGAATTTCCCACCCACTGCCCGGTGTGCGATTCGCCGGTGGAGTCCACTCCCGGCGAAGCGGTGGCCCGCTGCAGCGGCGGCCTGATCTGCAGCGCCCAGCGCAAGCAGGCGATCAAGCACTTCGCCTCGCGTAAGGCCATGGATATCGACGGTCTCGGCGACAAGCTGGTGGACCAGTTGGTGGAGGGGGGGCTGCTGCACTCGGTGTCGGGCCTCTACCACCTGTCGCTGGAGCAACTGGCGGAGCTGCCGCGCATGGGGCAGAAGTCCGCGCAGAACCTGCTCGACGCCCTGGAGCGCAGCAAAGCCACCGCCCTACCCAAATTCCTCTATGCCCTGGGCATTCGCGAAGTGGGCGAGGCAACCGCGCGCAACCTGGCGCGACACTTCGGCGACCTGGAACCCTTGGCGCGGGCGGACGAGGAGGAATTGCAGCAGGTGGAGGACGTGGGTCCGGTAGTGGCGCACTTTGTGGCGGAATTCTTCCAACAGGCCCACGCCCAGGAGGAGATAGAGGCGCTGCGCCAGGCCGGAGTGCACTGGGAACCGGAAGAGCAGAATGGCGAAGAGCAGCCGCTTGCCGGCCAGACCTGGGTGCTCACCGGCAAACTGGAGACCCTGTCCCGCAGCGAGGCCAAGGATTATCTGCAGCGCCTCGGTGCCAAGGTGGCCGGCAGTGTGTCCGCCAACACCGCCAGTGTGATTGCCGGTCCCGGCGCCGGTTCAAAACTGAACAAGGCGCGGGAGCTGGATATTCCCACCATGGACGAGGAAGAGTTTCTCGATATGTTGCGCGACCGCGGCATCGAAATCTGATCGCGTCGCGCGCCGTCGTTAGAGCCTGTTTACGTTCTATGGTGCTGCACGTCCAGTGTGAGGGCGGGAGAGTTCTTCGCGAGATTCTAAACAGGCTCTTACAATTTTTTGAACGCCAGCCATCGTCATACCGGCGCAGGCCGGTATCCAGTTGCCGGCACAGCCCGTATTGCGATCAGACTTTGATCAAAAAAATAATCGGGTTTTTTTCAATTGCGACCCCGGTTATAGCTTTCTCCCGGCTTCGCCGTTAAAGTGGAACGCTATGAGTTGATTGCGCCGGATAATTTTTATCCAGCACTGCCGCACTGAGGAAAAGAATAGTGGTCCAGGGCGATCAGGAATCCATTGTCTACGGCTGTATCAAAGACAGCAACAGCCTCGCCGGAGGTTCGGATCGCCGGCGGGTCAACCGGGAGGCTGTGCTCAACCTGCCAAGCGCCGATGAGCGATCCCTTTTGTGCCGGGATATGTTTTCCATTCCCACGATCAAGGTGAAGCAGTCCCAGTACCAGACCGATGTGATCCATTTTGGTGCTTCCTATCGCGCGGTCGAGTACGAGTGGAGCCACTGGATCGAGAAGTTCGAGGAACTGTTGCGGAGCATGTACTGGGTGTCCGCCACGGTGCACCTGGAAACCGAACTCTCCGGTACCCACTCCTTTACCTGGGAGGCTGCGGGCCTCTACCACGAGCCCGGCAGCGGCGAAATGCAGGTGCGTTGCGAGTGGACCCAGGAGGGCAGGGTCAGCGTGTGACCGCGATATGAATCCGCGGGGTGGATGTGCTGCGATTATTCTTTCTACTACTTAATTGGCATCAGCAAAGGGAGTTTTTATGAAAGCTTATCAATCCATAGTTCTGGCCGGCACCTTGCTGTTTTCCTCTCTGTTGCAGGCACAGGAACAAAAGCCGCTGGAGCTGATCTCCGAGGCTCCGGAAGGCGCAGAGGTCTATATTATTTCCCCGAAAGACGGCGAAAAGGTCGGTGAAACTTTCACGGTTCGCTTCGGCCTCTCCGGTATGGGTGTTGCCCCGGCGGGTGTGAACAAGGCGGACACCGGCCACCATCACCTGCTGATCGACCTGGAGGAGATACCGGACCTGAGCAAACCCCTGCCGTCTTCGGACAAGGTGATCCACTTCGGCGGCGGCCAGACCGAAACCCAGGTTACCCTGCCGCCGGGCGTGCACACGCTGCAGCTTGTTCTGGGCAACTACCTGCACATTCCCCACAAGAAGCCGGTGGTTTCCAAGAAGATCACCTTAGAGGTTCAATAGACACCGCTAGTGGCGCGCTCTGCGCAGGGACAGCCAGCCATGAAAAAAAAGTTCCGCACCGAAAAAGACAGCCTGGGCGACGTGCAGGTGCCACAGGGCGCGCTCTATGGTGCGCAAACCCAGCGCGCCGCCGACAATTTTCCGGTGAGTGGCTACCGGATGCCGGAAGAATTTATTCGCGCGATGGTGTTGATCAAAAAGTCCGCCGCCGAGGCCAATCGCGACCTCGGCCTTCTGGACGAACAACTGGCTGCCGCCATTGTCGCCGCCTGTGATGCCGTCAGCGGCGAGGATTTCGCCGCGCAGTTTCCCCTCGATGTTTTCCAGACCGGCTCCGGCACCAGTTCCAATATGAATGTGAACGAGGTGCTGGCCCATATTGCCGAGCGGGACAGCGGTGTGGAAGTGCACCCCAACGACCACGTCAATATGAGCCAGAGCAGCAACGATGTGGTTCCCAGTGCCATTCACGTATCCGCGTTGCTGGCGGTGCGGGACGATTTGCTGCCGGCGTTGCGCCACCTGCACCGCCAGTTGTGCGACAAGGCGGACAGCGTCACCGATGTGGTGAAAACCGGGCGCACCCATCTGATGGATGCGGTGCCCATGACCCTGGCCCAGGAGATTTCTGCCTGGGCGGATCAAGTGGAATCCTGCCGCGAGCGCATACGCGGCACCCTGCCGCGGCTGGCGCAGTTGGCCCAGGGCGGCACCGCCATCGGCACCGGCCTGAACGCCCACCCGCGCTTTGCGGAATTGTTCGCGCAGAAACTCAGTGCCAACAGCACCCAGCAGTTTCGTCCCGCGGAAAATTTGTTTACGGCGATCGCCACTCAGGACACTGCGGTGGAGGTGTCGGGCCAGTTGAAGGTACTGGCGGTGGCATTGATGAAAATCGCCAACGATCTGCGCTGGATGAACAGCGGCCCGCTGGCGGGCTTCGCAGAAATCGAATTGCAGGCGTTGCAGCCGGGCAGCAGCATTATGCCCGGCAAGATAAACCCGGTGATTGCCGAGTCCGCGGCCATGGCTGCGGCCCAGGTGATAGGCAACGATACCACCATCACTGTGGCCGGGCAGAGCGGCAATTTCCAGCTCAACGTGATGCTGCCGGTGATCGCTTACAACCTGCTGGAAAGCATCCGCCTGATGGCCAACAGCGCGCGGTTGCTGGCGGACAAGGCCATCGCCACCTTTGCGGTCAAGCGCGAGAATATGGAGCGGACACTGGCGCGCAACCCGATCCTGGTAACGGCACTGAATCCCGTGATCGGCTATGCCCGGGCGGCGGAAATCGCCAAGAAGGCCTACAGCAGCGGCCGGCCGATTCTGGATGTGGCGCGGGAGATGACCGATCTGGGCGAGGACGAGTTGAAGCGGCTGCTGGACCCCAGATCAATGATCGGTGACCAGTGATCAAAGTCCATTGGTATCTGGTAACCGGTAACTGATCATTGGTATTTGACACCGGCCGGCGGATGGCTCAGGATTTTGCGCCGCAATGACTCCGGCGACCGTCGAGTCCGGCCGGGAGTCCATTTTCACCCCAATCGCCGGTAGATTCCCATGGCTAGAAAATCCCGCCGCTCCTTCATTACCAGTGTCCTCGCCTGTGTCGCCTTCGTCGTGGCGGCGGTGTGGAGCTGGGACCTGCCGGTGGAAGATGTGATTTCCTACCTGGTGCTGCTGCTGATTTTTCTGCTGGTGATTATCGTCGCTGCGCTGGGTTTTGGTGCTCTGCTGAGCTGGCTGCGCAGGCGCAGGAAATAATGGGCACCTCCCACAATCTCTTGCGGGTGCGCCTGGTGGCGGCTCGCTACAGTTTTTAGAGGTGCCGGGATGAGCGTGACGGAAGAGGACATCCGTATTCCCATCGCCTACCTGGAGCGGCTGCTGGAGGAGGCGGCGCGGCATGGCTGCGACCGCGCGGAGCTGCTGGCTTCGGTCGGCATCGAGGAGTCGGAGTTGCAGGGGCGGGCGGCGTTTTCCGCGCTGAAATACGGTCGCCTTTACCAACGGGTGATGTGGCAGGTGCAGGACGAGTGGTTCGGCATGCTCAGCGGCGGTCGGGTGCGCTCCGGCTCCTTTCGCCTGTTGTGCCTCACCGTGGTCAACTGCGCAACCGTCCGCCAGGCCATCACCCTGAGTGCGGAGTTCATGGAGATTTGCCGCGGTTTCAAGGTGAAGCCGGTCCTGGAACCCGCCGGTACCGGTCGCGAGCGGGTGGTGATCCGTGGAATCAGTTCCCTGGCGGAAGGCGAGTTTCAAAAACTGATCGCGCAGACGGACCCGGGAGTGGTCCGCACGACCCTGGCGGTATGGCACCGCTTCTACTGCTGGCTGGTGGGGCGCGAGATCCCGCTGGCGCGGCTGCACTTTTCCTTTCCCTGCCCGGAGGAGTTCCGCACTCTGGCCCAGAGCGAGGCGGGGGAGCTGCTGTTCGAGCAGGAGGCCAACGCCCTGGAGTACGACAGCCGCTATCTGGATTACCCGGTGGTGCAGAATCCGCAGACGGTGGAGGACTTTATCCGCACCGCCCCCTACCACCTGGTGATCAGCGACGGCAGTGCCAACAGCATCAAGACCAAGGTGAAGACCATCCTGAACCGCGATGTGAGCGAATCCATGCCCGCGGCGGAAGTGGTGGCGGAGCGCCTGAATATGTCGGTCACCACCCTGCGGCGGCGACTGCAGCAGGAGGGCACCTCCTATCAGAAGCTGAAGGACGAGTGCCGCATGGAGGCTGCGTTTCACTACCTAAGCTGCCCGGACCTGTCCAATGCGCAGATCGCGGAAATGCTCGGTTTCGACGAGTCCAGCGCCTTCTTCCGCGCCTTCAAGAAATGGACCGGCGTCACCCCGGGTGAGTACCGCAGCCGCAAAGCCGGCTAACCCTGGGAACGCCGAGCTCCAGCTCGGCAGGGTTGCAGCCCGCTCGGGCGAATGCCGTGGCGGCCCTGCTACCGGTAGCCGTTCGTTCAACAGCCTTATCGGTCTGTTTATCAGCCGCAGGCGCTTTTCTCGAACGGCTACCGGTAGCAGGGCCTTCGCATCAAGCTTCGGTATTCCCGGAGCCCCGAAGGCGAGTAGTTACCTCCAAATTCCTGAGAGGCGAACACCAGGTTCGCCCCTACAATGACATTGCCGAGCCCATCCCGACGCCCAGATTTGTCACCGCTTTGGACGGATTTCGCCATAGTGGCCTCCGCCGACTTGCTACTATGATGAACAAATCGTAAATTTGAGTCACAAAGTTGACCGTCCGGTCCCCGGGATCGGAGCCACAACAGCGAATTGAGGGTAGCAGGATGACCGATATCAAGATTCCACTGCGCGATATGCGCTTCGCCATGCGCGAACTATTCGACTGGGATCAGCACTACGCCTCCCTGGGCTACGAGGAAGCCACTCCGGATCTGGTGGACGCCATCCTGGAGGAGGGCGCCAAGTTCTGCGAGAACGTGCTGGCGCCGCTGAACCAGATCGGCGACCAGCAGGGTTGTACCTGGAAGGACGGCGAAGTCATCACTCCCGAGGGCTTCAAGGAAGCCTACCAGCAGTTTGTGGAAGCCGGCTGGCCCTCCCTGGCCCACGATGTGGAGCATGGCGGCCAGGGCCTGCCTCCCTCCCTGGGCACGCTGATGAGCGAGATGGTGGGCACCGCCAACTGGTCCTGGGGTATGTACCCGGGCCTGTCCCACGGCGCCATGAATACCCTGGAGGCCCACGGCACTCCGGAGCAGAAGGAAACCTACCTGACCAGGCTGGTGGAGGGTTCCTGGACCGGCACCATGTGCCTCACCGAGCCCCACTGCGGCACCGACCTGGGCATCCTGCGTACCAAGGCCGAGCCCAACGCGGACGGCTCCTATGCCATCACCGGCACCAAGATCTTTATCTCCGCCGGCGAACACGACATGGCGGAAAATATCGTGCACATCGTGCTCGCCCGCCTGCCCGACGCCCCTCCCGGCACCAAGGGCATCTCCCTGTTTATCGTGCCCAAGTTCCTGCCCAACGCGGACGGAACTATCGGCGAGCGCAACGGCGTGGTTTGCGGTTCCCTGGAGCACAAGATGGGGATCCACGGCAACGCCACGGCGGTGCTCAACTTCGACGGGGCCAAAGGTTTTTTGATCGGGCCGCCGAACAAGGGTTTGAACTGCATGTTCACCTTTATGAACACCGCGCGCCTGGGCACCGCCCTGCAGGGTCTCGCCCACGCCGAGGCCGGCTTCCAGAAATCCCTGGCCTATGCCAAGGACCGTTTGCAGATGCGCGCCCTGTCCGGCCCGAAAAATCCGCAGGGCCCGGCGGACCCGATTATCGTGCACCCGGACGTGCGCCGTATGCTGCTGACCCAAAAGGCCTTCGCCGAGGGCGGCCGCATGCTGATCCTGCTGTGCGCACAGCAGGTGGATCGCACCCACAAAGGTAGCGAGGAGGAGAAAAAGGAAGCCGACGAACTGCTGGCCTTCCTGACGCCGATCGCCAAGGCCTTCCTCACCGAAACCGGTTTCGAGTCCGCCAACCTGGGCCTGCAGTGCTTCGGTGGTCACGGCTATATCGCCGAGTGGGGCATGGAACAGAATGTGCGCGACGCGCGTATCGCCACCATCTACGAGGGCACCACCGGAGTCCAGGCGCTGGACCTGTTGGGTCGCAAGGTGCTGATGAGCCAGGGCGAACTGCTGCGCCGTTTCACCAAAGTCGTGCACAAGTTCTGCCAGGGGGAAGTCGACAACGAGGCTCTGTCCCCGTTTATCGGCACACTGCAGGAGCTGAACAAACAGTGGGGCGATCTTACCCTGCACGTGGGCGCCAAGGCGATGGAAAACCCGGATGAAGTGGGAGCTGCCTCCGTGGACTACCTGATGTTCTCCGGTTATGCCGTCCAGGCCTATCTCTGGGCCCGCGTGGCCAAGGTGGCCAATGACAAACTGGCCGAGGGCTCCGGCGAGGCGGATTTCTACAAGGCCAAGCTGGCCACCGCGCGCTTCTTCTACGACCGCATAGTGCCGCGCACCGCCGCCCACGCCGCGGCGATCCAGAGTGGCGCGGACAACCTGATGGAGCTGGATGCAGAGCACTTCGCTTTCTGAGCCCTGTTGCCAATAAAAAACCGCCGCTGCCCCGGCGGTTTTTTATTGCACCCCTTGTAGGAGCGGCCGTTGGCCGCGATCGGACTGCGATTCAATCCACAGCCATTGATTCGCGCGATAGCTCGGCACATCCATGTGCCTCGGCCTTCAGCCAGCTAAAGCTGTTCAAATCCACTCCTGGCGGATTTGTCCATGTGGCGCTCGCCCTACGGGCGCCTTCGGCGCCCAAATTGGTTCCCGACCCATTTGTCGCGGCCAACGGCTGCTCCTACGAGGGGGAATACAAACTATAAAAAACTTTCGGAATTGACCGCCCCATGCAACTGCCGGACCACACACTCACCCGCCTGCGGCGCCTAACTTGTTTGCACCCACTCACTCGGGTACAGTTCCGGCTACCGGATGCCAGCGATTTTTACATTCTCCTTTCGGGTCAATCCGGCGACAATGCTGCGGTGCAGAAACCGGGACAGACGGAGGGGGCGGCGCTGGTACTGGAAATGTCACAGAGCACACTCAGCGCGGTCATCGACGGTCGTCTCAGCGCGCGCCACGCGTTTCTACTGGGGGAAATCCGCTATTCCGGGGACCGGGAACTGGCGGCCTCACTAGCAGACCTTTTCTGCGCTAAAGAACAATAAATAGTGTCCGTATTCCTCGCAGTTTGGGCGATTTCGTCTATAAAAACGGAAGGTGCGGGCAAACGACAACAATAGACTGGGAGAAGACAGTTGGACATCGAACGCAGCATACTCGAGGTATTTTCAGACGCCTGCGCCAGGTTCAGTGACAGGCCGGCATTTACCTGCCTGGGGCAGACGCTCTCCATCGGCGATATCGACAAACTGAGCGCAAAGTTTGCCTCCTACCTGCAAAACCACACCGACCTGGAGCCCGGCGATCGCATCGCCGTGCAACTGCCCAATGTGCTGCAGTACCCGGTAGTCGTGTTCGGCGCCCTGCGCGCTGGGCTGGTGGTGGTGAATACCAATCCCCTGTACACCCAGCGCGAGCTGAAACACCAGCTCAACGACGCCGGTGCCAAGGCGCTGGTGGTGCTCGCCAATATCGCCGATACCGCTTCCCAGGTGGTTCCCGAGACCGGCGTCGAGCAGGTGATCGTCAGTGAAATCGCCGACCTGCACAGCCCGGTCAAACGGGTGCTGATCAACAGCGTCGCCAAGTACATCAAGAAAATGGTGCCCGAATTCTCCTTCGCCAACCAGGTGAACTTCCGGGACGCCATGGCCCTGGGTGGCAAGCAGCCCCACAGCGACGTACAGCGGACGCCGGACGATATCGCCGTGCTGCAGTACACCGGCGGCACCACTGGCGTGGCCAAAGGCGCCATGCTCACCAACCGCAACCTGGTGGCCAATATGGAACAGGTGCGCGAGGCCCTGGGCGATTCCATGAAAGAGGGTGCGGAACTCTATGTGGCACCGCTGCCCCTGTACCATATCTACGCCTTCACCATTCACTGCATGTGCCTGTTCGCCACCGGCAACCACTCCCTGCTGATCCCCAATCCGCGGGATATTCCGGCGTTCGTGAAGACTCTCAAAGGGCTGCGCTTTACCGGCTTTGCCGGTCTCAATACCCTGTTCAACGGCCTGATGCGCAACCCGGATTTCGCCAACCTGGATTTCAGCAAGCTGCACACCACCTGTTCCGGCGGCATGGCGCTCACCCGCGATACCGCCAACCGCTGGAAAAAAATAACCGGCTGCCCGGTGACCGAGGGCTACGGCCTGACAGAAACCTCTCCGGTGGTTTCCTTCAACCCCACGGAAGCGGTGCAGATGGGTACCGTGGGTGTACCGGTTCCGGGTACCGAAGTGAAAGTGATCGACGAAAACGACAACGACCTGCCCAACAACTCCCCGGGTGAGCTGTGCGTGCGCGGCCCGCAGGTAATGAAGGGCTACTGGCAGCGCCCCGAGGCTACGGCGGAGTCCATCGATAGTGACGGCTGGCTGAGGACCGGCGATATGGCGGTGATCCAGGACGACGGCTATATCAGGATCGTCGACCGCAAGAAAGACATGATCATCGTCTCCGGCTTCAACGTCTATCCCAATGAGATCGAGGACGTGGTCAGCACTCATGACAAGGTCGCAGAGGCCGCGGCCATCGGCATCCCCGACGAAAAGAGCGGCGAACTGGTCAAACTGTTTGTGGTCAAGGCCGATCCCTCCCTCACCGAAGAGGAGGTGCTCGCCTACTGCCGGGAAAACATGACCGCTTACAAGGTGCCCAAGCAGGTAGAGTTTCGCGAAGAA
Source organism: Microbulbifer sp. TB1203 (assembly GCF_030997045.1). Taxonomy (NCBI): domain Bacteria; kingdom Pseudomonadati; phylum Pseudomonadota; class Gammaproteobacteria; order Cellvibrionales; family Microbulbiferaceae; genus Microbulbifer; species Microbulbifer sp. TB1203. The sequence goes on along the minus strand of NZ_CP116899.1, from coordinate 1,863,683 downwards.
CTGCCGAAGACCAATGTGGGCAAAATTCTGCGCCGGGCGCTGCGCGATGAGGAATTGAAAAAATCCGAGACGCCGGTAAGTGCCTGATTTCCGCTCTCCCAAATAAAAAACCCCGCTGGAGACAGCGGGGTTTTTGGTGAAGCACATCCCTGTGCTTCATCCTCCGGGTCAGCTAAAACCGACCCGAAGCACTCCCGGCGCTTTTGTGCGGGAGGACCAATCACAGTCTTTAACGCAGCTGCATTCAGATCCGAGCAACCTCACCTCAGAGAAAAGCAAAAAGCTTGCCACCGGGCAGCCGTTCCATCGCCTGCTCAAAGGCCGGTCTTCCCTTGATGCGGTGATACCACGCCAGTACAGCGGGATAGTCGTCGAAGCTGGCCGAGGTGAGCTCGTGGGTGTGGCAGTAACTGAAGCCGATCAGGTCGGCGATTGTCAGGTCATCGCCCGCCAGGAAGGGGTGCGCGGACAGCTGCTTTTCAATGACGGGGAGCTGAGCAGTCAGGAACTGCGTGGCCTCCTCAACGGCGCCACCATCTGGGTTGCCGCCCAGTGCCTTCGGCCTGACCACCTCTTCAAATACCAGCACGGTCAGATGGCGGCCGATATGCAGTGCCATTAAATCGACCCACTGATTGATCCGGGCCCGAGACTCCGGAGAATCCGCATAGAGTCGATTACCGCTGCGCTCGGCCAACAGGCGGCAGATGGAGTTGCTTTCAAAATAGTGGTTGCCGTCCAGTTCCACCGCAGGCACTTTGCCCAGCGGGTGGCGCTGCAGGTGCACAGGCGTTTTGTGTTCGCCGGCTTGGGCATCCAGCAGATGCAACTGGTAGTCGAGGCCCAGCTCTTCGGCAGTCAGGAGCACCTTGACCAGGTTGAAAGTGGGAAAGCTGTAAATATTCACCGCAATTATCTCCTTTTGGGTTAGAGCGCGAATTCATTTCGATATACTTGCATTTCGCAAGTACGTTAGACAGATTAATTGCGAAATGCAAGTATATTTCCTAAACTGATTTTATGCCCAACTGCCCTGATACCATCCCCGCTACCGTGCGCTCCCGCTGTGCCCTGGCCAACGGTCTCGAAATCCTCGGCGATCGCTGGACATTGTTGATCATTCGCGACCTGATGTTTACCAACCGCCGCGAGTTTCGCCATTTCCTCGCGTCCAGCGAGGGCATTTCCACCAATATCCTCACCGACCGGCTACAGCGCCTGCAAGGCGCCGGTATTATCAGCAAACGCCCTCACCCCGACCACGGTAAAAAATTCATTTACGAACTCACCGCCGCCGGCCGGGCCCTGGCGCCTACCATGATCGAATTCGCCCTGTGGGCGCTACACACCATCGAAGGCACCTTCCTGCCGCAGCCACTGCTCGACATGATGGAAAATCACCGGGGTAAACTGATCGAAAAGATCACGAGGGGCGAGTATCTGCTGGAACTTGATCTGCGGTGAGAGTGCGAGGGCTGTCTCCCGGGGCGCGGTAGTAGAACTCGATCGGGTAGTTGCAATCGCGCGATAAGAATTCTGGCGACAGTGTCGAAACCTGGTCGCGCCGCTCGACTATTGTGTGAGACGGCAATTTGCCATTTGAATCGCATTCAATAAATTTTGACTATTACTACAGGAGAGTGGTTATGCGTTTCATGATGTTGATGATTCCCAAGGGTTACGAGAAGGCCGAGCCGGGCGCTATGCCGGAGACGGACGCCGTGGAGGCGATGATGAAGTATAACGCCGAGTTGCAGGAGGCCGGGGTGCTGCTCAGCCTGGAGGGGTTGCATCCACTCTCCATGGGGGCACGGGTGTCCTTCAGCGACGGTGTGCCCACGGTTACCGACGGCCCTTTTGTGGAAACCAACGAAGTGCTGGGTGGTTTCTGGATGATCAACGTGGCATCCAAGGAGGAGGCGATCGAGTGGGCCAAACGCTGCCCGGCGTCCGATAACGAGATTATAGAGCTGCGCCAGGTACAGGAGTTCGAAGACTTCCCGGAGGATGTGCAGGAGGCCGCCGCCGAGTTCAAGGCCATACAATCATAACGATTCAATAAAAGGAGCCATACCATGGCACGTTATATCGATGGATTTGTACTGCCGGTACCCAGGAAGAACCTGGAGGCCTATCGCAAGATGGCAGAGGAGGCGGGAGAGGTGTGGAAGGAATACGGTGCGCTGGAATACATCGAGTGCGTAGCCGACGATGTACAGTCCGGCGAGGTCACTTCCTTCCCCCAGAGTGTGCAGCTTCAGGATGATGAGACAGTGATCTTCTCCTGGATTGTGTATGAGTCACGGGAAAAGCGCGACGAGGTCAACGAGAAGGTGATGAAGGACCCGCGTATCGCCGGTATGGATATGCAGAATCTGCCCTTCGACGGCAAGCGCATGTTCTGGGGCGGTTTCGAGACCATCGTGGAGATGTAGCGGTCCGCGGCCCGCTTTTGCGCTATATATTTACCCTGCAGATCAAAGAGCAGGGAAGGCCATGAGCGATGGTGATCCGCAGCTCGGCATAGCGGGCCGGAGGCCCGCTCGGGCGAACATAAGGTTCGCCCCTACCTTCTGTTTACTTATTTTCTGACTTCGGCACTGGCATCGCGAATCGCGCGGAATTCGTTGCCTTCATACCAGTTGGGCCAGTCGCGGCTGTTGGCCAGTTGCAGGCCCAGATCCAGCCCCAGTTGCAGGTCCATGGCGGTGCCTTCCAGGTTCCAGTCGGGGTCGTACTCGTCCGCCGGCTTGTGGTAGGCGTGGGCGGTGTACTGCTCGGACCGCTGCTGGGCCCATTCGCGGCCGTGCTCGAAGCTGTCGCTTCCGGACTTGAAATAGAGCATGGGTACGCCCTTCTTCGCCAGGCTGAAGTGATCGGAGCGGTAGAAGTAGCCGCGCTCCGGATGCTCTTCCGGCGCCAGGTAGCGGTCCTGTTGTTTGGCGGTTTTTTCCAGCATTTTTTCCAGTTCGCTATTGCCGTAACCCACCACGATCACATCGCGCATGGGCCCGAGCACGCCCAGGGCATCGAAGTTGATGCCGGCAACCGTGTTGGCCAGCGGCACCACCGGATTGGCGGCGTAGTATTTGGAGCCCAGCAGTCCGGATTCCTCCGCGGTGACCGCGACGAACAGCAGTGAGCGGTCCGGCCTGTCTTCCAGCGCGGCGGCCTGGCGGGCCATGGCCAGCAGGCCGGCGGTGCCGGTGGCGTTGTCCACTGCGCCGTTGAAAATATGGTCCTCGCCTCCGGCATTTTCATTGATGCCGAGATGGTCCCAGTGGGCGGTGTAGATAACGGCTTCGTCCGGGAATTTCTCGCCGGGCAGCTTGGCCACCACATTGCGGGAATCGGAAGTGCGCAGCTGGTTGTTGAGTTGCACGCTGGCGCTCAGGTCCAGGGGCTTGGCCACAAAGTCACGGGTCTTGGCCGTCTCCATTTCCCCTGCCAGATCCAGGCCCGCGGCCTTGAAGAGTTTCCCGGCGGCTTCGCCGGTCATCCAGGCCTCCACCGCCACGCGGCCGGCATTTTTGTCTTCCGCTGCCAGGCTGATCTGCGCGCCGGACCAGCTGCCGCTGACTACTTCCCAGGGATAGCCGGCCGCACCGGTCTCATGAATGATGATGGCGCCGTCGGCGCCCTGGCGCGCGGCCTCCTCGAATTTGTAGCTCCAACGGCCGTAGTAGGTCATGGCGTTACCATTGAACAGGGCCTTGTCCTGGGTGGCGTAGCCGGGATCGTTGACCAGGATCACCGCGGTCTTGCCTTTCATATCCAGGCCGGCGTAGTCGTTCCAGTCGTTTTCCGGGGCGACAATACCGTAGCCGACGAATACCAGTTCGCTGTCTTCCAGCGCGGAGGACTCTGTCTGGCGCTGGGTAAAGGCGACCATATCGGTGAGCGGCTGCAGTTGTTTGTCGAAATCTTCGCCCTTGATCGTCAGCGGGGTGGATTCGATTTGCATTTCCACCACCGGCACCTGCTGAAACCAACTGGGTTTGCCCTCGGCGTCGACGGTGCCTGGTTCCAGGCCCAGGGCTTCGAATTGTTCCGCCAGGTAGTTGACCGTCAGTTCCTCGCCGCGGGTGGCGGGGGCGCGGCCCTCGAATTTGTCGGAGGCGAGAATTGCGATGTGCTTGTGCAGGTCCGCGGCCATTTCCGCGATCTGCGATTGGCCGGCTTTCGCCTGCTCTTGCTGTTCAGCTTGCGGTGCGGCGGTCTCAGTTTGGGAGGCGGGCGTTGCGGCTTCTTTGCCACAGGCACCCAGGCCGCCGGCAATGGCTGCGGCCAGGCCCAGGCGGCGCCAGAGTTGTGGGATCTGCATAGTGCTGTCCTGTGAATCTTATTCTGAAGCGGATTAAGGTAGCAAAAAGCGCGCCGGGGGCCGAAGGATTCTGTGCTGAAAAATCTGCTTTGCGCAGAGGATTTTATTTGCAGGTGCTTGTAGGAGCGGCCCATGGCCGCGATCGGTATTGGACCAGAGCAATGATCGCTCGACCGCCATGGATGGCGGGGTGCCGCCCAGCGAAAGTGCAGATTTTGCAGGAGCAAAAATCTGCCAAGGATGTATTTAAGGGGGGCGCCCAGCCCGTGTCCCGCAAATTACCTCCGGCAGCAGGGACGCCCATTCATAACTACGAAATGAAGCTGATCGCGGCCAACGGCCGCTCCTACACAAGACAGCGCGGGCCTGCGGCCCGTTGCGGAGCTGGTGCTCCGCGGTCCCCGGTTACAGTGCCTTCAGGGTTTCGCGGATTGGGAAGAGAATATCCCGCGCCAGCTGCTGGCTGCGTGCCGGGGACCAGCCCTCGATGGGGTCGGGTAATTCCTCGTTATCCTTGAACGGCATTTCCAGGGTCAGCGCCAGGGTGCGGAACTGGTGGCCGCACCAGTTGGTGGCGACGGTCATGTTGGCCTCCCCGGGTTTGTCCAGTTCGTAACCGCGAGCGGTCTGGAAGTCCGGGCTGGCGGCGACAAAAGCGCGCTTGAAGGTATCCTCCAGCCTGCCGTGGCGTTCGTCGTAGCCGGGGATGCCCTCACAGGCGGCCACGAAGTTGTAGGGCAAGGCCTCATCCCCGTGAATATCCAGGAAGATATCGCCGCCCACTTCCAGCATCCTCTCCCGCACCAGGTAGACCTCCGGGCTTCTGTCCATGCTGGGCTCCAGCCACTCGCGGTTGAGATTCGCGCCCACGGCATTGGTGCGCAGGTGACCGCGCACGCTGCCGTCCGGGTTCATATTGGGGACGATGTAGAAGACGGTGTCGTCGAGCAGGTTTCGCGCCGAGGGGTTGGCCGGGTCCAGCAGCGCCTCCAGGAAGCCCTCCACAAACCACTCCGCCATGGTCTCGCCCGGGTGCTGACGGGCGATCATCCACACCCGGTGCTTCGCCGTCCCGGGGGCGCCCGCGGTGAGCAGGCTCATATCGCGGCCGTCCAGGGTGCGGCCCAGGGTCTCCAGCTGCACCCGGTCGTCCCCCTGGGCCCAGGCCAGCAGGTCCAGGTGGCGCTCCCAGGAGAAGGGGGCGAAGTAGGCCAGGTAGATGGCCGGGCGGTCCAGCTCCACAGTGAAATCCAGGGTTTTGCCGTCGTACTCTGCGCCGATACGAAACCAGTTCTGGCGATCGTAGGAAGCGCACACCCGGTAGTTTTCCCAGCCCTCCGGGTAGGCGGACTTGCCGGCGTTGACGATGCGCAGGGGGTAGCTCGCACCCACTTCGCCCTCCAGGCGGAAATGGAACCACTGGTAGAAGTCGGAATTATTATCCTGACGGATCGCCAGTTCGATGGGGCTGCTGTCGATATTGACGATTTCGATATTGCCGCTGTCAAAGGCACTGGTGATATACATGAATCCGCTCCGGGTTGGGTAACGCGCGCAGGATACAGCGGTGCGAAGAATTTTTCAGTTTATGCATAGCGGTACAGGACGTACCGCCACGGCCGAAGACCGGACAAGTAGGTAAAAGTAAAGCGGGGCACCGCTCACGCGATACCCCGCTTTCGCCAGTCCATGGCGGCACCCGTTGCGACTACTGCTCCCTGAAATTTCCGGTGTCGGACCCCGGCGACTGCTCACTGCCCGGCCTGAACACAAGTGCGCAAGATCGCACCGACAGAAATTGTGTACTGCTCCCTTACATACCGCATCAGGTGCTGATTAAAGTTTAGGCAGTCGCGCGGCGGCTTGGTGGTGTGTGGCGTGAGGTTGGCGCAGATTTGGTTAAGTTTTGACCATTTTGATTCGGAAGAGTTCGTTTCCTCGCCCCACAAATACTGTCTTTGCGACCTGGGCTACATTATTAACCCGTCACCAATCTAAATTGGGTTGATAACGCGGCACAGGGCTATGCCGCCGCCGGCCGAAGGACGGCGCGATCCGCCAGCATTTTGTGAGCGACATCAAATAGAAGGGAAGTGACGCCACTTCCGACTTCAGGGATATACCGGTAAGCTAGCGGGTCGGTTGTACGGGCCCGTGCCCGCCATTCACGGTTGTTATTAAGAGATAGATTATGAACAGAACACTCAAGCGCGACGTTGCCGCCAGTTGCCTGCTGGCCCTGACCATCAACCTCACCGCCTGCGGCTACTTTCTCTATCCGGAGCGCAAGGGCCAGACCGGCGGCCGTGTGGACCCGGTAGTGGTGATCCTGGACGGCGCGGCCCTGCTGTTCGGCATACTGCCGGGTATCGTGGCCTTCGCGGTGGACTTTACCAACGGCACCATCTACCTGCCGGCCGGCGGCAGCTCCGCCATCGACCGCCACCTGAGCGCCATCGATACCGACAAGGCGCAGACTGTGATTGATCAGAACGGCCAGGTCTGGCTGCGGCTTCCACTGGAGGAGTTGTCCGCCGGGGGAGAAGACCTGCAGCAGCTGGGAGCGGCCCTGTCCAGCTACACCGGTCGCCAGGTGGCGGTGCGGGACATCGTCTGGCTGGAAGACCTGGCCGCGTTGCGTGCGGTAACCGCCGAGGCCGGTGCCACCGCCGCGCGCTGATCGGTTCGTTTGCAGGGGCGGCTGTTGACCGCGATTGGTTTGTGGAACCAAACCACCGCCGATCGCGGCCAGCGGCCGCTAGTATCAGGGGATTTCGCCAAACAGCGCTTTCCCCCGAAAAATCCTGATTGCTCCCTTCCTATTCATCACTCACCTTAAAAGCTTTGGGTGACATCCCGGTCCAGCGCCGGAATGCTTTTCCGAAGGCGCTCTCGTCGCAGTACCCCAGCGCCATAGCGATTTCCGAGTTGTTCCTATCCCCCCGGCGCAGCCACTGGCGGGCGTAATGGCTGCGCACTTCATCCTGGAGTTTGCGAAAACTGGCCTTCTCTTCCAGCAGCTTGCGCCCCAGGTGGCGTGGACTAATGCACAGCCGGCTGGCCACCTGCTCGCGTGTGAGTTGGGGTTCCTGCTGCAGCAGGTGGGTCACCTGTAGTTGCAGATTTTTACGATTGAGGGTGCTGAGCAGCGCGTCCGCCTCCGGCTTCAGGCGCTCCATTACCTGTTGGTCCGCGGCCATCAGGGGAAGCTCCAGGTCCTCCGGGCGCAGGCGGATGGCGGAGACCGGCGCATTGAACTGTACCTGGCACTGCAGCAACTGCTGGTACTGCTGCCGCAGTGCCCGGGAGGGAGAAGGGTGGGCCAGTTGTACGCCCTGCGGGCGGAAGCGGCGCCCGGTCATACTGCGAGCCTGGGTCAGGCAGGCGGAGAGCGCCGTTTCCACCCGCAGCCTCGCGCAGCGCAGGTAGTTGTGCTGGTAGCAGAGATCCACATGATGGCCGCCGCGGCGCAGTTCGAATTGTCCGCCTTCCCCCACCAGCGGGTGGTAGGTCAGCAGCTGTTCCATGGCGGCGCCCAGGGTTTTCTGGGCCATCAGCAGGTAGCCCACCAGGCCCATCTGGCTGATCTGCATGGCCCCGCCCAGCTTGATGCCGAGCAGCGGGTCCGGATAGGCCTCCGCCACAGCCAGCCACAGCTGCTCCTGGACTCCCATGGGCACCCGCTGATGGGCGTCCATCCCGGCCAAAACAGTTTGAGCGGCCGGAGGTATGGGCAGTTCCAGGCTGCGCAAAGCCGCTGTAATCGCCCGGGTATAGCTAAGTGTGACGCTTCTGGAATCGGTGGATTTCACTGCTCCTGTCCGAAATTAACCAATAATTGCCCTATTGTGACGATCTGCCCGGGGCTTGTCACGGTATCTTTAACTTCGCAACTGCCATAGCGGAAGAATAAGTTAGTGAAGCCCTACGCGGTGATCGGCGCGGGCCCCATGGGACTCTGCACGGTACGCAACCTGAAAAAATACGGCATTCCCTGCGTGGGTTTCGAGATCCATCGGGATGTGGGCGGCCTGTGGGATATCGACAGCCCCACCAGCACCCTATACGAATCGGCGCACCTGATTTCCTCCAAGCAGATGACCGAGTTCGTCGATTTCCCCATGGCGGAGTCGGTGGCCCAGTTCCCGCACCACCGCGAGCTGCGCGAGTACTTCCGCGCCTACGCCCGGGAATTCGGGCTCTACGAACACTACGAATTCAATACCGAGGTGGTGCACTGTGAGCGGGATGGAGAAAACTGGCGGGTGACCACCCGCTGCAAAGGCGGCGAGCAGACGCGCCTCTTCGGCGGGCTGTTGATTGCCAATGGCACACTGCACCATCCGAATGTGCCGGAATTGCCGGGGCAGTTTGGCGGTGAACTGTTGCATTCCAGTGACTACCGCCACCCGCAGATTTTCGACGGCAAACGGCTGCTGCTGGTGGGCTGCGGCAACAGCGGGGCGGATATCGCCGTGGACGCGGTGCATCGTGCCGCGAGTGTGGATATCAGTCTGCGCCGGGGCTACTACTTCCTGCCCAAGTTTATCGGCGGCAAACCCATCGACGCGTTGGGCGGCAGCATCAGGTTGCCGCGTTTTATCCAGCAGCGCTTGAGCACCGCGCTCAGCCGCTTTGTCCTGGGCCGGCCCTGCCGGTACGGTCTGCCGGAGCCGGATTACAAAATGTTCGAATCCCATCCGGTGATCAATTCCCTGATCCTGCACCATATAGGCCACGGCGATATCCGCCCGCGGACCGATATCGCCGCCATTGCCGGCAACACCGTGACCTTCGAGGGCGGTGGCCGCGGCGACTACGATATGATCCTGCTCGCGACCGGCTACAAACTGCATTATCCGTTTATCGACAGCGAGCATCTGAGCAGAAAGGGTTTCGCTCCCCGACTGTATCTCAACGTATTTCACCCACAGTACGACAACCTGTTCGTGATGGGCATGGTGGAAGCGGCCGGCCTTGGCTGGGAGGGGCGCAACCGGCAGGCGGAACTGGTTGCGCTTTATATCCATCAGCTGGCGGCGGGAGCGGAATCGGCCAGGCAACTGCAGGCCCTCAAGCGTAAACGCGCCGGGACGCGCGCCGACGGTGGTATGAACTACCTGCCCCTGGAGCGCATGGCCTACTACGTGCACAAGGAGACCTACCTGAAGGCAATGCGCGGCCACATCCGGGGCTTGCAGCGGGATCTGGCCTCGCGGGATACTGCCCGTTTGCCCGACAGTAATATGGAGACAACCTAGTGGATAAGCTGGCGGCTGCTAATTTTCAGATGTCACCCGCCACCCTGCTGGCGTTGAACGGGGTGCTGGCATTTATGATGTTCGGCGTCTCCCTGGGCCTGCGGCTGACGGATTTCACCGTGGTGCTGCGCCGCCCGCTGGCACCGGTCACAGGGCTGGTGGCCCAGTTCCTGTTTCTGCCGGCGCTCACCTGTCTGGCCACCTGGCTGTTGCATATCGCCCCCGGATTGGCGTTGGGCATGATTCTGGTGTCCTGCTGTCCCGGCGGCACCTTCTCCAATGTCATGACCTGGTTGGGCCGCGCCAATGTGGCTACCTCGGTAAGCATGACGGCGGTCTCCAGCCTGGCCGCGGTGGTCCTGACCCCGCTCAATTTCGCCTTCTATGGCAGCCTCAATCCCTATACTCGGGAGGCTCTGCAGGCGATTGCGTTACCGGCGGAGAGCATGGTACTGCTGGTGGTTCTGGTCCTGGCGCTGCCCATGCTCTCAGGCATGATGATCGGCACCCGTTTTCCCGCTTTTGCCCGCAACAGCGAGGGCTGGTTTCGCGGCGCTTCGCTATTGGTATTTTTTCTGTTTGTGGCGATTTCTGTCGCCAAACACTGGCAGACCGCCGTACAGCTGGCCAGTGCGGTGCTGACGCTGGTGATCGCGCACAATGCGCTGGCTTTTGTCATCGGGCATTTCAGTGGTTGCCTGATGCGCCTGCCGGTTGCCGACCGGCGGGCGGTGACCATGGAAGTGGGTATCCAGAATTCCGGGTTGGCGCTGGCGATCCTGTTCACCTTTTATCCCACCGCCGGGGAAATGCTGGTGGTGGCGGGTTTCTGGGGGGTGTGGCACCTGGTGGCCGGTTTAAGTTTGGCGGGTTACTGGAATTTTTGCAGTAGGAGCGGCCGTTGCTCCCAACCGGCGGTGGTTTTCCCCACAGACCAATCGCGGCCAGCGGCCGCTCCTACAGTGGAGGGCAAATCGCCGTGAGTGAAAAACGCGTATTGATCACCGGCGCTTGCGGTTATGTGGGGCACCGGTTGGGAGAGCTGCTGGTAAGGGAAATGTCGGTAGTGGGGGTGGATATCGTCCAGCGTCCCGCCTCCTTTCCAGTTTTCACCCTGGATATCTGCGACCCCGTACTGGTTGAATTGCTGCGCGCGGAGCAGATCACCCATGTAGTGCATCTCGCTTCGGCCCTGGCATCGGCCCGCGATCGGGAGCTGGAGTACCGTATCGACGTGCAGGGTACGCGCAACCTGCTCGAGGCCTGTATTCGTGCCGGAGTGGAACACATCACCGTTATCAGCAGCGGCGCCGCCTATGGCTATCACGCCGACAGCCCCGAGTGGCTGCGGGAGGAGCATCCGTTGCGTGGAAACCCGGAGTTTGCCTATTCCGACCACAAGCGCCAGGTGGAGGAAATACTTGCAGAATACCGCGAGCAAAATCCCGGTTTGAAACAACTGGTTTTTCGCCCCTGTTCCATCGTCGGCGCCGGTACTGATAACAAAATTGGCCAGCTGTTTTCCGGCCGCGCGATCCTCGATCCCGGCGGGTACAACTCGCCGTTCGTATTTATCTGGGACGAGGATGTGGTCCGCGCAATCCGGTACGGGGTGCGGCGCGACGCCCGTGGTATCTATAACCTGGCCGGCGATGGCGCGCTGACGCCGGAGCAGATCGCCGCACTGCTGGGCAAACCGCTGCGCAGGCCGCCGGTATGGCTGGTGAAAATGCTTCTGGGGACCGGCTATTTGCTGTATCTGACCGACAAACAACCCGGACAGGTGATTTTCCTGCAGTACCGACCGGTGCTCTGCAATCGCCGCCTGAAAGAAGAGTTTGGTTTTGTTCCGAGAAAAACTTCCCTGGAGGCCTTCGAATATTTCGCCCGCGAGGCACTAAAGCTTGAATTGCAGGCACAAGCGGCAGAAGGTGCGGCGTGAGTGAAAAAGTCTTTGTGGTAACTGGCGCCGCCGGCGGTCTGGGTTGGGCCATCGTGGAAGCGCTGGTTGCACGGCGCGGTGCACGCTTTGCTCTGGTGGACGTAAACCGTCCGGCGCTGGAAGAGCGGGCAGCACAGCTGCATGGACGCGGAATTGCCGTGGACACTTTTACCGCTGACCTGGCCAGCGAGGCGGCGGTTGCCGGACTGGTGGCGGAGTTGCTCGCTTGCTACGAGCGTGTAGATCTTCTGGTCAACAATGCCGGCATTACCCATCGCAGTCTGTCCACCCAAACCAGCAATGTGGTGATCCGCCGGGTGATGGCGGTGGACTACCACGCGCCGGTGGAACTGGCTCAGGGGCTGCTGACCCGGCTGCGCGCCGCCGGCGGCTGTGTGGTAAATATCAGTTCCATGGCCGGGTGGATGCCGGTTCTCGGCCGCGCCGGCTACTGCGCGGCGAAAAGCGCGCTGCACCAGTATTTCGAAACTTTCCGCGAAGAGGTACGTGACGAAGGCGTACGGGTGCTGATGGTCTATCCCAGCTTTGTAGCCACCGATATCGAAAACAATGCCCTGTCCGGCGACGGCGGCCGCGCGCGCCATAGGCAGAGCACCGTCGGGCGGGTGCGCTCCGCGGAGTGGACGGCCCGGAAAATCATCGATGCGCTGGATAAAGGCCGGGAGCGGCTGTTTCCGCGGGATCGCTCGCTGTTCGGCGCTTACCTGTACCGGTTGGCGCCGCGCCTTTTTATGAAGCAGATGGTGAAAAGCTTTCGCGTGGAACTGGAGACTGCAAAGAATTCCTGACGGGTTGATACGGTCAGTTTCAACTCAATCGATCGCCATCGGCACCACGCTGGCCGCCAGCAGCAGTCCCATGGTCAGATTGAAGCGGCGAAGGTGCTTTGGCTCCGTCAACAGCCGTTTCAGTCCCACACCGAACAGCAGCCACACTACGATACACGGCCCGCCGATAGCGATAAACGCCAGCGCGATACGCGCTATCTCGGCCCACATCTCCCCGTTGGGGCTGGTAAAGGCCGCCAGTGCCCCGACAGCCATAATCCACCCCTTGGGGTTTACCCACTGGAAAGCTGCTGCTTGAAAAAAGGTAAACGGCTTTTGGGTGTCGGCCGATCCCACCTCCCGGGTACTGGCGATCACCCAGGCCAGGTACAGCAGGTAGGCGATGCCCACCCAGCGAATCACCTCATGTAACAGTGGGAACTGGCTGAACAGGGTCCCCAGTCCGAGGCCAATGGCCACGATCATCGCCGGAAAGCCCAGACAGATACCCAGCACATGGGGCAGGGAGCGGCTGACCCCGTAATTGAGCCCGGAGGACATTATCATCAGGTTGTTGGGACCCGGAGTGATACTGGTGGAAAAGGTAAACAGCACTATCGGGAGCAGGCTTTCTAACACTGGAACCTCGGGGATCGGTGCAATCTGGCCGTGATAAGATGCGGGCAAATCCGGAGAATCACAAGTGCAATTGATCGACAGCCACTGCCATTTCGACTTCGACGTATTCGATACCGACCGCATGCAGGTCTGGCAGCAGTGCCGGGATGCCGGTGTGGAGCGGTTGATCATTCCCGGTGTCAGCAAACCCCGTTGGCCCGCCCTGTTTGATCTGATCAATAAAGAGCCCGCCTGGTATGCGGCGGTGGGGCTGCACCCCTGGTGGGTGGCGGAATCGGAGACCGAGCCGGCGCAATTGCAGCGGGACATCGCTGAACAGCTGCAGGCCAACCGCTGCGTGGCCATCGGGGAGTGCGGCCTGGACGGGGCAATAGTCACGCCCCTGGAGGAGCAGGAACCACTGTTTCGCACCCAGCTGGCGCTGGCCATCGATGTGCAGCTGCCGCTGATCGTGCACGCCTGCCGATGCCACGGCGAGATGCTGCGCCTGCTGAAAGAATATCGCCCCGGATGCGGCGGTGTGATTCACGCCTTCAGCGGCAGCGAGGAGATAGCGCGGGAATACTGGAAACTGGGGTTTTACCTGGGTGCGGGCGGCACCATCACCTACGAGCGCGCTGCCAAGACCCGCCGCGCCTTCGCCGCTTTACCTCTGGAATCTGTGTTGCTGGAGTCGGATGCGCCGGATATGCCCATACAGGGCCGTCAGGGACAGCGCAATAGTCCGGCCTATTTGCCGCTGATTGCCGGGGAACTGGCAAAACTGCGCGGTATATCCCTCGAGGAAATCGCCGTGCAGACCCGCCGCAACACCGAGCATCTGTTTTCCCTATGAGATTTTCCGCAGAAGAATTCAAACAGCAGTTTCCGCTTTTTGCCGAGGCGGAAAACAGGCAGCTTGTCTACCTGGACAACGCCGCCACCACACAGAAGCCGCAGGTGGTGATCGACGCGGTGCGGGATTTTTACCTGCACAGCAACGCGAACACCCACAGGTCCAGCCACCGCCTCGCGCGCCGCGCCACAGAAATGCTGGAGGAAACGCGCCGCAGGGCGGCGCGTTTCCTGAATGCCGCCAGCGAGCGGGAAGTGATCTTTGCCCGCGGTGCCACCGAGGCGCTGAACCTGTTGGCGTACAGTCTGTGCAACGAACTGCAGTCGGGAGACGAGATCGTACTGTCCACCGCCGAGCACCACGCCAATATCGTGCCCTGGCAAATGGCGGCACAGCGCAGAGGCCTGACTCTGCGCTACGTGCCACACACCGCCGGTGTTCCCCAGTTCGACCGCCTGGAAGAAGTGCTGAGCGAGCGCACAAGAATTGTCTCCCTGACCGGCGGTTCCAACGCCCTGGGCCTGCGCCCGGACCTCGAGGATATCGCCCGACAATTGCGCGGGCGGGATCTTTTCTGGATTGTGGATGCGGCGCAGTTGGCGGCGCACGAAACGGTGGATGTACAGCGGATCGGCTGCGACTTCCTGGTGTGTTCCGCGCACAAGTTCTACGGTCCCTCGGGCATCGGCCTGCTATGGGGCCGCGAGGCGCTGCTGGAAGCCATGCCGCCCTGGCAGGGCGGTGGCGAGATGATCGCCGAGGTGGATCTCTACTCGAGTACCTATGCAGAATTGCCGCACAAATTCGAGGCGGGCACCTCGCCGCTGGCGGCGATTGCCGGCCTCGGCGCCGCGCTGGATTTTCTCGCCGATTGGGACCGGGGCGCCATGGCGAAACATGAACAGCAACTGTTGCAGCAGCTGCACGGGGAAATTGCCTCGCTGCCGGGCCTGCGCCTGTACAGCCAGCCGCAGCACAACCTGGGAATACTGGCCTTCGCACCGGTAAGCGGCAGCGCCGCCGATCTGATGCACTGGCTGGATGAAAAGGATATCGCCGTGCGAGTGGGGCACCACTGTGCCCAGCCGCTGCTGCGCGCCGCCGGTGAAACCGCAACGGTGCGCACCTCCCTGGCCGCTTACAATACCGAGGCGGATGTGGTGGCCTTTGTCGATGCGTTGCGGGAATACCTGGCGCTGGAGGATTCGACCGACGCATTTCCCGAGGCACCGGCGTGGCAGGTGGATGATCTCTCGGCGCTGCAGGTCGAACTGCTGGCGTCCCAGCGCAACTGGCAGGATCGCTACCGCGAGCTGATGCGCTGGGGAAAGGCCATCGGGAGCAAGCCGGAGATTCGTCGGTCGCAGAACCTGGTGCGCGGCTGCGAGTCCGATGCCTGGCTGGTGCACCGGGTGGAGGAGGGACGACACTATTTCGCCCTGGACAGCGACAGTCGTGTGGTGAAGGGCCTGGGGGCGCTGCTGCTGTCTCAGGTAGACGGCGCAACCGCGGAGGAGATCCGTGCCCTGGACCTGAAAAAGCTGTTTGTCGAGCTGGGCCTGGCCAGGCACCTCAGCCAGTCGCGCAGCAACGGTTTCTACGCACTGTTGCGTCAGGTATTAGCACAGGTTGAGGGTGCCGGCTGATCCGGAAATCGGCCGGTGCTTCCCGCCCTGCTTCTACGGCTGTTCCTGTATCAATCCCACCACAGCCCCACGGACTGGTGCTGCTTCAGCCAGCGGGCGAGGAGCTTGCGGCCGAAGTCGTCGGATTCGAAGTCGACGCCATCGACGAGTTGCCGGATATCGTCGGGCGGTTGTTTGCCCATTTCCTCGTAGTGTTCGAGCATTTCGTCCATCGCGCCGAAGTGCTGGTGGATCAAATCGGGACAGAAGTCTTCGAGTTCCTGTGCGAAGGCGTCGAGGTCGGCGGGCAGTTTTTTGAACTGGACGGTAAGGCGGTCTTGGCCGGTCTCGACCACGTGGATGCCATAGGCACTGTCCCATTGCGCCAGGCGGGCGACGATGGCGCCGGTGTCCAGATCGTAGTTGGGCGCGGCGGTGCGCTGGCGGTAGAGGTCGGCGAACTTTTCGTGTTCGCCGCCGTTGCGCGCCTCCGCGGGCATGCCTCCGGTGCCCGGCTTGCCGGCCTGTTCGGCAAGCCAGTCGGCCAGTTCGTCGTGGCCCTCGTCGCGGGCGTAGTCGATGGCGGTGTAGGAGGGCGAATCGGGCAGGCCGCGGCTGATGTCGGCGCCGTGTTTTACCAGCAGCTTTGCCATCTCGAAGTTGCCCTTGCTGGCGGCGTGCATCAGGCAGCTCATACCTACCTCTTCCACGTTGCTGCCTTCGGGGTTGGCGCCGCGTTCCAGCAGCAGGCCAGCCACGGCGAGATGGCCGCTGCCGGCGGCCGCTCCCAGCGGGCAGAGCGGCGGGAATACGGGGCTGGCGCCTTCGTCCAGCAGGCGGCGCGCGCCGTCCAGGTCGCCCTTGCGGGCCATGTCGTAGAGAGTGAATTGTTCTTCGCCTTCGCGGGAAGCGCCGGCCTCTTCCAGGATTTCCTGTATCTCCCGTTGCTCCTCGGCGACCACCCGGTCGTCCAGTCGCGAGAGGCAGCCCAGCCACGGCGTGTCACCGTTGGCGTCCACGCGGTTCGGGTCGGCACCCAGCTCCAGCAGGGTGCGCACCGCCTCGGGTTCGCCCATGCCGCCGAGAATGGCCTCGGTCAGCGGCGTGGTGCCGCTCTCGAAACAGGCTTCTAGGTCGGCACCCTCGGCGTGAGCTTCGCGGATCAGGTTGGTGTCGCCGAAGGCGACGCCGTTGAGCAGCTTGATTTCCGGCGTCATTACGAAGTCGTCGGTCATTCCTTTTTCTCCCTGCATTGTTGTTTTCGGGGATTTTGGCATGACGCGGCGCGGGTGTCGAAAGTACGGGCCGCTACCGCCAGCTACACCCGGAGTTGGGTGTCCCGGCGACGACAGTCGCATAGTGATAGGCGTAGTCGCCGTCGATCGGCTGCGTTTCTTCGCTGCCCGCTTCCGGACCGATGATATAGGTCTCCGCCTTGGGCAGGCCCGCGTCGGCATAGGCGGCGATATCGGTGCCCGCATTGCCGTAGGCGCGGACAATATCCAGCTCTACATCTTCCAGCAGATAGCGGATATAGGCTGTCTTGTATTCCCGGGTTTGCGGCGCTGCGGGATTTTCCGCGTTGCTGTCCGTGCGCAGGTGCCAGTCGAACAAGCCTTTGCTGTTGAACCAGTTGCGGGTGGTGCTGGCCATCCAGTACTGGCGGCCGGTGAGGTAGATTATCTGGTAGCCCTTTTCGATATAATCCCACACCACTTCGGCGGCGTAGCCGTGCATCTCCGCGGTGTCGGTGCCCAGGTAGTCACCGACGGCTTCGAAGTCGTTCAGGGTGAGGGTGCCGTCGATATCGAACAGCACCGTCTTGCGATTGGGTTGGACAACAGTGAGATAGCCCGAAGCCGTGGAGTGATCCCCTTCCACCACCATGCGCAGCTCGTAATCGCCTTCCGGCTTCGCCACCTCCAGATAAATTTTTCCGTCGCTGTCGGTGCGGTATTCGCCGAGGTATTCCCAGTCCTCCATACCGGTGCCGTACAGGTAGACGTGGACATCTTCAAACTCGAGATCTTTGTGGAAGATACTGGAGTAGTCGAACTTGCCGGTGAACGTTGCAGATGTTCCGGCCTTGACAATCTGGTCGTGCACCATATGAAAGGGGCGGTGCAGGGAGGAGAGCAGCTGGTTCGACCAGTTGTGAAAGGGTTGCTGTTCGGGTTTCTGCAGCTGTGGAGGATTGAGAACCCGGTCATAGTCCGGGCAGTAGTCGGCGGAGGCGTGAAAACTAAAAATTGCCGCGAGTATGCCGCTGATGAATACAAGCCATTTGTCCATTGTCATTTCCCTTGCCTTGTCCATTTTTAATGTTGTTGAAACCGCATTTCACCACGCCGGCTACACCAATAGCGTGATATCGGGCAATTTTTCACATAAAAACGTTAAATTTTTATTAATTGACGGTTTGCTATTCTCTAGTTCAAGACAATTCTTTTGCGATCAGAAACGGCCGCGCCGGTCGGTAAGGGTTTCAGCCCGAACAGTGGACGCAGAATGGCGAACCTGCGAATTAAAAATTCGTGCAGCAACAAGCATCCAGCTACGGTCGCTATTAATACGAGCATTGGCTCCAGCACTGGGCCCAGCGACCATCGCGCCAGCTGGTATCCGGCGATTACAGTGATTGTCTGGTGCAGTATGTACCAGGGATACACCGCCTCGTTGGCGTAGGGCAGCCAGCGAAAGGGCCGGTTCAGGCAGTGGTGCGCCCAGGCGAGTACCGCCAGTATCCAGCACCAGCGGTTCAGGTAGACCGCGGTCCCATACCCCAGCTTTTGCACCGGCGACAGGTCCTCCGGCGACAACCTCTCCAGGGCGAGAAACACCGCGAAACAGGCCGGGGCGAGCCACAGCAGCGAGCCGCGCAATTTCCCCAAGGTCTGCCAGAGCGCGGCGTTGCCGGCCAGCAGGTAGCCGTAGACAAAAAAGGTGAAGAATTGCGCATGGCCGTACCAGTCGTCCAGCAGTGCGTGGTTGGAGTTGCCGAAGCGGGGGAACAGGGTGAAACCGTAGACCAGCATCGGCAGTACAGGGAGGGCGATCAGGCCGTAGCCGTTGACGCGGGACAGCAGCCGCTGCAATGTCGCTTCGCGCTGGCGCAGCCAAATTGCGGCCGGGATCAGCACCAGGGTGTAGCACAGGAGGTAGGGCAGGTACCACAAATGGTTCCAGGTGATGCCGGCGAAGTCGCTGCCGGCAAAGGCGCCATCCGGCCATGGCTGGAAAGTGAAATACTGTTTCAGGAAGGCCAGATAGCCCGGTTGCGTCGCGCCGTTGGTCAGGGCTTCCAGGTAGGCCTGGGGTGGGACCACCACCAGCATGCCGAAAGCCAGCGGCAGCAGCAGTCGCACCAGCCTGTTGCGGGTAAACTCCCCGGCTCCCGATTTACGGAATATGAACCAAGTGGCCGTGCCGGAAATCAGGAACAGTAAGGGCATGCGCCACTGGTTGACCAGAAGCATCAGCAGTTGCAGCGTGTCGCTTTGATATTGGCTCTTGATATGCCAGCCCCAGTCCGCCACATAGAACATTCCGACGTGGTAGAGAATCAGCAGGGCGAAGGCCAGCACCCGGATGGCATCGATATCGTAGCGGCGGGTACCGCTGTCCAGAGTAGGTTGCATCGTGATGGCTCCCGTTGGATATATCGTCATGCTGCCGCCGGATCGGGCCCTTCGCCAGCGCCCAGGGGCGGATCGCGGGGCATTGGGGGCGAACGGCGGAATAGGGGGGCGGACGGCGGCATCCTCGCAGAGCGTTTTGGGTAGAATGCCGGGAAGAGGAGTTTGAAATGACGTTGCACAACTATCTTTCCCGGCGCAGGGTGTTCGAGGTCGGATTCTGGGGGCTGTTCTTTCTGGTGCAGTGGTTGGCGCAGAGCGCCGTGGTGCTGATGGAGAACGCCCGCCTGGATCTCGGGTTCGCGCCCTGGATGCCGTTGCTGTGGGAGGGCAGCAGTCTGGCCGTGCAGGCGGCGCTACTCCCCCTGGTGTTGCACTGGGACAGTCGCTTTCCGATCCGCACCGGCCATCTGAAACACGGCTTGGCCATCCACGCACTGCTGACTGTTCCCTGGTCGTTGATACACGTGCTGGGGATGGTGGCGATTCGCGAGTTGGCCTACGGCCTGCAGGACAGTAGCTACGACTTCGGCCACTGGCCCAGCGAACTGTTTTACGAATACCTGAAAGACTTCCGCGCCTACGCCGGCTATCTGTCTTTGATTTACTTGTACCGCTTTATCCTGCTGCGCCTGCAGGGTGAGGCCAGCCTGCTGGGCCGGCCGGACGAGGGCGAACCGGTGGAGTCGGTGGAGAGGCCGGAGCGGCTGCTGGTGAAAAAGTTCGGCAGGGAGTTTCTGGTCAATGTGAAGGACATTGAGTGGGCGGAGGTGGCGGGCAACTATGTCAACCTGCATGTGGGCAACCGCATCTACCCGCTGCGGGATACGCTGAGCAATCTCTATCGGCGTCTCGACCCGGACAAGTTTGTGCGGGTGCACCGCTCCTACCTGGTCAACCTGGACTCGGTGGCCGAAATCGAACCGCTGGAAACCGGCGATGCGCGCATCCATTTGACCAGCCGGATCCAGGTGCCGGTCAGCCGGCGCTACCGGGAGTCGTTGAGAAATTGCCTGGCCTGAGCCCGATATTGCAGAGCGCCGCTCAAATCAATCCCGGTTTTGGGCTTGCAGCAATCGTTCGATACCCCGCGCCGCGGCCACAAAACCGAAGGTGCCGGTAACCATGGTGGCGGCGCCGAAGCCGCCGCTGCAATCCAGTTTGACTCCGTCCTGCATGGCGCTCTTCTGCCGGCACACTTCGCCTCCGGGCTGTGGATACACCATGGGTTCATCGGAGTAGACGGCGTCCACGCCGAACTGGCGTTTGCGGGATTTCTGGAAATTGTGGAAGCGGTATAGGTGCTGGCGAACCTTGGCCAGCATGGGGTCGCTGACCGTGCGGCCCAGGTCGGCGCAGGTCACCCGGCCGGGGTCCCGTTTGCCGCCGGCGGAGCCCACGGTGACCAGGCGCAGCTTGCGGGCCTTGCAGTAGGCGATCAGGGCGGCTTTTACCCGCGCCGAGTCGATAGCGTCGATTGCGATATCGATGGGCCGATCAGGGTCGAGCAGTTGGGCCAGGTTGTCCGCGGCGATAAAGTCTTCTTCCGTGTGCACGGCGATTTCCGGGTTGATCTGCCGCAACCGCTCGGCCATCACATCGACCTTGATTTTGCCGATGGTGTCGGCCAGCGCGTGACTCTGGCGATTGCTATTGGTGATGCACACGTCGTCCAGGTCGATCAGGGTGATCCGTCCCACGCCGGAGCGGGCCAGGGCCTCGGCGGTCCAGCTGCCCACACCGCCGATACCGATTACCGCGAAGTGGGCCCGCTGTAGTTTGTCCAGGGCGCTCTCCCCGTAGAGGCGGGCGACGCCGCCGAAACGTTGCAGGTACTGATCAGTCAACATCAATCTCTTCCAAAAACCTCTGCCGCTCCTCCGGGCTGGGCAATTTGCACTCCTGCCGTTTGCCGAACAGCCGGTAGCGGTTGCGGGCTATGCCGTCGTATACAAGATCCCGGATCGCCCGCGGTACGAAGCGCAGCGAGGCCAGGTAGCGCCAGGGAGCGGGCAGTTGCGCCAATATCCGCTGGGCGGCCTCGCTTTTGTGGTAGTCCACAAGGGTGTCCCCGCGGCGCTCCAGGTAGATTATGGTTTCATAGGTGTCCAGCGGCAGGCCCAGGCGGGCCAGCAGTTGCTGTCCGGCGGGGGATTGTACCCGGCACAGGGTAAAAATGGCGTTTTTGTCTCGGTGAAGAACGAAGCGGCTCCAGCCGTTGCAAAGGTTGCACAGGCTGTCGAAGAGGATGATTTTGTCTGGGAGGGCCCCTGGCATTTTCCGTCGGTGTTCGGTCTGGAAGCGGTCGCTGGCCGCGATCGATCCGGGATCAAGCCGTCAACGATCGCGGCCAGCGGCCGCTCCTGCTTTCCCCAATTCCAGTGGGAGGGGGATCAGTGCACGTGGCCGTGGTCGATCTCTTCCGGGGTGGCTTCGCGCACGGAAACCACCTCGATATCGAAATGTAGCTCTACACCGGCGAGGGGATGGTTGCCGTTGATGGTCACCTGGTCACCGTCGATATCGATAATCTCCACTTCGATGGGTTGGCCCTCGGTACTCTGGGCGCGAAACGCCATGCCCACTTCCAGCTTGTCAACACCTCCAAAGGCGCTGCGCGGCAAGGTCTGGATCAGTTCGGGGTTTTGCGGGCCGTAAGCCTCTTCGGGGGGGATCACCGCGGTGAATTTGTCCCCGATACTCTTGTCCAGCATCTCCTGTTCCAGGCCGGGGATAATGTTACCCACGCCCTGCAGGTATTTCAGCGGTTCGCCATCGGCGGAGGAGTCGATGACGGTGCCGTCGGCATCTTTCAGGGTGTAGTGCATCTCCACTACGGAGTGGTTGGCAATCTTCATGGGTAATCCTAAGAAAAGGTAGGTGGATTGAGTAGCGCTTACCGTACGCTACGGAGGATATAGGCTGTGAGTGGCCATTGTATTGAGCGGCCCGCCCGGTCGCAACTGGTGTCCTGTCCCGCCTCTAATGGCGCATGCGGCCATATGCTAGGCGCGTGAGCGCAGTAGTAGCCAGCTAATTCAAGCGAGCGCAACGACGCAGATGGCCGCTTATCGGCTTGCCCGAAGGGAGCCCCGGCCAGACGCCAATACTATGTTGCAGCCCTTGGGGCACGCCATTCCCGGCGGACTGCGCCTTGCCTTGGCACCCTGGGCGGGGCTCTGAATACGCCATTAGAGGCGGGACAGGACACTAAGGGTAGGGGGGGCAGGAGGCCTCAGCAGGCGATGGAGAGATCCTGCTCGCAGCTGAGATACAGGTCGCCGGCGGTTTCCACCAGGCGCCTGCTCAGCTGGCAGGTGAATCCCAGCTCGATAAGCCGGGCCTCGATGAACTCCAGCAATGCCCCAAACAGGGGGGAGTCGAGTCCCTGGGCGAGAAAGCTGGCGCGGGCTGAATGGATTGGTTCCGGCTGTGCGGACAGCGCGTGGTTGAGAAACTGGGCTTGTCGGCTTTGTTGTTTCTTGTGGTCGCAGGATTCGAAGCTGGAAAGGTGTCGGCCGATTGCCTGGTAAAACTCACTGACGGTACGGTTGACAATTCGAGAGCCGCCGACCTGATCTAACAGGCTTTGCATATCGCTTCCCCCCAAGAGAAGTTAAAGCTAAAAATAACTGGAACAGATTTTTCCGCGGAGCTTGAAAAAAGCGGCAAGGGCAAGCTGGCGAATGCCGGGCTCCATGCGTAACAACGTTATGGGGGGAGCCTAAGGCATAACACCAATACTGCCAACGGCACTCCAGAAAATTGTCATCTTGTTCGTCGGGTTGTTTTACTGCATTAAAATAGGGGTTTTGGGAATAGGTGCGCGCTGTTTTCCCGCCGCTTCTTTTTGGCTTTGCCATCAATCGGTTAGCGGGCAAAGGACGAGTGATTTGCGATTGTCTGCCGATAGCCACGGAAAGACGACGCGTGCGCCGGCCTTTGCCACCGGAGTGGAAAGGGACGACTCCGGGGCAGTGAAGCGGGCAGCTGCACTTTTTTTCCAGGCTGATAGACTTGCGCAGACCGGCGGGTCCGTGGGCCCGCACTCCGGACTGACCTATCTGGGGAGGGGGTGTCCCTCTTCCCACCCGTTAATCAAGGGGCTGACATGGCGAGCATCTTTACTCAGATTATCAATGGCGATCTGCCCGGGCATTTTATCTGGCGCGACGAGCAGGCGGTGGCGATTATGACAATCGCGCCCATCAGGTCGGGTCACTGCCTGGTGATCCCGGTGGAGGAGGTGAATCACTGGGACGATGTGCCGGAGGAGACCGCCGCCCACCTCATGCGGGTGTCGCAGAAGGTCGCCAAGGGTCTCAAGGCGGTCTACCAGCCCAAGCGGGTGGGGGTGATGGTGGCGGGCCTGGAGGTGCCGCACACCCATATCCACCTGATTCCGGTGGAGGCGCTGGGGGATTTCGATTTCTCCAAGCAAAAGCCCGCCGACGCCGAGGCGCTCGCAGCGGAGGCGCGCAAGATACGCGAGGCCCTGGTGGACATGGGTCACAGCGAAGCGAATTGCGGCTGAATCCGGTAAAGTTGTCCCCGGCCTGCATCCAGGATGACCCGGCGGTTCGTCTATATGGCAGTGTCGGCAACTTCAGATCGAGAGGAATCCATGATCACAAAATCCTACCTGACCGCTCCCCTGGCGGCGCTGTTGCTGCTGGCGGCAACCCTGGCCGGCGGCATCCGCGCGGAAGAGGCCACCAGCAGGCAGTTCCCCCTGTCGGGTTTTACCCGCGTCGTCCTCGAGGGGAGCTCCAGTCTGGAACTGGTGCAGGGAGATGGCTTCGAAGTGATAGCCACCGGCTCTGAGGAGGCCATGCCCCATGTGAAGGCCGAATTGCGCGGCGAGTCCCTGGAACTGTCGGTGGAGCCGGAGCGAAAGTTCTTTTTCGGCGTGATCAGCGTCAGCGATGAGTCGTCCGTTCGCTTTCGCGTCACTCTGCCGGTGGTGGATGCGGTCGTGGTCACCGGTTCCGGGGAGGTCCGTGCGGACACCCTGGAGAGTGAAAACCTGGAGCTGCGGGTCACCGGTTCCGGCACACTGAAAGTGAACAAGGTGGCCGCCGAGTCTCTCTCTGCATCCCTCACCGGCTCCGGCGACCTGCTGCTGGGAACGGTCCTGGCAGTGCGCGGTGAAACCTCTATCAGGGGCTCCGGTGACATGCGCCTGGACAGCTTTGCCGGGGAGACGCTGGCGGCGAATATTACGGGTTCCGGCGACATGGTAGTGGGGGGCCGCGTGGGAGAGCTGGACATCGGCCTGATGGGGTCCGGCGATTTTGTCGGCCGCGGCCTGCAGGCGAAGAGTGCCGGTGGATCGATCATGGGCTCCGGCGATGTGGTGCTGCGACGCCCCGGCAGGGATTCCTTCTCGGTGATGGGCTCCGGCGACGTGGCGTTGGTGGAGTGACCCCCTCCTTATGAGCGACAGCCGTAGTGCGCGCCTGAAAGGCAAAGTACGCCAATGGCGCCGTGAGGCGCGGGAAAAGTCCCACTGGGCCGCCGAGCGGCTGCTCGACCGGCGCGTTTGTATCGGCATCACCGGTCTCAGTGGCGCCGGTAAATCCACCCTGATCACCAGCCTGATCCACCAGTTGAAGCACCCGCATAAGGCCCAACTGCCCGGCTTCGCCCCGGCCCTGAACGGCGACCTGTTGGGTGCGGAGATCAAGCCGGCCTTGGACAGCGGTCAGCCGCCCTTCGAATACGAGCAGTGCCTGCAGGCGCTGCTGGCGCAGCCACCGCGCTGGCCCGAATCCACCCGTGAGCTGTCCGCTCTCGAGCTGCATATCCACCTGCGCCGGCGGCACCGGTTGGGTCGCCCCAGCACTCGGACACTGGTCCTGGAATTGCGCGATTATCCGGGCGAATGGCTGATGGACCTGCCGATGCTGCGATTGGATTACGATGACTGGTGCCGCCAGCAGAGTCATATCATCGGCGCCGACTCCCGCGCCGGAATGGCGCCGCAGCTGGTTTCGCAACTGGCCGGCCTGGCGCCGGAGGCAACCGCAGAGCCGGGCCGGCTCGACGCCTTATGGCGGGACTACCGCCAGTTCCTGCTCGACTGCCGCAGCCAGCGCAAGCTCAGTTATTTGCAGCCGGGACGCGCGCTGCTCGACGGTGAAAATTACGGCGTACTGCCGCTGCTGGATCTGCGCGGCCACAGGCGCGACCAGTTAGAGGCGCTGCCGGCGGAGAGCAACTACCAATACCTGGCGCAGCGCTACCGGGATTATTTGCGCGAGCAGGTGGCCCCCTTTGCGGAGAGCCATTTCCGTCACCTGGATCGGCAACTGGTCCTGGTGGATATGATCGGAACCCTCTATGCCGGCGAGCAGGCACTGGATGATATGCGCCTCGCCTTCGGCCATATCGCCGACACTTTTCGCTACGGCCGCTCCGGCCCTCTGAGCAAACTGTGGCGGCCGCGGGTGGACCGGTTGGTATTCGCCGCCACCAAAGTGGACCAGGTGCTGGCCGCGGACCACGACGCCCTGCGCCAGCTCCTGGGGCAGCAGTTGCAGCAGGCATTCGCCGGCGCCCATCACCGCGGCTTGCCGCTTTTCTGCGAGGCCATCGCTGCAGTGCGCTGTTCCAACGAGAGTCAACGGGAAGGCCGCCGCATGCTGGTGGGACACGATATGGAGGGGCACTACCTGGGGTTCGAAAATGCGGAAATCTTTGCCCATGTGCCCCGCGCCGGAGAGGAGTGGCAGCACTATGCCGGCGCCGCTCCACCGCAGTTGCGCCCGCCGGCGGGGATGGGCGCGGGCCAGGGTATTCCCCATATCCGCGTCGACGCGTTGCTGAATCTGCTGCTGGGAGACAAAGTGTGATGAATGGAGAGACCGGCGGGCGTCGGCGGACGCGCATCGAATCTCTGGATGAACCGGAATCCGTTTCCCCCCAGCGGGCCTCCACCCGGGTGGAGGCCCTGGAGGAAGAGGCAGAGGAGCTGCCGCGCTCCATCACCACCGGCGAGTCCCTGCCGGACCGGGTGTCCTTTTCCGAGCTGCGCCTGCCGGTATTCCGCCTGCGCCTGTGGAAGCCGGCGCTGTTGGCGGCGCTGGGGCTCGCCGGTGGGGCTGTGGGCTGGGAGCTACGCCAACTGTTTACTTGGGCGATGGACAGGCACTGGAGTCTGGGAGTGCTGGCGGGCACGATAATCGCGTTTTTTGGCATCACTATTATCAGTGCGGTGTGGGAATATTTTCGCGCCGGTCGGCCGCTGCGCAAGCTGGAGAAAATCCAGGGGCGAGCCCGGGAATTGCGCGATTGCCGCAGTGCCGGGGAAGTGCCGCCGTTTCGCCGGGAACTGCAGCAGCACTTTGCCGGCGAGCCGCAGGGTGTGTTGTTGAGCCGGGTACTGGACGAGGCGCCGGACTACTACGACAGCAGCGAGTTCCTGCAGCACTTGGAGGTGACTTTCTTTGAGGCGCTGGACCAAGAGGCGCTGCGGCGCATCGTGCGCCACGCAACTACCACCGGCGCCCTGGTGGGTTTGAGCCCCTTTGCCACCATCGATGTACTGGTAGCGTTGCGCCAGTCCCTGCGCATGATCGACGACGTCGCGCAGATCTACGGCGTGCGACCGTCGGTGGTAGTCCGCTGGCGGCTGTTCAAGAAAGTGCTGGCACTGGTTGCCTACAGCGGCGCCAGTGAATATGCGGTGAGCGAGTTGTGGCCGGAACTGGTGGGAGACAGCGTTCTGAGCAGTGTCTCCGCGCGCCTGGGCCAGGGAATGGGCGCCAGCCTGTTTATGGCTCGCATTGGTCTGGCGGCGATCCAGGGCTGTAGGCCGATTCCGTTTTCGGAAAAACAGCGCCCGCGTCTGGGCGCTCTGACCAAACGCATCGCCAGCAGCCTGAAGGAGCGCTTCGTCGGCAGCGGCGCGGCCCTCCAGCCGGAACAAAACAAGCTTTAGGGGTTCAGGCGGTAGATTCGGTAACTAACTCACACCCCGGTACTGTGTTGGAAAAGCCCTGCGAGTCTTGCAGTTTTTTCCCTGCCGTGCGGCCTGGGTGAAGAGATTGGTTACAGAATTTATCGCTTGGACCACCGGGGTACCGTTTACCGGAACTGCTTCTTCATCAGCATGCGCGTATGATGCCGATCCACCAGTTGCGCCAGCGTTTCATAGCGGCGCTTGATAAAGGGCGCGGGGTTGTTGTTTCCTGCGTCATCGGGGTATTCGACACCCTGACGCACATGCTGCAGCTCTTTGGCCAGGGCGTCCATCGCGGTAAATATTTTCCGGCTGATTTCGCTGCTGTAGAAAACGTTGCCCTGCGCGGTGTCGATCAGGTAATCGTCGCATTCCTTGAGCCATGCCGAGCGCTGCTCCAGGAACTGAATGGTATTGCGAATGCCCCCCCGATACGCTGGGTTGAAATTCTCATTGACATACTTGTCCAGGCTTCGCATACCCGAGCCGACAAACTGCTCCACCAGGCTCTCGCAGTATTCCGGGGTGAGGTATGAAGGGTGTGTTTTGGCGTTGCTGATACCGCTGACCATCAGAAGGCAGAGAAACCAGAAAGCTCGCTGGATAGGGAAAGTGAGGGTGTCCATTTCTGTATCGCCTATATTTTGTTGTTTTTCGCTACCAAGCTTATTTTTGTGACAAGCATCACATGAATAGCGAAAGTGTAAGCTGAAGTCAACGACTAAAAGGTAAAAATAGTCATTATTGTACCAATTGCTTTTTGGGAAATCGTTCGTCGCGTTAAATTGGATAGAACGTCGGCAGTTTGCCGGTGTTGTTTGGATACACTGCACGAGTAACGGGAGTTCACCTTGTCGGAATTCGAATTTGATTTATTTGTGATCGGTGCCGGGTCCGGGGGCGTGCGCGCAGCCCGCATGGCAGCAGCGGCGGGCATGCGCGTGGCGGTGGCGGAGGATCGCTATATGGGCGGTACCTGCGTCAATGTGGGCTGTGTGCCGAAGAAACTGTTTGTCTATGCCAGCAGTTACAGCGAGTCCTTCGAGGATTCCGCTGCTTATGGCTGGCGGGGCAAGACCGCCGACTTTGACTGGCCGATCCTCCGCGACAACAACGCAGCGGAAATCACCCGACTCAACGGCATCTATCGCAACCTGCTGGCCAATGCCGGTGTGCTGGTAGTCGACGGCCGCGCCCGTGTTGAAGGTCTCCACCAGGTTGCAGTGGATGATCGGGTGTACACCGCCGAACGCATTCTTGTGGCCACCGGCAGTTGGCCGTATGTGCCGGAGTTTCCCGGTCGCGAGTACGCCATTACCTCCAATGAGATTTTTTCCCTGGAGACATTTCCGCGGCGCATCCTCGTGGTCGGGGGCGGTTATATCGCCGTGGAGTTTGCCGGGATCTTCGCCGGGCTGGGAGCCGAGACCCATCTCTCATACCGGCGCGACCTCTTCCTGCGTGGCTTTGACCGGGATATCCGCGAGTTTGTGCGCGACGAGATTGGCAAGAAGGGTGTGCGGTTGCATTTCAACCACCGCATTGAAGCAATTGAAAAGCAGGATGACGGTAGTCTGCTAGTGCGAGCGGACGGCGGCGGCGCCCTGGCGGTGGACACTGTGCTCTATGCCACCGGCCGTGTGGCGAACACCAGGGGGCTCGGCCTGGAGGCTCTGGGGGTGGTGCTGCATCGGGATGGCACTATCTCAGTGGACGATAACTTCCGCACCAGTGTGCCGTCGATTTACGCCCTCGGTGATGTCACCGGGGAGCCGCAGTTGACGCCTGTGGCGCTGGCCGAGGCGATGGCGCTGGTCAAGCATTTGCAAACTGGCCAGCCGGCGGAGATCGACTACAACCACATTCCCACCGCGGTATTCTGCCAGCCCAATATCGGCACTGTGGGACTCTCCGAAGAGGAGGCCCGCGATTCCGGTATTTCCGTAGTGGTCTACAAGTCCGATTTCAAGCCGATGCGGCATACCGTCAGTGGGCGCGACGAGCGTACGCTGATGAAGCTGGTGGTGGATGCCGACACCGACCGGGTAGTGGGCGTTCATATGGTGGGCCCCGACGCCGGCGAGATTATCCAGGGGATGGCAGTGGCGCTGAAGGCTGGCGCCACCAAGGCAGTCTTCGACCAGACCATCGGCATACACCCGACGGCGGCCGAGGAGTTTGTCACCATGCGCAATCCGGTTGCTTAGCGCCAGTTTGGAGTCTTCAGAAAATCGCTCCCAGGCCAGGTCTCAATAAAAAAGGCGGTGCAGGGCACCGCCTTTTTTGTCCGATGTTCCATCTAGTCGACGACTGGATCCAGGCTCTGATGACGTAGCGTTTTACGGCGTTCGCTGCGCTCTTTCAGGCAGCGTTCGGCGGATTCAAAGGCGCCGTTCACCGCACGGTGAATGGATTCGCTTTCGTTGCTGATGGTGAGGGGGCTACCGCTGAGCGCGAGTTCCACCGAAGCCTTGAACTGCTTTCCTTTGGTTTTGTGTTGGTGGGGGGCTTCGAGAACCACGCGGCTTCGTATGATTTCGCCACAATAACGTTCCAGCTTATGTAACTTCTTCGATACCGTGTTGGCCAGGGTGGGAGACTTGTCGATATCGCGGAACACAATGTTATCGTTGGGCGCAGATTTCATGGGCAATTACCTCCGGTTAAGAGAAACCTTGCAGGCCGCATGTGCGGTTTGCTGAAAAGAAGGTAGGGCGCCCTTGAGGGGGGATGTCCAAGAGTGACAGCAGTTAACCGGATCACCAGGGTCGCAACTAAAGATTTGCTGACTGAACAGCTGGGGATGTTTTACGCCCGGGCCGGAAACCTACTGGATTCAGGAATCCTCTCCCTGTCACCCATAATGCTTGCATGCACAGAAAAATCAAGCGTTGTGATGGTAAAAATGTCACAAAAAGCTGTTGGCGTGCGGCCACAGGCATATGATCTTGCCATTTATCACGTATTGGAGCTTATCTGTCGGATGGTCATTGCCCGCCGGGGGGCTGCTGCGTAGAATTGTCCCCTCGTGTAGCGGGCTTCGCCGGCGAATGGCGATTAGTGACTAAAAAATGACCGCGCGCGCTTTTTGTCTACTGATTCCAAAAAAACCGAGTAACGGGTTCTTTACTATGACGGTAATGCGGTACAGCTCGCTGATACTGGCGGGTCTTGCAATATTTTGGGGGGTGGAAGTCGCGGCGCAGAGCCAGGCATCCCTGTCGGCTGAGAAAAATCGACTGGCACGTATGGAGCAGTCGATGGAAAACCACATGGTGGAAATCGAGGACATCGAAAACGAGCTGGTCTCCTACGAATACAAGCTGAAACGCGCCAAGGAGTCCCTCGCCGATGCCCGCAAGAACTACGAGGAGAGCCGCCGCGAGCTGCAGCAGGCGGAGCGCGATTACCAGCTCAACAAGAGCTCCGACAGTGAGCGCCGGTTCAACAAGGCCAAGCACGGCTTTTCCATGGCGGAGCGCGGAGTGGACAGCCGCAGTCGCCGCGTCGAGTTTATCCAGTCCAACTACGACGATCTGAACGGCCAGCTGAACGTTGCGCGCCAGGCCGTTTCGCGCAGCGAGAGCCGTATCGCCGAGCAGCGGATCAAAGTGGAGCAGATGGTCAATGCCATGCTGGCCAAGGCGGATGCGGAGAAGCGCGCTGCAGCGATGGCCAGGAAAGCCGCTCCTGTCAAGCCTGAAGTCCCGGCCCCCTCGGTGGCCGCGATGAAGGTAGAACCGGAGCCGGAACCGGAAGAAGAGGTGGCCGCGGAACCGCAACGGGAGGTGGACGCGGAGCTGGTGGAATATGTGCGGCGGGAGAAGACCCGTCTGGACAAGCTGTTGGCGGATGGGGATAAGGGCAAGCACACCTTCCGCAGCCTGGAGCTGGAACCCTCTCACGGAGAGTCGCTGTCGTTTGAATTCCTGGGCCACAACCAATACCGCCTGGTTGCACCGGTGAAGGCGGGGCGCCAAGTATACCAGATCAACACCTGGAAGTTCCGCCGCACCATTCCCAGCGACGACGACGGGGAGCGCTATGTGTTTATCTTCGATGGCCGGCGCCTGTCCCGCCCGCGCCTGGTGATGTATCCGGAGTATGTGCTGTCGCACCTGGATTGAGAATCCCGCAGGGCCCGCATTCGCGGGCCTTCTTTTTTGCTGTCGCAAAAATTTACCGACCGCTTTTCAACTGCGTCTCGAATAGGGGTACATACTGGCTGCCTCCCGGTGCCGTGTGGCTTCGGTAGAGGGTGATATTGTCCAGACACAGGGTGAAGTCCAGCGCCAGCGGGTCCAGGCGGGCGAATCCGCGGCGACTGCGCGCCAGGGTGAAATGGGGGCGATACACGGCGCCTTCCGGCGTCATACCCAGGCGCATCATCAGTTGGCGGCACTCCTCGTGCAATCTGTCCAGTTCCGGGTTGGTCAGCAGCTCTGCAGCGAGCAGCGGTGAGCGGCCCTTGGGGAAGGGGTGCAGTGACACTATCCGGGCCTGGCAGGGAGGCAGCTGATCGGCGATCGCCGCCAGTTCCACTTCGATCGTCGGGATCAACTCGTCCGGGGTTTCCCCAAGGAATGCCAGGGTGAGATGGCGGTTTGCATGGCTGGTCCAACGCACCCGCTCGGATCTGCCCAGCTGCCGCCGGCAGCGGTCGACCAGGCCGTCCAGGAAACGCTGGGTGGCAGTATCGGGGCTGATGCCGATAAACAGGCGGGAGCTGGCTGTTTCTCCAGTGTCTTGCCCGAGCCGCATAAATTTTTTCTTCTCCCTTGAAAACGCTTTTACCAGCCATATTTATTGTTACAGGCGGCGGGCTCCAGTGAGGCGCCGCCCAATCAGCGCCCGGTCTGTCTCGCCCGGTCCGTCTATAGACGGGGGCGGGCGAAAGACGGGCGAACTTTAAATATTGCTCTGAATTGAGGATATGACAATGCGTAATTTAGACTTTTCTCCCCTGTACCGCACCGCCATCGGCTTTGATCGCATGGCCAGCCTGCTGGACGCGCTCACTACCAGCGAGCAGAACCAGCCCGCCTATCCGCCCTACAATATCGAGTTGACCGGTGAAGACAGCTATCGGATTACCATGGCGGTAGCCGGCTTTGAGCAGTCCGAGCTGGATATTCAGGTGGAACAGAACCGCTTGGCGGTCACTGGCAAAAAGCCGGCGGAAAACGAGCAGCGCAATTTCCTGCACCGCGGCATCGCCGCGCGCAACTTCGAGCGCCGCTTCCAACTGGCGGACCATGTCAAGGTAACCGATGCCAGCCTGGCCAACGGCTTACTGCATATCGAGCTGGTGCGGGAAATTCCCGAGGCGATGAAGCCGCGCAAGGTCGCCATCAGCGAGAGCAACCTGCTGCAGGCGGACGAGGCGCATAAAGCCGATTCTGAAGCCGCCTGAGTTTGTCGGCTCACTGCCCCCTGTGCCGCCAGACGGCGGCACAGGCCTACTACTGCGATCGATTTCGCAGCTATCACCAGTGCGCCAACTGCGCGCTGGTTTTCGTTTGTCCCGAATACCATCTGAACCCTGCAGAGGAGCGGGCCTACTACGATCTGCACGAAAACTCCCTGGAGGACAGTGGCTATCGCCGTTTCCTCGATCGCTGTGCGCAGCCTCTTCTGGCCGAGCTGCCGCCGGCATCCGAAGGACTGGATTTCGGCTGCGGCCCGGCACCGCTGCTCGCGGAAATGCTGCGTGAAGGCGGACACAGGGTGCACACCTACGATATTTTCTACGCGCCGGATCCACAGGTATTTGTGCGGGAGTATGATTTCATCGCCGCCACTGAAGTGGTGGAGCACCTGGTCGATCCCCGCGGGGAACTGGAACGCCTGTGGTCGCACCTGCGCCCCGGCGGCCTGCTGGCGCTGATGACCAAACTGGTGATTTCCCGGGAACGCTTCGCCAGTTGGCATTACATTCGCGATCCCACCCATATCTGTTTTTTCAGTCGGGAGACTTTTCGCTGGCTGGCGCACCTGTTCGATGCCGGGTTGGAACTCGTGCACCGTGATGTGATTCTTCTGCGAAAAAATAATTAAGGATCGCAGAACGGAGTTCGGCGCTCCGCCCCCATTGTTCAGGGTACGCACAGCACCTTGTAGCCTGCTTGCAGGGCCAGGCCGCGCGTATACAAAGCATCGCTTTGTGCGCGGTTTGGCGACCCGCCATGGATGGCGGGGCCGGGGGCCAGATAGAAAGCATAATAGGTGTAGCGCCAAGGACGGCGAGCGCAGGGCCAGATGCCGACACCGTCCGCCTGCAAGCAGGCTCCTGGCCACAAATTCCGAGTCCCGACTTACGTATTCACCCGAAACAGTTTCGCCCGCACCGTGGTGCGATACTCGCTCGGCGTCGTGGACAGAAACTTCTTGAATAGCGCGGTAAAGTGCCCCATGTCCTGATAGCCCACCTTCTCGGCAATCTCGTTGACCGACAGGTTACTGGACTGGAGCAGTTCCCGGGCCATATCCACCCGCACATTCTGCAGGTATTGCAGCGGTGTCTGCCCGGTGGCCAGTTTGAAGCGGCGGTTGAAGGAGCGCACGCTCATATCGAAGTGGCCGGCCACCTCGCTCAGGCGAACTTCCTCGCTGCAGTGTTCCTTGAGCCAGGTTTGCGCCTGCACTATTTCCTCGTCCGGATGCAGATGCACGGCGCCCTCGGAGTAGGCGATTTCCTCAAAGGGGCGGCGGATCTCGTGGGAGAAGTTGCGTTCCACATGGCTGGCCACCGCCGGCCCGTAGAGCTGGCGGATCAGATGCACGGTGACATCGGCCAGGGCGTTGACGCTGGCGGCGCAGAACAGCTTGTCCGCCTGGGTGATAAAGTATTGGCGCTTCAGCTTTACCTTGGGGTAATCGGCGGCGAAGCGGTCGAAATAGTGCCAGTGGGTTGTGGCCGGTTTGCCATCCAGCAGTCCCGCGGCGGCCATAAAGCAGACTCCGGTGCCCACGGCGGTGATAGCGGCGCCACGCTCCGCCTGGCGCCGCAGCCATTCCAGTAACGGCCCGCTGCGTTTCAGCGCCGGACGCGGGTTGCGCCACAGGGCAGGCAGGTAGACGATATCGCTATCCGGTGCCTCCTCCAGGGCCAGATCCGGCGTCAGGGGGAAGCCGGAGCGAGTCTTTACCGGGGCGCCGTCCAGGCCGACGGTCACAAGGCGGAGCGGCGTGGCGTCGCCGCTCACCCGGCCGCGGCTCTCGGCACCGCGCAGCATTTCCAGCGGCAACACGGTACCGGTTGCCAGCATCTGGTCGATCAGCAGAAAGGTGACTGTACGCATTACATCTCGGGCGCTTCAGCGCTTTTGGCCAGATAATCAATTTTGCTGGCCAGTATGCCCATAACCGGGCCGAATCGCCAGCCCCTACACTGCCCTTCATACGCAATTGGTCAATTTTTCTCAGCGTCACGCTGGAGGTCAGGATGCAGCGGCTACCCGTAATAACCGCATTTGGCGGCTTCAACCCCGCCGGGCGCAGCTCTTTCAACCGCGGCTACCGCCGCCTGGTTCTGGATAGCCTGAGCGCCGCCGAGCGTCGGGACACCCTGTCGGACCTGGCGGCGCTGATGGGCCTGCGCAAGGGCGCCGAGGCGGACGGGCCTCTGGATGCGGAGCTGGAACGGCAGGTGTTGGATGGGACCCTGGTGCGCGAGCTGGAGCAGCGTTTCTACGATTACCGCCACTGCCACTTTCACCAGGCCGCGGAACTGAAGAGTACCGAGGGCTTTACCTTTGAAATGGCCGCCCGCCAGTTGCCGGAACCCCTGCCGGCGGACTGGCAGGTGGAATCCCTCGGCGACGGCCGGGTGCGCGTGCGGGCCGGTGGCCTGTCGGTGATGCTGGACAGCTACCGGGAGATCTCCGTGGCCTCCGCCGGGCAGTTGCCCACCGGCTTCGAGCCGGGAGAGAAGTACAATTCCCGCTTTCATCCCCGGGGATTGCAGTTGGCGATCCTGGGGGCTTCCGATGCGGTTCAATCGCTGGGTATCGACTGGGACAGGGTGGTCGCGGCGGCGGGCCCGGACAGAATTTCCGTGTACGCCAGTTCCGCCATGAGCCAGTTGGACCCCTATGGTAACGGCGGCCTGCTGCAGTCGCGCCTGCGCGGTGGACGCGTCAGTTCCAAACAGCTGGCCCTGGGATTGACCAGTATGCCGGCGGATTTCGTCAACGCCTATGTACTGGGCAGTGTGGGCACCACCGGTGCCGTGGCCGGCGCCTGTGCCACCTATCTCTACAACCTGCGCAGTGCAGTGGAGGATATCCGCTGCGGCCGCTCGCGGGTGGCGGTGGTGGGGGCCGCTGAGGCCCCGCTGGTGCCGGAAGTGGTGGACGGCTATACCACCATGGGTGCGCTGGCCAATACAGACGGCCTGCGCAAGATCTTCGGCGAACAGGTCGATTATCGACGCGCCAGCCGCCCGTTTGGCGAGAACTGCGGTTTTACCCTGGGTGAGGGCACCCAGTGGGTTGTGCTGATGGACGATGAGCTGGCATTGGAGCTGGGCGCGACCATTCACGGAGCGGTGGCCAATGTATTCGTCAATGCCGATGGCACAAAGAAATCCATTTCCGCTCCGGGTCCGGGCAACTATCTCACTGTGGCCCGGGCCATGGCTGAGACCCGGGCCATTGTGGGGGACGAGAGTCTGCGCCGGCGAAGTTTCGTGCAGGCCCACGGTTCCAGCACGCCGCAGAACCGGGTCACCGAGTCGGCGATTTTCGACCGCCTGGCCGGCGCCTTCGGCATAGAGGCGTGGCCGGTATGCGCGGTCAAGGCCTACCTG
Organism: Microbulbifer sp. TB1203; assembly: GCF_030997045.1. Lineage (NCBI taxonomy): Bacteria > Pseudomonadati > Pseudomonadota > Gammaproteobacteria > Cellvibrionales > Microbulbiferaceae > Microbulbifer > Microbulbifer sp. TB1203. The sequence continues at coordinate 1,827,862 of NZ_CP116899.1, read as the reverse complement.
GGGCACACCGTCGCCGCGGCCAGCGGCGACCAGCTGATTGCCAGCCTCGGGGTTTTCGATCGCGGCATCCTGCCGGGCATCACCACCATTGAGCGGGTGGCCGACGACGTGCACCACAAGCACCTGGATATCGCCCTGCAGCACACTGAGCGGGACCCGGAATCCCTGGATGTGGCTTTCCTCAACTCCAAGGGTTTCGGCGGCAACAACGCCACTGCCAGCGTGCTCGCACCGCACCTGGTGCGGCGTATGCTGGCCAAGCGCCACGGTGAACAGGCGTTGACCGCCCACCGCAAGCGCAATGAAGCGGTGAGCGAACAGGCCGCCGCCTACGATAGGCGCGCCAGCCGCGGCGAACTGAGCGCTATCTATCGTTTCGGCGAGGGACTGGTGGACGAGAGCACCATCGAAATGTCCGCCGAGCGGATCACGCTGCCGGGTCTCCCGGCCGTGGAACTGCCGGACAGCAATCCTTTCGAGGATATGGTGTAAATACACCGGGTCGGAAGGAAAGGTTATTCATCTCCCGGGATACGGGTGGGCGCCCCCTTAGATGCATCCCTGCACTTCCGCTGGATGGCACCCCGCCATCCCTAGCGGTCGTACGCTCGTAATCAGCATCCCTGCCTCATATGGTCCCGGGAGCCTTCCTTCCGTCTAAGTTAGAACGTGGCCACTGAATAGTGGCCATTGGCCGGTAGTTTGCGGCACACTAGCCACTCGACACCCAACCACCGGCCACTAATCAGCATGGCGAACATGGAATCGGTGATCCAGTCACCGGAAGTCAAGGGTAATGACGACGTGGGCGCGCGGCTCAAGGCGGTGCGCAAAATGCACGGCTGGTCCCAGCGCGAGCTGGCCAAACGCGCTGGGGTTACCAACGCCACCATCTCCCTGATCGAGCAGGGGCGAGTCAGCCCCTCGGTGGGTTCCCTGAAAAAAGTGCTCGACGGCATCCCTATGTCCATGGCGGACTTTTTCACCCTGCAGTTCGATGATAACCCCCATATCTTTTTCCGCGCGGACGAAATGCCCAACGTCGGCACCGGTCCCATCCAGTACCGCCTGCTGGGCGCGAGCAATGGCAAGCGCGCCATGTCCATCCTCTACGAAGTCTATCCGCCGGGCCAGGATACCGGGCCAGAGCTGTTGAGCCATGACGGAGAGGAGGGTGGAATCGTGGTGTCCGGGCGATTGGAGGTAACCGTGGGTGCCGAAGTGGCGATGCTCGGCCCGGGCGACGGCTACTATTTCAGCAGTCGCCGGCCGCACCGCTTTCGCAACCCCGGCGACTGCGACTGCATCCTGGTCAGCGCCAATTCACCGCCCAGCGTGTAACGGCCGGGCCATCCGATTTGTAAGAAATAGTATTCAAACAATCGTTTGAATCTGGCTATACTAGGACTTGACTGACTGTAAGGGGGGGATTGCGTCACCGCTTGCGAGTGGGGAAACCCGACAGTCACGAAGGCAATTTTCGACCCCGGGCAGGATTCCGAGCCCCGAAAAAAAGAGGTCAATTCATGTTATTCAATGGCAAGGCACTCTCAGTGCAGATGCTGGACAACGGCATCGCCGAACTCAATTTCGACCTGCAAGGCGAATCCGTCAACAAGTTCAATCGACAGGCGGTTGCGGAGTTCTCCCAGGCGCTGGACGCCATCGAGGCGGCAGACGGCGTCAAAGGTGTACTTCTCACCAGCGGCAAGGATGTGTTTATCGTCGGTGCCGATATCACTGAGTTTGGCGGAGCCTTCTCCGCCGGGCCGGAAGGTATCGCCGAGCTGATGAACAAGAACAATGAAAATATCAATCGCCTGGAAGACCTGCCGGTGCCCAGTGTGGTGGCAATCAACGGCTACGCCCTCGGTGGCGGTTTCGAAGTGTGTCTCGGCTGCGACTTCCGCGTGATGAGCGACCAGGCCAAAGTGGGCCTGCCGGAAGTGAAGTTGGGCCTGCTTCCGGGCTGGGGCGGTACCGTGCGTTTGCCGCGCATCGTCGGCGTGGATGTGGCCGCCGAGTGGATCGCCGCCGGCAAGGAGCAGAAAGCGGACGCGGCGCTCACCGCCAACGCGGTGGATGCGGTGGTGCCCGCGGATAAGCTCAAGGACGCAGCGCTGAAGCTGCTCCAGCGTGCGATCGACGGCAAACTGGATTACCGCGCCGTCCGCGAAATCAAGAAGTCCCCCATCCCGCTGAACGACACCGAAGCGCTGATGGCCTTCTTCACCACCAAGGCATTCGTCGGCGCGCAGGCGGGCAAGAACTATCCCTCGCCGGTGGCGGCGGTGACCTCCATCGAGCAGGGTTACAAAGTCGACCGCGACGAGGCGCTGAAGATAGAGCAGCAGCAGTTTATCCAGTGCGCGCAGACCGATACCGCCAAGTCCCTGGTGGGCTTGTTCCTCAACGACCAGGCGATCGGTAAGGTAGCAAAGGGCTGGGAAAAGAAAGCCGACAAGAGAATCGAGCGCGCCGCGGTGCTGGGTGCGGGCATTATGGGCGGCGGCATCGCCTACCAGTCCGCCTACAAGGGCGTGCCCATCAAGATGAAGGACATCGCCCAGGACGGGATCGACCTGGGGCTGAAGCACGCCAATCAGTTGCTTTCGAAACTGGTGGAGCGCGGGCGCCTGACCGCGGAAAAAATGGGCGAGGTGCTGAACCGCATTGAGCCCACGCTCAGCTACGACGGCTTCGACGATGTCGATGTGGTGGTGGAAGCCGTGGTGGAAAATCCGAAGGTAAAACACTCTGTGTTGAAGGAAGTGGAAGGAAAGGTCACCGAAGATACGGTGATCGCCACCAACACCTCCACTATCTCCATCGACCACCTCGCAGAGCCGCTGGAGCGCCCGGAAAACTTCCTCGGTATGCACTTCTTCAACCCGGTACACAAGATGCCGCTGGTGGAAGTGATCCGCGGCGAGAAAACCTCCGAGAAGGCCATTGCCCGGGTGGTGGCCTATGCCAACAAAATGGGCAAGAAGGCCATCGTGGTGCGGGACTGCCCCGGATTCCTGGTCAACCGCGTGCTCTTCCCATATTTCGCCGGCTTTTCCATGCTGGTGCGCGACGGCGCCGATTTCCAGGAAATCGACAAGGTGATGGAGCGTTGGGGCTGGCCCATGGGCCCCGCTTACCTGATGGATGTGGTCGGTATCGATACCGGCGTGCACGCAGAGAAAGTAATGGCGGAGGGCTTCCCGGATCGCATGGGCAAGTCTTTCACCGCCGCGTCCGACGTGATGTACGAAGCCAAGCGCTACGGCCAGAAAAACGATAAAGGCTTCTACAACTACGAGGAAGACAAGAAGGGCAAGCAGAAGAAGGTGCCTACCGAGGAGTCCTACGATCTGCTCAAGCCCCATGTGTCCGAGCGCCGCGAGTTCGAAAAAGACGAAATTATCGAGCGCATGATGGTGCCCATGGCCACCGAATTGGCGCGCTGCCTGGAAGAGGGCATTGTGGAATCCCCCGCGGAAGCGGATATGGCGCTGATCTACGGCCTGGGCTTCCCGCCCTTCCGCGGCGGCATCTTTGCCTGGCTCGACAATATGGGCCTGAAGACTTTTGTGGAGATCGCCGACAAGTACGCCGACCTGGGAGAGCTGTACAAGCCCACCGAACGCATGCGGGAAATGGCCGCCAAGGGCGAAACCTACTATTCATAACAGAACAATCTTCCTGTAGGAGCGGCGGGGCGGCCATCCGCCGCTGGCCGCGATAGCAGAGAGTCGCGGCCAGCGGCGGATGGCCGCCCCGCCGCTCCTACAGCGATACTGGAGAATTGAAATGAGTTTAAATCCCAGAGATGCCGTAATCGTCGACTATGCCCGCACGGCCATGGGCCGCTCCAAGAACGGTATTTACCGCCATGTACGCGCCGACGACATGTCCGCGGAGCTGCTGAAGAAATTCCTGGAGCGCAACGACAAACTGGACCCCGCGGAGATCGATGACCTGATCTGGGGCTGTGTGATGCAGCGGGACGAGCAGGGCTTCAACGTGGCCCGTTTTATCCTGCTGCGTGCCGGCCTGCCGCACACCGTACCCGCGCAGACGGTCAACCGCCTGTGCGGCTCCTCCATGTCCGCGCTGCATACCGCCGCCGCCAGTATCCGCGCCGGCCTGGGCGATGTCTACGTGGTCGGCGGCGTCGAGCACATGGGGCACCTGAACATGATGGAACACGTGAGCCCCAACCCAATGCTGGGCCGCACTATGGCCAAAGCCGCGGGCTCCATGGGCATGACCGCGGAATACCTGGCGATGATGCACGGTATCCAGCGCCAACAGATGGACGAGTTTGGCGCGCGCTCCCACCAGCGCGCCGCCGCGGCCACCAATGAGGGCAAGTTCAACAAAGAGATCATCGCCATCGAAGGCCACGACGACGACGGCGTGCCCTACCTGGTGGAGAGCGACCAGACTATCCGTCCGGACACCACCGTGGAAAAGCTGGCGGAACTGAAGCCGGCGTTCGACCCCAAGCACGGCCAGGTGACCGCTGGTACCTCCTCGCAGATCACCGACGGCGCCTCGGTGATGCTGGTGATGTCCGCCGAGCGCGCCCAGTCCCTGGGCCTGACGCCCATCGCCCGGGTGCGCGAGATGGCCGTGGCCGGTGTGGATCCGTCGATTATGGGTTACGGCCCGGTGCCTTCCACCCGGAAGGCACTGAAGAGCGCCGGTCTCAGTATCGGGGATATCGACAAGATGGAGCTGAACGAGGCCTTCGCCGCCCAGGCGCTGCCGGTGTTGAAAGACCTGGAGCTGCTCGACCAGATGGACGAGAAGGTGAACCTCTACGGCGGCGCCATCGCCCTGGGTCACCCCTTTGGCTGCTCCGGCGTGCGTATCACCGGTACCCTGCTGTCGGTGATGCAGAACGAGGGCGGGGACCTGGGTGTGTCCACCATGTGCATTGGCCTTGGCCAGGGTATTACCACGATTGTGGAAAGAGTGTAGGCTTTGTCGCGGCCTTTATAGGGCCGCGTGAAAGCCCGGTAGGAGCGGCCGTTGGCCGCGATCAATTGTGGATTGAACCACTCTCGATCGCGGCCAACGGCCGCTCCTACATTTAGTGGAGAGTCGTTTTGTTGCAAGTCGTCGATCACCCATCTCCCGAAACCTGCCTTGACCAACTGCTGGCCGCGCGGGATCAGTCCCCTTTCTCCCTGACGGTGCGCTTTGTGCATTGCCAGTACTACCTGCCCGGTGAGCCGGAACTGCCGCTGCTGACACTCTTCTGGCGCGAGACGGAGGGCGGCCCGGTGTACGCCGCCGTTGGGAAAAAAGCCGAACCGGACGAGGGGGAGGGCGCGCGGCAACTGGCCGAGCGACTGGAACTCCCGGTTTTCGACCTGGATGCGCCGCTGCCGCTGCAGCCGGTATCGGTTCCGAAACCCTGGGGGCGGGAGATCTGGTACAGCGGCATCGAGCAGCGGGGTCAGTCGGGGGTGGGTGAGCCGGGGCGGCTGGTACCGCTGCCCTGGCTGCTGGCGGCGCTGCCGCGGCGTTTCGCCGCCGGCGACGAGCGGGGTATAAACCTGCTCAAGATCCTCGACCCCTTGCCGGATGAGGTCTACGGCGACCTCTATTTCGAGATGCACGAGGAAAAGCGCGAAATCTATATCGTCACCCGGGTGGATCCGCGGGCCTGGCCCGATGGGCGCGGTGCCATTCGCTTTGGGTTCAACCAGCGCAAGCGCCGGGAGATGGGATCCGACGAGGCGTTTCTCGCCGCCTACCGCGAGGCCGTCGCCGAGTACCGGCTGGTGCGGGAGGAGGTGGATCACCGCTTCGATATCCTGCGTGAAGGGGGGGGATACGACGCCAATGAACCGCTGCCGGCGGAGCTGTTGAAGGCGTGGGCGGACCAGCTTCCGCAAGAGCTGCACGGGGAAGAAAAGCGCCTGCGCGCGGCCATGGACAGCTTTACCGCGCTGCGCCCGCTGGAGGTCGGCGATGTGATTTCGGTCCCCACCCATACGCCACACTCGCTGCAGCACGGTGTGCGCACGGTGGAGTTCCAGACCCCGGTGTACGAGCGCAAGATACTCTCCTTTGCGCAGAAGGTGCTGACCCAGGGGCATTGGGATACGGAAGAGGCGCTCGCCAAGGTGCGGCTGGATACGCCGGAACAGGCGCCTTTCCTGGAGCTGGAAAGCGACGGCCACTTTGTGCGCGAGCGCATTGTGGACTTTGCCGACTTTACCGTCGACCGCATCCGCTTCTTTGTTCCCGGCGACTATCACCTGGATGGCGGGGAGAGTTATCGGATCGCCATGGTGGTCGGTGGCGAACTGAAGTTAGGCGGCATTCCAGCAGAGGCGGAGACCGCCTGGCTGCTGGCCTCAGGGGCGGCAATGGACGTGGTTTCGGCTGTAGCGGGAACGGCTCTGCTGGTCGCTGAATCCAAGCGTTGAACTCGATGGCGGCCCCGCCGCCGGTGGCCGCTCGCCCGACAGCCTGATCGGCAAATGTTTCACGAATGCCCCCGACAGCGGGGCCTTCGCATCAGATGTCGGCATTCTTTCCCGGGTCCCTATATATTGAAGCCCCCCACCGCCTGTGGCACAATCTGCTCCCCTCGCCGCCGGGCCCCGGTGTGTATGCGGTAAATTGCATAGATATCAATGAGTTAGCGTCGGGGAAGTTTTTGGGGACGTGGTGGAATTGGTAGACACGCCAGATTTAGGTTCTGGTGCCGCAAGGTGTGGGAGTTCAAGTCTCCCCGTCCCCACCAAAGCGAATTCCGCAGCCCGTGCCGCCTGAGGGTGTAGGCGCGGGCTGTTTGTATTTGGCGCCCCGGCGCAAAAAGCAGAAAGAGTCTCACGAGGATCAACATGCAGGTTTCCATTGAAACAACTTCCGGCCTGGAGCGTCGCTTAACGGTTAATTTGCCGGCGGAAATCGTCGACAAGGAAGTGGACAAGCGCCTCCAGCAGGCGGCCAAAACCGTGCGCATCAACGGCTTTCGCAAAGGCAAAGTGCCGTTGAAAGTGGTACGCCAGAAGTTTGGTGCCGGTGTGCGTCAGGAAGTGCTTGGCGAAGTCATGAGCCGCTCTTTCTACGAAGCGGTGCAGAAAGAACAGGTGAAACCCGCCGGCCAGCCGAGCATCGAGGCCAAACAGACCGCTCCCGGCGAAAACCTGGAATACACCGCTACTTTTGAGGTTTACCCGGAAGTCGAGCTGACCGACCTGGGAACGCTGAAAGTGGAGCGTCCCGCGGCGGAAGTCACCGACAAGGACGTGGACAATATGATCGAAGTGCTGCGCAAGCAGCAATCCGATTGGAAGGAGACCAAACGCAAGGCGCAGAAAGGCGACCGTGTGACCATCGATTTCGTCGGCCGCAAGGACGGCGAGGAGTTCGAGGGCGGCAAGGCGGAAGGCCAAAAGCTGGTGCTCGGTTCCGGCCAGATGATCCCCGGTTTCGAAGACGGCATTCTGGGGATGAAGCCCGGTGAGGAAAAGGATATCGAGGTCACCTTCCCGGAGGATTACCAGGCGGAAAATCTGCGCGGCGCCGAGGTCACTTTCAATATCAAGGTCACTGCGTCCGAAAAACCCGAGCTGCCCGAGCTGAATGAAGAATTCTTCAAATCCTACGGTGTGGAAGAGGGCGGTGAAGAGAAGTTCCGCGAGGAAGTGCGCGGCAACATGCAGCGCGAATTGAAAAACGCGGCGTTGAACAAGGTCAAAACCCAGGTGATGGACCAGCTGTTCGAGAAGCATCAGGTGGAGCTGCCGGCGGCACTAGTGGCCGGCGAAGTGCGCACCCTGCGCAGCCAGATGGTCCAGCAGTTTGGCGGCCAGATCCCTGCGGAAGACGCGGCGAGAATGCTTCCGGATACCATGTTTGAAGAACAGGCCAAGCGTCGCGTGGTGCTCGGCCTGGTGGTTGGCGAGATCGTCAAGCAAAACAAAATCTCGGTGGATGCGGATCGCGTCAAGACCAAGGTCGAGGAGCTGGCCTCCACCTACCAGCAGCCGGAAGAGGTGGTGGAATACTATTACAGCAACCGCGAACTGCTGTCCGGTGTGGAGTCCGTCGTGCTGGAAGACCAGGTGGTGGATTTCGTGTTGGAGGCCGCCGAAGTCAGTGATGTTGAAAGCAACTACGACGATGTGATCAAGCCCCAGCAACAGGGTTGATGCCTGCCGATCGGCGTTCGCAAGGGTGGGCGCCGATCTTTTCCTTCCCCTTCCCCGGCTGGCTTTCTCACGCCTGACCGGTTAAGCTCAGAAAGACCGATTTTTTCAGTTTTGCGCCGCCGGCCCGGCGTTCTCGCCTAATAGCCAAAAAAGGAAGCAACGGTACCTATGGCACGTTTCGAATATCCCCAGTCCTCTATTGATCCGACAGCCACCGGCCTGGTGCCCATGGTGGTGGAGCAGACTGCCAGAGGCGAGCGCTCCTTCGACATTTACTCCCGTCTGTTAAAGGAGCGGGTGATTTTTCTGGTTGGCCAGGTTGAAGACCATATGGCCAATCTGGTGGTCGCGCAGCTCTTGTTCCTCGAGGCGGAAAACCCCGACAAGGACATCCACCTGTATATCAATTCTCCCGGCGGGTCGGTGACCGCCGGCATGTCTATCTACGACACCATGCAGTTTATCAAGCCGGACGTGAGCACCATGTGCATAGGTCAGGCCTGCAGTATGGGTGCCTTCCTACTGGCCTCAGGCGCCAACGGCAAGCGTTATGCGACTCCAAACTCCCGGGTGATGATTCATCAGCCCAGCGGCGGTGCTCAGGGCCAGGCCAGCGATATCCATATCCACGCGCAGGAAATCCTCAAGATCCGCCACCGCCTGAATGAACTGTTGGCGCATCACAGCGGTCGCAGTGTGGAGGAAATAGAGCGGGACACTGAGCGCGACCACTTCCTGGCCGCCGAGGAGGCGAAGGAATACGGCTTGGTGGACGATGTGCTGGCACGCCGCCTGGTTGCCGAAAAATAAGACCGGTTGGTCATTTCTGGTCGACTGAGGTGCCGATTGTCTGATCTGGCATTCGGAACCCCGGGTGCCATCACAAAGGGCTTGAAAAACCCGCCAAAACACAGCATCTTGCTATTGAACAAAGACCGATTGATAGCCGGGCCGCCGGCTGGCTGAGAGACCACGGAGTATTTTGATGACCGACCAGAGCAGCGGAGAAGACAACGGCAAACTGCTGTACTGTTCCTTCTGTGGCAAGAGCCAGCAGGAAGTGCGCAAACTGATTGCGGGCCCGTCTGTGTTTATTTGCGACGAGTGCGTCGAGCTCTGCACCGATATCATTCGCGAAGAAGTGCAGGAGAGCGCCGAGGGCCCCGAGGGGCGCCTGCCCACGCCGAGGGAGATTACCGACATCCTCGACCAGTACGTGATTGGCCAGGAGCGCGCGAAACGGGTGCTGGCAGTGGCGGTGTACAACCACTACAAGCGACTGCGCAGCAAGAGTGGCGTCAAGGGCAAGGAAGAAGTCGAGCTGAGCAAGTCGAATATTCTGCTGGTGGGCCCCACCGGCAGCGGCAAGACCCTGCTGGCGGAAACCCTGGCGCGGCTGCTCAACGTGCCCTTTACCATCGCCGATGCCACCACCCTCACGGAGGCAGGCTACGTCGGCGAGGACGTGGAAAACATTATCCAGAAATTGTTGCAGAAGTGCGATTACGACGTGGAAAAGGCCCAGCAGGGCATTGTCTACATCGATGAGATTGACAAAATCTCGCGCAAGTCCGACAACCCCTCCATCACCCGGGATGTCTCCGGCGAGGGCGTACAGCAGGCGCTGCTCAAGCTGATCGAGGGCACTGTGGCCTCGGTGCCGCCTCAGGGCGGTCGCAAGCACCCGCAGCAGGAGTTCCTGCAGGTGGACACATCCAACATCCTGTTCATCTGTGGCGGCGCTTTCGCGGGGCTGGACAAGGTGATCCGCGACCGTTCGGAGAAGGGTGGTATCGGCTTCAGCGCCGAAGTGAAGTCTAAGGACAGCAAGAGCAACTTCGGCGAGGTACTGCGCGACCTGGAGCCGGAAGACCTGGTGCGCTACGGCTTGATCCCGGAGTTTGTGGGCCGCCTGCCGGTCACCGCCACCCTGGAGGAGCTGGATCGCGTCGCACTGGTGAAGATCCTCACCGAACCTCGCAATGCGCTGACCAAGCAGTACGCCAAACTGTTCGAGATGGAGAGCGTGGAGCTGGATTTCCGCCCCGATGCCCTGGACGCCGTGGCCACCAAGGCCATGGAGCGCAAGACCGGCGCCCGCGGCCTGCGTTCCATTATGGAGTCCGTGCTGTTGGAGACCATGTACGACATCCCGTCCACCGACAACGTGGCCAAGGTGGTGATCGACGAGGCGGTCATCAAAGGGGAATCGGCGCCGCTGCTGGTCTACGAGAACAACGAGTCACAGAAGGTCGCTCCCGAGGAGTAAACCGGCAGGCTGCGAAGAAAAGCCCCGCTAAGGGGCTTTTTTTGTTCGTGCCGACCACCAGATGGCTTGACCGGTCAGATCTTCGGCCCTGCCGTTTTTTATGTCGGCGCAAATTCCCGTTTAGATTAGACTTGTATTCCAGTCGCCGGCCCCCAATCTTTAGCAACTAGCTGGCGGTGACCACTTGAGACTGACGGTTCTTTGACCAGAAGCCATTGAATGCCGCGCCAACCCCCAGTGTTCGGGCCGAGAGGAGTTCCATGGACCAGCCATCCGATACCACACTTGAATACCCGCTGTTACCGCTGCGTGACGTCGTCGTCTATCCGCACATGGTGATTCCGCTGTTTGTCGGCCGGGAGAAATCCATCGATGCGTTGGAAGCGGCGATGCGCAACGACAAACAGGTACTGCTGGTGGCACAGCGCCAGGCGTCCGAGGATGATCCCGGTGCGGAAGATATCTACCGGGTAGGCACCGTTGCCAGTGTCCTGCAACTGCTCAAACTGCCCGACGGCACCGTCAAGGTGCTGGTGGAGGGCAGCCGCCGGGTCAATATCCTGGAGGTCACCGACGGTGACACCCACTACCGGGCCACAGTCGAACCCATGGAGACCGAAGAGCTGCCGGAGGCTGAAGCTGAGGCTCTGGTTCGCTCGGCGATGACCCAGTTTGAACAGTATGTATCGGTCAGCAAGAAGGTCCCCAATGAGGTGATCACCTCCCTGTCGGGCATCGACGAGCCGGGCCGCCTGGCGGATACGATCGCCGCGCATATGTCCCTGGAGCTGCCGCAGAAACAGGAGCTGCTGGAGACCGCCAGCGTCAAACAGCGCCTGGAACACTTGCTCGGCCTGATGGATTCGGAAATTGATCTGATCCAGGTGGAGAAGCGCATCCGCGGCCGGGTCAAGAAGCAGATGGAGAAGAGCCAGCGCGAGTACTACCTGAATGAGCAGATGAAGGCCATTCAGAAAGAGCTGGGTGAAATTACCGAGGAGCCCAGCGAAGTCGAAGAGCTGGAGAAAAAAATCGCCGAGTCGGGTATGTCCGCGGAGGCGGAGAAGAAAACCCGCGCGGAACTGGGCAAACTGAAAATGATGTCGCCTATGTCTGCGGAGGCGTCGGTGCTGCGCAGCTATATCGACTGGATGCTGAGTGTACCCTGGAAAAAAGCCAGCCGCGTGCGCCACGATCTGAAAAAGGCGGAGGAAATCCTGGAAAAGGACCACTACGGCCTGGAGGAAGTCAAGGAGCGCATCCTCGAATACCTGGCAGTGCAAAAGCGGGTGAAGAAGGTCAAGGGGCCTATTCTCTGCCTGGTGGGGCCGCCCGGGGTGGGCAAGACCTCATTGGGTGAATCCGTCGCCCGTGCCACCAACCGCAAGTATGTGCGCATGGCCCTGGGCGGTGTGCGCGATGAAGCGGAAATCCGCGGCCACCGGCGCACCTATATCGGCTCGCTGCCCGGAAAGCTGGTGCAGAAGATTTCCAAAGTGGGGGTCAAGAACCCTCTATTCCTGCTCGACGAAGTGGACAAGATGGGTATGGATCAGCGTGGTGATCCCGCCTCGGCACTGCTGGAAGTGCTCGATCCGGAGCAGAACAAATCGTTCAACGATCACTACCTGGAAGTGGATTACGATCTATCCGACGTGATGTTCGTATGCACATCCAACTCCATGAACATTCCCGGCCCGCTGCTGGACCGCATGGAGGTGATTCGCCTGCCCGGTTACACCGAGGATGAGAAACTCAACATCGCACAGCGTTACCTGGTGCCCAAGCAGCGCAAGGCCGCCGGTTTGAAGGACGACGAACTGTCGCTGGGCAACGATACCGTGCGTGATATCGTGCGCTATTACACCCGTGAGGCTGGCGTGCGCAACCTGGATCGCGAGATTGCGAAGATCTGCCGCAAAGTGGTGACCAAGCATGTGCGCGAAGAGACCAGTGAAAAAATGGTCGTCAAACCAGAGCAACTGGAAGACCTGCTGGGTGTGCGCAAGTATGATTTCGGCCGCGCGGAAAAGGAAAATAAAATCGGCCAGGTGATCGGCCTGGCCTGGACCGAGGTAGGCGGCGACCTGCTCACCATCGAGGCTTCTGCAGTCCCCGGCAAAGGCCGGGTGGTCAAGACCGGCTCCCTCGGCGACGTGATGCAGGAATCGATCCAGGCCGCGCTCACTGTGGTGCGCGCGCGGGCCCAGTCTCTGGGCGTTGCCCCGGACTTTCACGAGACCCGCGATATTCATATCCATGTGCCGGAGGGAGCGACGCCCAAGGATGGTCCCTCGGCGGGTATCGGCATGTGCACCGCGCTGGCCTCGGTGCTCACTGGAATCCCGGTGCGCTCGGAAGTGGCCATGACCGGTGAAATCACCCTGAGGGGAGAAGTTCTGCGGATTGGTGGTCTCAAGGAGAAGCTGCTTGCGGCACACCGGGGGGGAATCAAGACGGTGCTGATCCCGGCAGATAATGAACGCGACTTAAAGGATATTCCGGACAATATCCTGCAGGACCTGGTCATTAAACCGGTCAAGTGGATCGATCAGGTGTTGGAGCTGGCGCTGGAGCACAAGCCGGAGTCCCTGTCCGACGAGGAGTATTCGGCGCTGCAGAAACAGGCTGAGGAGCGCTCGCAACGTTCTATACACACTCACTAAAAACTCCGTTGAATCAAGGACATCGACAGCAGGATCTTCGCATTGCAGCCTGTGGAATAGGCGCAAACCGGCGGCGCGCCGATCTGGATGCCGAAAGCGCCTGTCCATGGATGGAGCGGGGCGACGAAAGTGCAGTGATGGACAATTCCAGGACTTGCCCGCTTAGGCTAAAAAATAATCTGCCCGTGACAGAAACCTGTTGGAGTTTTGTCCAACTACCCGGAAAGCCCCGTGGTTCCTTGACCCGCTACCGGGCAGTTGGTATAAATCGTGGCTTATTGACCGGCACCTAAGTGGCCGGCGATTGAAGGCTCGAACGCAAAGGCGTTCCGGAAGGAGGTGTTCCGGAAGGGGCGCCTGAAACATACTTAAGAAAAGAACAGAGGGATTAAGCGTGAATAAGTCCGAACTGATTGAAGCGATTGCCGCATCTGCAGATATTCCGAAAGCAGCTGCCGGCCGTGCTCTGGACGCAATGGTAGATAGCATTACCGGTGCCCTGAAAAAAGGCGATCAGGTGGCTCTGGTAGGTTTCGGCACTTTCGCCGTTAAAGAGCGCGCTGCGCGTACCGGCCGCAACCCGCGTACCGGCGATGAAATCCAGATTCCCGCGGCCAAGGTTCCGGGCTTCAAAGCCGGCAAGGCCCTGAAGGATGCGGTAAATTGAAGGATGCGGTAGAGAGTGCGGTAAATTAAGAAGCCTCACACCAAACCGAAGCTTCAGAGAGGCGTATCACTCGGATGCGCCTTTTTTGTATCTGATACGGGAGCCCGATACATTGGGCTTCAAGAATAAATTTTAGAGTCAACAGTCGGAGCTGAGCATGCTTCAGTCCATGCGAGACAACCTGAAGGGCACCGCGGCAGTTATTGTGGCGGGCTTTTTTGGTTTTATTATGGTCATTGGGGGAATTGATTTTTTCACCGGTGCAAGTGGTGGGTCCGCCGACAAGGTGGCGGAGATCAACGGGGAGAAGATCACCAATCTGGATCTGCAGCGCGCGATCCAGAATCGCCGGAATATGATCATGAGCCAGTATGGTGACAACGTCCCGGCGGACCTCCTGAGCGACGAACAGTTGCGCGAGCCGGTTTTACAGCAGCTGGTTAACAGCGCGGTTATGCGCCAGGCGGCACAGGACAGCGGCATGGTGATGAGCCCGGCGGGAGTGGACAAGGAAATTGTGCAGATTCCGGGTTTCCAGGTAAACGGCAAGTTTGATCCACAGACCTATCGCGACGCCCTGCGTCGTATGGGATATAGCCCGGCTGGTTTCCGCCAGATCATGGAGCGGGACATCGTCCTGCAGCAGTACACAGACAGCGTGTCGGAAAGCGCCTTTGCCACCCGCGAGGATGCCGAGCAGGTGGTGGCCATTTCCATGGAAGAGCGCGACTTCGACTACGTGGTACTCCCGGTACAGGATCTGCTCGCGGAAACCACGGTTCCGGACAGCGAGATCGAAGCCTACTATCAAAACCACCAGGACGAATTCCAGCGCCCCGAGCAAGTGGCCATTGAATATGTTGAGCTGAAGCCGGCGCTGTTTGCCGACAATATCGATGTGTCGGAAGAAGATGTGCGCGCCCAGTACGAGCAGGAGGTGGCCAACTTCCAGGAGCAGACCCGCCGTCGCGCGGCGCACATTCTGGTGGAAGAGGGTAATGAGGAGAAAATTGCCGAAATCCAGGCCAAGCTGGATGCCGGCGAAGATTTTGCCGAACTGGCGAAAACTTACTCCGATGACATCGTTTCCCGCGAGGAGGGGGGTGATCTGGGCTTTACCACTGGCGACGTCTTTCCTGAGCCCTTCGAGGACGCCCTGGCGGGCCTGGAGGAAGGGGAGGTATCCGCACCGGTAACTACTGAGAGCGGTACCCACTTTATCAAGCTGTTGGAAGTGGCCGGCGCCGAGCCCCCAAGCTTCGAGGAGCGCAAGGCGGCCATTGCCGCGCAGCTGCGCAATGCGGAAGCCGAGCGTGAATTTGTCGACGCCCTGGGGCGCTTGGCGGATCTCGCCTACAACGCCGAAACCCTGGCCGGGCCGGCGGAGGACCTGGGTGTTCCGCTGCAGACTGCCGGGCCGTTCAGCCGTGAAGGTGGCAGCGGCATCGCCGCCAACGACAAGGTGGTGGCTGCGGCCTTTGCTCCGGAAGTCATGGTTGATCGCAACACTTCCGACGTGCTCAATCTCAGCGAAAATCACGCCCTGGTGCTGCGGGTTACCGAGCATCAGCCGGCCGGGACCTATCCGCTGGCGGATGTTCGTGAGCAGATCGTCGACCGCCTCAAGCGCGAAAAGGCCAGTGCACAGTTGGCCGTTCGCGCGAAGGAATTGGAGCAACAGTTGGAGCAGGGGAGCGATTTCGCCGAGTTGGCGGAGGCGCAGGAGTTGACCCTGGAGACCAGCGATAAGACCCGCCGCGGGGGGTTCGGCCAGCGCGGTGAGATTATCGAGCATGCTTTCTCTCTCCCCGCTTCGGATTCCCGCGATAGGACGACCAGCCGTTTCGCCACTAGCGCCGGAGACCAGGTAGTGCTGCAACTGCGCGACGTGCGTCCCGGAGAGCTGGCCCGCCAGAGCAGTGAGCAGCGCCGTGCGCTGATGCAGCAGTTAGCGTCGGTAAACGGAAGGGCGGAGCTGGCCGCGGTACAGAAGTTCCTGGCCGACAAGGCGGATATTGAGGTTCAATAGTGGCGAGTGGTCGGTGCGCTGTGTGTCGCCGATCACCCGGAAAGCAAAAAGCCCGCTCGTGCGGGCTTTTTGCTTTCTCACTTCCCAATTGACTGTTGATTATCCGCTCGCGGCGCTGTCAACAAACAGGGTCAGATGCTGGCCCGGCTGCAGGTAGCTCTTCTCGGTGATCCTGTTCCAACGCAGGATATCCTTGATTTCGAGACTGAATTTCCTGGCGATGCGGTACAGTGAGTCTCCGCTGCGGACACGGTAAGAGAGCTTGCGGGTGGTGGGGCTGTCGCCGCCGGTGTTGTAGGCGACCAGCTTCTGTCCGGGACGCAGGGTGTCCGCGGGGGCCATGTTGTTCCAACTGGCCAGTTGGCGGATCTCCACGCCGAGGGAGCGGGAGATTTCCCACAGGGTATCGCCGGGGCGCACGGTGTAACTGGTCTTGCGTCCACTCCCGGAGGACTGGCGACCAACCCGTTGGTCCAGGGTGTAAGCGTACTGCGCGCCGGGGCCGGAAGCGCTGGGAATCAGAAGAGTGTGGCCGGCGCGGATGGTATTGCCGCGCAGTTTGTTGGTCTGACGGATCGCTGCCACGGTGGTCTCATAGCGCCGCGCGATGGTGGACAGGGTATCGCCGCGGGCGATCGTGTAGCGCTGCCAGCTTACTCTCTGGTCTTCGGGCAGTCGGCTGAGAGCATTGACAAAAGTGTCCCGTTTTTCTATCGGCAGCAGCAACTGATGCTTGCCGTTCGGATCGGTGGCCCAGCGGTTGTAGCCGGGGTTGAGTAGCTGGAGTTCCTCGATCTCGATCCCCGCCATGTCCGCCGCCTGGGCCAGGTCGATTTGGCTGCCCACATCCACGACGGCGTAGTAGGGCTGGTTGTCGATATCGTGCAGAGGGACGCGGTAGTAGTCGGGGCGCGAAACCACCTCCGCCAGGGCCAGTAGCTGGGGTACGTAGCGCTGGGTTTCCCGTGGCAGCTTCAGATCCCAGAAACTGGTGCCCAGGCCGCGGCGGCGGTTTCTGTCTATGGCGCGGCTTACGGTGCCTTCGCCGGCATTATAGGCGGCCAGCGCCAGCTCCCAGTCGCCGTTGAAGCGCTCGGAGAGATAACTGAAGTACTTGATGGCGGCGCGGGTGGACTCGTGGACATCCCTGCGGCCATCGTACCACCAGTTCTGGTGGAGGCCGAAGGAGCGACCGGTGGCGGGGATGAACTGCCACATACCGGAGGCGCGGGCGTGGGAATAGGCGAAGGGGTCGTAGGCGCTCTCAACGATGGGCAGCAGTGCCAGCTCCAAGGGGTGCCCCGCTGCTTCCAGCTGTTCCGTCACATGGAAGATGTAACGGCGGGAACGCTCGGTGACCCGCGCCATATAGCCTTCATTGCGGGAAAAGTAGGCGATGTAGTCCTTCACCTTGGGATGGTCGATATGCCGCTGCAAACGGAAACCACGGCGCAGCCGGTCCCAGATGTCCACCGGCGGCAGGGCCCGCTCTCTTGGGGCCTGGGTGTAGCTTTCGGCGGTACTGGCAGCTATATCAATCCCTTTGCCCGTGTGTTCTTGCGCAATATCGGGTTTTGGCGCCTGGGCGCAGCCCCCCACCGCCGCGGCGAGCAGCGCGACGGCAAACTTTCTGTGAACCATGTGATATCCAGGTGTCTATTATGGCTTGCGGCTCAAGGCTCTTATTCGAGATATACCTGAGCTTTTCGTTGTAATTATCTGATTCTAAAGACGAGGAGAAGTTTCGGTCAATGATAATTGACTAAAAATTGTCCTTCCAGCGGCGCAGATAGGCGAAGACTTCCACTTCATCCGGGTTTTCTGCGGCCCCATGGTTGGCTGCCTGGCGGGCCAGGGCGGGGATGTGGCAGCGCAGGAAGGGGTTGGTGGCCAGTTCTTCACCGATGGTGGAGGGGAGCGTGGTTTTGCCGCTGGAGCGCAGTTCCTCGACTTGCGCGAGGCGGTTGTGCACCGCCTGGTTGCCGGGTTCCGCCGCCGCGGCGAAACGCAGGTTGGCGAGGGTATATTCGTGGGCGCAGTAGACGCGGGTTTCCGGCGGCAGGGCGCTGAGTTTGGCCAGGGAGCTGTACATCTGCGCCGGTGTGCCCTCGAACAGCCGGCCGCAGCCCGCCGCGAACAGGGTATCGCCACAGAAAAGGTGGTTCTGCTCGACTCGCCCGTCATTTTCGCGCAGCAGCAGCGCCAGGTGGTCCAGGGTGTGGCCGGGCACGCCGATCACCGAAACCGGGAATCCGAGCACTTCGCAACGGTCGTCGGCGGTCAGCGGGTGGGTGATCCCCTCTACGGAGCCGGGGCCGTACACCGGGCAGTGATACTTTGCCGTCAGTTCAGCGATGCCTCCAGTATGGTCCCAGTGATGATGGGTGATCAGGATACCGTCGAGTTTGCGCTCCCCCAGGGCATTCGAAACCGGGCCCGCATCGCCGGGGTCTACCACCCAGTCCTGCTCGTCTCGCTGCAGGTGCCAGATATAGTTGTCACTGAAGGCTGCTATGGGTGAGATTGTGAGCATTTCCACGGCCCGTTACTCTTGGGTGAATAACAGTATCATAGGCTGAAGGGCGTTTGCCGGGAGGGGCTGTGAAAACTGGTCGAATATTGCGGCTTTTTCCGGGAAAGTAAAAAATTCATACTGTCCCAGCAGATCGGGTAAAACCGGGTTTCAGAGACAGGGACAAAGAGGGAATCTATGGAGCAGAAATCCATTCCGGGCCGGCGGCGGGGTGAGCAACCATCCCTTGCGCAGTCCTGCCCAGCCCTCGCCAGCTGGTTTGCCAGCCGGCTGGGAGAAGAGATACTGTCACAGCAGCTCGCCCTGGCCCAGCCGCTGGTGGAGCGCCTGTTCGGCTACCACTTGATGCAAGCGGGGGTGACCAGTGCGGTGGATTTCGCCGCGTGTAGCCGTATCAACCACCGCTTCCGCTTCAGTGCCTGCCGCGGGCAGAAGGGTGCAGCCCAGGTGGAGTTCGAGCAGTTGCCACTCCCTTCGGAATCGATCGATGTGGCTCTTCTGCACCACCTGCTGGATTTTTCCCCCCAGCCCCACCAGGTACTGCGGGAGGCGGCGCGGGTGCTGATCCCCGGCGGCCATATGGTGCTGATCGGCTTCAACCCCTTTTCCCTGTTGGGGCTGTCGCGGCTGCTGTTCTCCGGCAGTGCACACCAGCGGGGTAACCAGTTGCGCGCGGCGCGGGTGGCGGACTGGATGAATCTGCTCGACCTGCAGGCGGGCAAGGTGGAGAGGGGATTTTTCCGGCTGCCGTTGCAGCAGCGCGAACTGTTGGCGAAGACCGCCTGGATGGAGCGCCTGGGGGCCCGCTGGCACTTGCCTTGGGGAGGCTTTTACATCATAGTCGCGCGCAAAGAAGTTGCGCGTATGCGCATGATCAAAATCGACTGGCGCGGGGAGCGCAAACCCGCGATCAACGTGGTCCCTTCGAGTTCACGGATTGCCGCGCGACGGCGCCATCAGAAACATTAGGAACCTCTGAAAAACTACTGAGTGTGCCTGGCGGTGTCCGCGCGCCACATTTTTTTTAGAGGCTTCCTAGAGCCGGTATCGCCGGCTTTTTATTGCAATACAAAAAAGCACTCATCTTGAAACAAGTCACTATTTATACAGATGGCGCCTGCCGCGGCAATCCCGGGCCGGGCGGCTGGGGAGCTCTGCTGGTTCACGGCGATGCGGAGCGCGAACTGTTCGGTGGTGAGAAACACACCACCAATAATCGAATGGAACTGATGGCGGCGATCAAAGCCCTCGGGGCGCTCAAGCAGCAGTGTCGCGTGGATCTGCACACCGATTCCCAGTACCTGCGCCAGGGCATTACCAGTTGGATACACAACTGGAAACGCAATGGCTGGAAGACCGCGAATAAAAAACCGGTAAAAAACGCTGACCTCTGGCGCCAACTGGAAGAGGGCATAGCCCACCACGAAGTGCACTGGCACTGGGTCAAGGGCCACTCCGGGCACCCCGGTAACGAGCGCGCGGACCAACTCGCCAATCGCGGCATCGATGAATTGGGAGGATAGCAATGCGTCAGGTTGTTCTGGATACCGAAACCACGGGCCTGGACCCGAAGAGCGGTCATCGCATTATCGAGATCGGCTGCGTGGAAGTGGTGAATCGGAAGCTTACCGGGCGTCACTACCACCAGTACGTCAATCCCGAACGGCAAGTGGACGACGGCGCTATCGAAGTGCACGGCATCACCAATGAGTTTCTGGAGGACAAGCCGGTCTTCGCGCAGATCGCCGATGAGTTTATGACCTTCTGCGAAGGTGCGGAGTTGGTGATTCACAATGCGCCTTTCGACGTGGGCTTTATCGATTGGGAGCTGAAACGGCTGGGCAGCCCGCGCTGGAAGAGCGTTATCGCCCACTGTGGGGTGTTGGATACCCTGGCGCTGGCCAGGGAAAAGCACCCGGGGCAAAAGAACAGTCTGGACGCCCTGTGCAAGCGCTATTTCGTCGACAACTCACAACGGGACCTGCACGGCGCCCTGCTGGATGCCGAGATTCTCGCCGACGTCTACCTGACCATGACCGGCGGCCAGACGGATCTTATGCTGGCCCAGAGCGGCGAGCGCAAGTCCGAGGCCGGGGAAAACCAAAGCGAACAACGGGATCCCGCTCCTGGCGCCATTCGGCGGCTGGCAGCGGACAGACCGCAGCTGGCGGTGCTTCAGGCCAGTGCCGAGGAGGAAGAAGCGCATCGGGAGATGCTGGCGCTGCTGGAAAAATCGGCCGGCAAGCATTTTTGGTAGGGTGAAGCCTGCCGGGTGCCCCTGAAATTGGTTCGTGGCGGCCCTCCTGTTGCCGGTAGCCGTTCGTTCAACAGCCTCATCGGTCTGTTTTTCAGCCGCAGGCGCTTTTCTTGAACGGCTCCGGCTATCAGGGCCTTCGCATCACTAAGTCGAGGCCTGGGCGGCCCCGCTGCCGGTGGCCTTAGCATCAAGTTCGGTATTCTTTCCCGAGTCCCGAGTCCCGAGTCCCGAGTCCCGAGTCCCGAGTCCCGAGTCCCGGGGGCGAGTAGCTACACCATATAAATTACACAGACCAGCGCCACTATACTGAGCACCACCGTATAGGGCAGGGCCATAATCACCATGCGCCCGTAGGACAGGCGGATCAGCGGAGCCAGTGCGGAGGTCAGCAGGAACAGGAAAGCCGCCTGACCGTTGGGTGTTGCCACGCTGGGCAGGTTGGTGCCGGTGTTGATGGCGATGGCCAGCTTGTCGAAATGCTCGCGGGTGATCTCCCCCGCAGTCAGGGCCGCTTTCACTTCGTTGATATACACCGTGGCCACAAACACATTGTCGCTGATCATCGACAATATGCCGTTGGCCAGGAAGAGCATGCCCGGCTGCTGCGCCGGCTCCAGCCCGAGCACGAAGTGGGTCACCGGTTCGAACAGGTGCTGTTCGTGAATCACTGCAACGATGGCAAAAAACACCACCAGCAGGGCGGTAAAGGGCAGGGCCTCTTCGAACGCGTGGCCGATGCGGGCTTCCTGTACCACGCCGTTGAAAGCGGTCAGCAGTACGATGATCATCAGGCCGATAATACCCACTTCCGCCACATGAAAGGCCAGCGACAGCACCAGGATGACCGCGACTATGCCCTGTACCCAGAGCTCGGCCACGTCGGTAGAGTTGCGTTTCTTTTCCTCCTCTTGGGAGAAATTCATCAGCACTTCGCGCACCGCGTTGGGCAGTTTGGCGCCGTAGCCAAAGAGGCCGGTCTTTTCCAGCAGTGCGCAGGTCAGCAGGCCGGCGAAAAGCGTGGGGATGGTGACCGGGGCCATATTCAGGAAGAACTGCAGGAATTCCCAGCCCGCCTTTTCCGCGATCAACAGGTTTTGCGGTTCGCCCACCAGAGTGGTCACGCCGCCCAGGGCGGTGCCCACGGCACCGTGCATAATCAGGCTGCGCAGGTAGGCGCGGAACTGGTCCAGGTCTTCCCGGTGGTATTCCACCACGTGGTCATCGTTGGAATGGTCGTGCTCGTGATGGTGGTGAGGCTGGTTGGAGGCCACCCGGTGGTATACCGAGTAGAACCCCACCGCGACGGCGATCAATACGGCGGTGACTGTGAGTGCGTCCAGGAAGGCGGAAAGCACTGCGGCCACAGAGCAGAACAGCACCGAGAGCAGTGTCTTGGACTTCACATTGATCAGTATTTTGGTGAATACGAATAGCAGCAGGCTCTTCATGAAGTAGATTCCGGCCACCATAAACATCAGCAGCAGGATTACTTCGAAATTTTCCGTAACCTCGTGGTACACGGCGTCGGTGCTGGTCATTCCCAGCAGCACCGCCTCCATCGCCAGCAGGCCTCCGGGCTGCAGCGGGTAGCATTTGAGGGCCATGGCGAGGGTGAAGATGAACTCGCCGATCAGCACCCACCCGGTAATAAAAGGACCGGTGGCGTACAGCAGGACCGGGTTGGCGATCAGGAACAGGGCAATCGTCAGCTTGTACCAGTCGGGCGCTTCGCCCAGGAAGTTCTCTGTAAAAGCCCGGCCGAAGCCGTTGCCGGAAGCTGTGAGGGCGTTATTGTATGTGTTCATTTTAACTTTCTTGGTTAACTGCTGGCCTGGATAGCGCATCGTGGGCCGGAAGACCCGCGGGTATACCGAGGGGAACGCTACCCAGTTTGGGGGAAAATTCAAGTAGTTTCGCCAGTCCTTGCCTCTATGCCACTCGATTTGTCGATTATTCGATAGAATTTGTCCGCTCAGAGGTGGACTCTTGAGGGGTTTGGTATAAATTGCTTTGTGGTCGACCGAAACCCCCTGTTCTGGTCGAATTTTGTGCAAAATAATAATGCAGCGGTGTAAGCAGTGACTGAAGTGCGCGATATCAATATAACTTCCGTGAATGTGGTGAAGGAAGAACTGGTGGCGACTATAGACGGCGCTGCCAGTTGCCTGGACCAGTTTGCGGCGGATCACAACAACAAGCAGTCCCTGACACAGAGCCTGGCGGCATTGCGCCAGGTGAGTGGCGTTTTGCAGATGGTACAGCTGCACGCGGCGGAGCTGTTGGCCCAGGAGATGCTCAGTGCATTGACTGATCTGCAAGAGGGGCGCCAGGAGGCCTCCAACGACCTGATGGAGGGACTGGGTACCGGGTTCTACGTGATTACCCGCTATCTCGATTTCGTGCAGAACCGCAGCACCGCCCGGCCGGAGTTGCTGATTCCCTATATCAACAACCTGCGGGCGGCGCGCTCGCAGCCGCCGGTGCCGGAGAGCCATTTCTTTCGCTGCCGCCTGGATGCCAATGTGCCCGGCGCGGTGTCCTCGGCGGTGATGTCCGAGGACCTGAACAACTTCGTGCGCCGTTTCCGCCACATGTACCAAGTAGGGCTGCTGGCGCTGCTGCAGGGCAAACCCTGCAAGCCCGCCTACACCATGATGGCGCGCGCGCTGCAGCGTGTCGCCAGTATTTCCGCCGGGCGCCCCAATGGCAGGCTGTGGGCGGTGGCGGGAGCGGCCCTTGGGGGAATGGCCTCGCGGGAGATGCACATCAACCGCGCCCGGGTGATGGTGTTCAGCATGTTCGACCGGCGCCTGCGCACCCTGCAGAAGGAGGGGGATTCAGCGCTGGACCAGCCAGCACCCCCGGTACTATTGAAGGAGTGCCTCTACTGGCTGGCGCTGTCCGTGCCCGGCGGTCAGGGCGCCCGGGTGCTGGAGGCCTTCTCGGTGGCGCCTTTGGGCTACAGCGAGGCGGAGCTGGAGCGTGAACGAGCCAGCCTGGGTGGGCCGGGGGCCACGGCGATCACCGCGGTGGCCGGCGCCCTGGATGAGGAACTTTCCGGCGTGCGCCGCATGCTGGACGATATCGAGATGATCGGACTCACCGGCCTGGATGACGAGGACGGACTGGTGGGTACTCTGCAGCGCATTGCCAGCACTCTGAAACTGCTCAATTTCAGGCGGGTCGGCGACGGTCTGAGCGAGGCGGTGGAGGAGTACCACAGCGCCGCGCCGGCCGGCGGTGCGGCGGCGGAGTCGGCGCTGCAGAAGCTCACTGGCCAGGTGCTGATGGTGGACAGCACCATCCGCGCCCTGCGCCAGAGTTCCAGTATCGACGTGGACGAGTACGGCCAGGCGGACATCGCCCTGGAGCACAGCCAACTGGCAGAGGCGGAAGTGGCGGTGCTCAAGGAAGCGGAGGCGGGCCTGTCGCTGATCAAACGCGCACTGGGATCCTATGCGGAGTCCGGGTTCGATCACGGCCATATACGCAATGTATCCACCACTCTCAACAGCGTGCGCGGTGGACTGGTGGTACTCAACCTGCGCCGCGCGGCGGCGGTGGTGGAGCGCCTTGTGGACTTCGTCGAGGCGGTGATGGACCAGCGGGAGGCGGCTCCCGGCCTGGAGCAGTCCCTGGATATTTTCGCCGACGCCATTATCAGCCTGGAGTACTACCTGGGCGAGGTGAAACTGCACCGCGATGCGGACATGCAATCCCTCAACCTGGCTGTGGAAAGCCTGGAGGCCCTCGGGTATCCCGTTGAGGTAGCCTGAGCCGGTGGCCGGATTGGATTTCATTCCCGCTGCCAGTGCCCGTCCACAGCCGCAGTTTTCCCTGCATATCGCTGTGGCGGAGGGGCAGTTGCTGTGCTCTGGAGCTGAGTTCCTGCACAGCGATTTTCCCTTCCCCGCCAGCGCTGTCGTGTCCAGCCACTACCTGGGAGAACTGGGCGGAAGGGCGTGCGGCGTGCACCTGCTGTCGGAGCGCCTGCCGGCGGGGACCTGCAACTGGCGGGGTCTGCGCAGTTTGCTGGGGGAAGTGGACGAACTGCATTTTACTCTCGCCGGACGGGCGCTGCAGGTGGCCAACTGGGACATCGACCACCGTTTTTGCGGCCGTTGCGGCGACGTTACCGACTACCACCCCAGCGACCGTGCGCGGGTCTGCCCCCGTTGCCAACTGGCGGTGTACCCCCGAATCTCCCCCTGTGTCATCATGCTGGTTACCCGTGGAGGGGAGTGTCTGCTCGCCCGCCACCGGGAGCACCCCCACGGCCTGCTGACCGCACTGGCGGGCTTTATCGAGCCGGGAGAGAATGCGGAGCAGGCCTTGGCGAGGGAGGTGCGCGAGGAGGTGGGCCTGGAAGTGGGTGCCTGCCACTACATCGGCAGCCAGCCGTGGCCCTTCCCCGGCCAGTTGATGCTGGGGTACATCGCCGAGTGGGCCGGTGGTGACCTGAAACCGGACGGGCTGGAAATTGCTGAGGCGGCGTGGTTTCACCACAGCGAACTGCCCTCAGCCATCCCTCCGCCGCAGACCCTTTCCGGACAGTTGATTCGGCGGTTCGCGGAAGAGGCAGCGTAAGTCCATTAACAAGAGTCCAATAACAATATGTATATCGCGATAACTTTCCTGTTCGCGCTGCTGGCGCTGCTGTTGATTTTTTGGGGCGGCAAGGTACTGTTCGGCGGCAGCTGGCTGCTCGGCTTTATTCGCGGCAGTATCGGTATCCTGCTGCTCGGCGGTGCCCTGTTGATCGTGCTGGTGGCGGCGGATATCTACAGCTACAGAAACCTGGCGAAGGAGCACAGTGTGGGCACTGTGTCCTTCGAGAAGCTCGGCGACCAACACTTCCGGGCCAAGTTTGCCGACGAGGACGGAATGGCTCAGCACTTCGAGCTGCGCGGCGACCAGTGGCAACTGGACGCGCGAATGCTAAAGTGGAAAGGCCCGCTGGCGCGCTGGGGCATCCAGCCGGCCTACCGCCTGGACCGCCTCAGTGGCCGTTATCTCACCCTGCAGGATGAGCGTGACAAGGAGCGCTCTATATACCAGTTGCGGGAGAGTGATTACGGTGTCGATATCTGGCGCACCCTGCGCGGCGTTGATAACCAGTTGCCGTTTGTGGATGCGGTCTACGGCAGCGCGACTTTCCTGCCCATGGGAGACGGCGCTGTCTACGAGGTGCGGATCAGCCACACCGGCCTGCTGGCGCGGCCGCTGAACCAGCAGGCCACCTCGGCGCTCGACGAGTGGCAGTGAGTAAAGTTGTAATTCAAGTTTCGAGGCTCAACTTGTGCCACCGGCAGACGCCTCGAACTCTGAAACTTGAGTTGTAACGGCCCGAATGGAATACGTCTTTCCGGCCCGAGCCGGATAGATTTGAACTCCGAAATCAAAGTAATAAATACGAATATGGAGGTTTAGTGGAATTTCTCAGTGAGTATGGCCTGTTCCTGGCCAAGGTGGTGACCATTGTCGCCGCACTGTTGTTGATTATCGGTTTTGCGGTGGCCAATCGGGAACACCTGAAAGAGCGTATGCAGGGGCATATCAGTGTCACTCACCTCAATGACCGCTACGAAGAGATGAAAGAGACACTGCTGGAGGCAGTGTTGGACAAAGGTGAATTCAGCCACCGCAAGAAAGAACTGGCGAAGGAGAAAAAAGCGCGGGAAAAGGCGCTGGCCAAGGCGAGAAAAGAACGGCAAAAGGCCGAGCGCCGGGAAAAATCCGCAAAGAAAACCGATAGTTCTGTGCTGGAAAGCACCGATACCCCGGTGCCGGAGCAGGCGGAAGCGGACGCCGAAGCCGGAGATAAACATCCCGCCGCAATATCCGCGGCGCCGGAGAAAAAAGGCCGTCGGCGTATTTTCGTGATGCATTTCGACGGCGACATCAAGGCCAGCGCGCTGTCCCAGTTGCGTGAGGAAATTACCGCAATCCTGCAGGTGGCGGAGCGCGGCGACGAAGTGGTGGTGTGCCTGGAGAGCCCCGGCGGTCTGGTGGCCAACTACGGGCTCGCCGCCAGCCAGCTCGCGCGGGTGCGCGGCGCCGGTGTGTGGCTCACGATTGCCGTGGACAAGGTGGCAGCCAGCGGCGGCTACATGATGGCCTGTGTGGCGGATCGCATACTGGCCGCGCCCTTTGCCATGCTGGGGTCCATCGGTGTGCTGGCGCAACTGCCCAACTTCAACCGCCTGCTCAAGCGCCACGATGTGGACTTCGAATTGTTCACCGCCGGGGAGTACAAGCGCACCGTGACCATGTTCGGGGAGAACACACGGGAGGGGCGCGAGAAATTCCAGAGCGACCTCGAGGATATCCACCAGCTGTTCCAGCACTTTATCGCCGAGTACCGTCCGAAACTGGATATCGCCAAGGTAGCCACCGGCGAGGTCTGGTTCGGCCAGCGCGCGCTGGACCTGGGCCTGGTGGACGAACTGAAAACCTCGGATGAATATCTCACCCGCTGCGCACAGGATTCGGAACTCTACCAGGTGGAGTACAAGGAAAAGCGCAATATCGCCCGCAAGATGGGGCTGGCGGCGCAGGCGGGCGTGGAGTCGGCGCTGATGCGGCTGTTTTCCCGCCTGGCGGCCTGGCGCCACCAGGCGCAATAATTTTTATAGTGGCCGGTAATTGGCGAATCAGACGCGGAAATGGTGGCTGGCTGCGATCGGAATAAGTTTATGGATAAGACCTTTCGCGCAATCTGGGTCGAAGAGGTGGCTCCCGGCAAATACGACCAACGGGTGGTGCGGCGCCGGTTGCAGGACCTGCCGGACCACCCGCTGTTGCTGGCGGTCTCCCACTCTTCGCTGAACTACAAGGATGCGCTGTCCGCCTTCGGCAATCGCGCCATCACCCGGGAGTATCCGCACACTCCGGGTATCGACGCGGTGGGAGAGGTCCTGGAGGACAAAAGCGGTACCTATGCCCCCGGTGAGCGGCTGTTGGTCACCGGCTACGACCTGGGGATGAACACTCCCGGGGGCCTCGCCGAGCGCATCGCCATCCCCCCGGGCTGGGCTCTGCCACTGCCCGAGGGCCTGACTGCGCGCGAATCGATGATCCTGGGCACCGCCGGCCTCACCGCCGGTCTCTGCGTGGACAAGCTGCTGGAGGCTGGAGCCCGTCCGGAAGACGGCGAGGTGCTGGTGACCGGTGCCACCGGCGGCGTGGGTTCTATCGCCGTGGCGTTGCTGGCCAAGCTGGGTTTCCGCGTGGCAGCGGTGACCGGCAAGCTGGAATCCTCGGGATTCCTCACCGGTTTGGGGGCCTGGAAGGTGCTCGATCGTGAGTCCCTGGCGCCCTTCGCCAGCAAGGCCATGGCCAAGCCGCTGTGGGCCTGGGCAGTGGATACCGCGGGTGGTGAGACCCTGTTCAACGTCATCAAATCCCTCGCCTACGGCGGCGGTGTGGCCGCCTGCGGCATGGCCTCCGGCGCTCAGTTCCAGGCCAATGTATTCCCGTTTATCCTGCGCGGTATCAGCCTGCTGGGGGTGGACAGCGTGGAACTGCCACTGGAGAAGAAGGCCGCCACATGGGAAAAGTTGGCGGGCGACTGGAATATCGGTGAGAAGCTGCAGAGCATTGCCGAAGACATCTCCCTGGAACAGGCGCCGGAGTTTCTCGCGCGGCTGCACCGTGGGCACGGTATCGGGCGCTATGTGGTGGATATGGCCCTATGATGGGATCATATGGACCCGGCAGAGCCGAGCAGGTCCGTTTTACGGCAACCCCGGGGAACTCTGTTGTCCGCAAAGGTCTTACTTTGGCTGAAGTTTATCTCCGCTAGGTATCGGTAAAACAAAATTGTCCTCAAATAACGAATTGCCCAAACTCCCCTACAAATCCAATGCCCTGGTGCTGTCCGGCGGCGGTGCCCGTGCCGCCTACCAGGCGGGGGTGCTCAAGGCGCTGGCGGAACTGGTACCGGAGAGCGAGCCCCATCCCTTCCAGATTATCTGCGGCACTTCCGCCGGGGCGGTGAATGCGCTGTGGCTCGCCTCCCATCCGGGCAGTTTCAGGGAGTCGGTGGATCGCCTCTGTGCCCTGTGGATGGATCTCACCGTAGACAATATCTACCGCAGCAGCTGGCGCAGCCTGCTGGGCAATATGCTTTCCATCACCTGCTCACTATTCAACCAGGGGGTGGCGCGGCAGAGACCACTGGCACTGCTGGACAATACGCCGCTGCGGGAGCTCGTGGATGAGATTATCTATTTCGACAATATCCAGAAGCATATCGACGCCGGCCACCTGCGCGCCGTGTGCGTGAATGCCCTGTCCTATAGCGAGGGGGAGTCCGTCAGTTTCTTTCAGGGCGCCGAGGAACTGGACGAGTGGCGCCGGTTCCGGCGCTACGGCCTGCGCACCCGTCTGACCGCCGACCATCTGATGGCCTCGGCGGCGATTCCCACCCTGTTTTCCACGGTCAAAATCGGCGACGACTATTATGGCGATGGCGCCGTGCGCCAGCTGGCGCCCATCAGCCCGGCGTTGCACCTGGGGGCCAACCGGGTGTTTGTGGTGGGGGTGTCGGACAATCGCTCCCCGGTGCACTGGGGCAAGAAGCGCCACAAGCCGCCGCGGCATTCTCCCTCCATGGCGCAGATTGCCGGGCAGCTGTTCAACGCCGCCTTTATCGACAGCCTCGAGGGGGATATCGAGCATCTGGATCGGGTCAATCATTTGCTCGGTTCGGTGTCGGAATCGAAGCTCGGCGACCTTGCGCCGCTGCGTCCGGTGGAATCGGCGGTGATCGAGCCCTCCCAGAGCCTCGACCGTCTGGCGGGGCGCAAGGTTCGCTATCTGCCGCCGGCGGTACGCTGGCTGTTTCGTTCCACCGGTGCCACTACCTCCGGCGGCGGCGCCTCGGCGGCCAGCTACCTGTTGTTTGAAAAGCCCTTTATCGGCGAGTTGATCGAACTGGGCTACCAGGACGCCATGTGGGAACAGGACAAGTTGCGCGCCTTTCTGCAGCCGGAGACCGAGTCGGTGCAGGAAGAGCGTAAGGGCCTGTTCGGAATTCGAGTAAAACCGGCAACGGAAGCAGAAAATGGCAATACGCAATCGTAATTTCGGGATCTCCCTTTCCATCCTGTTGCTGACCGCGGTCGTTTCCGGCTGCAGTGCACCGGGAAGCCGGCCGGAGCCGTCCCGTCTCCGCACCGCGGAGGAGAGCGAGTACCGCCGCCTGCTGGCTGAGGCACAGCAACTGTCCTTCACCCTGGATTTCAACCAGCTGCGCCGCGCCTTCGTGGCGTCGGCGGAATACAACCCCCATGGGGGTGTAAAACTGGCGGGATTGCCGGAGGCCTACGGCGCGGTGGAGAGCGCCGAGTTCGGGGACTGCCTGAAGCATGTGGACCGGGTGCTGGACAGCAACTACATGAGCCTTGAGGCGCATATGATCGGCGTGGTGTGCAGCGGCCAGGCCGGCGACTTCGAGCGGGAGGACCGCCACCGCTATATGGTGGAGGGCCTGATGTCTTCCATTGAAAGCAGCGGCGACGGCAGGACCCAGGACAGCGCCTACCAGACCATCAGTACGTCGGAGCTGCGCGGCTTTGTGCGCCTCAAGGGATTGCAGGTGCTGGACCAGGATATCGTCTACGACAGAGAGGGTATCTACGACAAGATGCGCGTGCGCGATCCGGAGTCCGGAGAGGAGTATCCGCTGTTTTTCGATGTCAGCCGGCAGTTTGCGAGCGAGATGGATAACCGCAAGGAGTAACGCGCTCTATTTACTTGTCATAGCGGCTTGCGCCGGCGGTAACGCGTTGTAGGAGCGGCCCGTGGCCGCTCCTACATCAGGAACTGCGAGAGTTTTTCCCAGTCGAAGCGCCGCGTCTTCCGGTCGCTGAACAGAATTTCCACCCGCTGCTCCTCCCATTTGATTACCCGTCCGTAACCGAGCTTGCGGTGGCGGATGCCCTCGCCCAGGGCCGGCTTGCGTATGGCCGCGCGCGGGGCCTCGATCTCTGGGTTGTAGTCGCAGGCCTCCAGATAGCGCAATGCCAGCCGGGTGACCGGCACCGGACTGTGCAGCGCCTGCGGGCGCTCACGCAAGGCTTCATCTACGAGTCGGCACAGCGGCAGCTGCATTTCCTCGAGGAACAGCGAGGGGCACTGCTGCGCCTCGCTGTTTTCCCCCGGCCGGGGATTTTCCGGGGTCAGAAGGTAGAGTTTTTGGCGCGCGCGGGTCACAGCCACATACATGAGCCGCCGCTCGCTTTCCACCGACGCCGGCGTGGAGAAATCCCGCTGTGGCTGGTAGGGCATATGGTGTCGGGTGAGGGAGGGGATGATCACCTGATCCCACTCCAATCCCTTGGCCTGGTGCATGGTGGTGATCTGCACCGCCTTGGCGGCGGTCTGTTCGCCCTCGCGGTGCTGGCGCTGCAGCTCGCGCAAGTGCGCCAGTGCCTCGGCGGGAGGGCGGCGCAACTGATCCAGGTACTGGCAGAAGGCCTGCACGGTCTGCTGTTTTTCCTCCCCCTGCTGGCGGGTAAAACTGTCGTCGCCGATGCCGTCGAGGTAGTCCAGAGCCGTCAACTGCCGACGCAGCAGCTCGCCCGCCTGGCCGCGCCACTGTTCGATCTCGGTGAGCAGTTCGGCGCGTTGGCACAAGCGTCTGGTCTGCGCTTTGCTCAGGGATTCCGGCAGCAGGCGCAGCAGGTTTTTTCCCCAGTCGCTGTCGCAGCGGGCCAGCTCGGTACACAGGGGCTCCAGCTGCGCCCGGGGGATGCGGATATGCGGTGCGGTCAGCCATTCGTAGAGTCCCCGCTGGCGCCGTTCCGCAGGCAGCTCGGCAAAGCGGCCAGCGGCGATATTCAAACTCCAGAACAGCGGGCGCAACTCCCGGCGGGACAGCACTGTGTTGCGATTTCCGGAACGGTAGGGGATATTGCCGGCGAGCAGCGCCAGCTCGATGGGCGCGGCCACGGACCAGAGGCGCACCAGGATGGCGATTCCCTTCAGCGATTCGCCGCGTTTGCGGCAGCCGCGCAAATGGTCCACCAGCCAGCGGCTCTCGTTGCCGGTGGCCACGGTTTCAATCACCGTCCGCTGTTTGCCGTTGGCGGATACGCAAAAAATATCCGCGCGCTCGCGATTGTTTTCGATAAAGTGGTTGGCGGCCAGGGAAAGGGCGTGGCCGTAGCGGAATGTGCGGCTCAGCTGGTAGACGTTGGACGGGGGAAAATCCCCGTCGAAAAATTTCAGCAGAAAGCTGGGCTTGGAGCCGCGCCACTCGTAAATGGTCTGGTCTGGGTCGCCGATGGCGATCACATTGCAGCTCTTGTTACTGGGGCGGCCATAGAGCACGCGCAAAAGGAAGTGCTGTACCTCGTTGATATCCTGGTACTCGTCCACTAGGATATCCTCGTAGTAACTGCCGTACTCCTCGGCGATTTCCGGGCACAGGCTGAGCAGTATCGCCGGGTCGTAGATCAGGTCCGCGTAGGTCACCGCGCCCTGGCTGCGTCGCCACTGTTCGAAGCTGCGGAACACTTTCAGGAAATACATGTACTCGTCGCCGAGTTTCAATTCCTGGAAGGCGCTCAGGTCGCCGGTGAGAATGGACTTGCTGTAGTCGATAAAAAATTCCGCGGCCTCGATTTCCGACTGCTTGCGCGCGCGGATGTCCTCCAACTCGTAGGGGGCCGCGCACTTTTCGATGGCTTTCCAGATCTGCAGTTGCACCGTGGGCTGGGGCAGGGGGGTGAGTCTGGCGGGGGCGATATGGCCATTGGCGATCATGCGCTGGTAGAGGCGGTAGCCGAGGCTGTGGAAAGTGTGCACCGCCGGCGCGGGCGCGCAGTCCAGCTGCTGCAGCCGCCGCTCGAAATCCTCCCGCGCACTGCGGTTGTACATCAGCACCAGCATGCGCTCCGCCGCCACCCCGGCCCGCAGGCGGTTCTTGATGTAGTGCAGCAGCGCGGTGGTCTTGCCGGAACCGGCCACGGCGATAATCTTTGCGTGGCCGCCGGGATGGTCGGCGACGGCCTGTTGTTCTTCCGTGAGTGGGTGCATGGGGACTGCCGATCAAATACTGGATATTTTACCAGTGCAGTGCGCCCTGTGCACTCCCCGCTGAGTGGAATGCCACTAAGTTACGAGAGTTGGCAGCAGGGCCTTCGCATCGAGGTTATCGCTCGAGTTACTGTCTCGTGCCACTCACCACTGATCACTCCCCACTGGCCTCCCCCCTGCGCAGCGCCAGTTCAGCGATATAGGAAGACAGGAACACCCGGCCGCTCAGTTCCTCCAGCAGGCGCGAGCGCCCCAGGCGGTCCAGTACCGGACCCTTTACCTCCGACAGGTGCAGGCGGATATTCCGGTCCTTCAGGTCCCGGTTCACCTGCTGCAGCCGCTCCAGCGCGGTACCGTCGATTCGGTTTACCGAAGACAGGATCAACACCAGTTCGCGCGCCTGTGGATGTCGTTTCAGCTCGCTCAGCAGGCGGTCTTCCACCGCGCTGATATTGTTGAAAAACAGGCTCTCGTCGATACGCAGGAAGAGTATTTCCGGCGATGTCTCCACCGTGTGGCGCAACACGTTGCGGAAATGCTCGGTGCCCGGCAACCTTCCCATCACCGCGATATGCGGGCGGCTGCTGTGCCAGATCAGGGAGGCGAAGGAGAAGCCTACACCCAGGCCGATGCCCGCCTCGATCCCGAATAGCATTACGCCGAGAAAGGTGCCGAGCATCGCCAGGCCGTCGGCGCGATCGTAGCGCCAGATACGTGCGAATCCCCGCATATCGATGGAGCTGGCGGCGGCCACGATGATGGTGGCGGCCAGCACGGCAATCGGCAGGTGGGCAAAGATTCCGGTGAGAAACAGCAGCACCAGCCCGATCATCAGGGCGGTGAGCACTCCGGCCATCGGGGATACAGCGCCGGCTTCCTCGCTGATGACGGTGCGCGACAGGCTGCCGGTCACCGGCATGCCGCCGGACAGGGCGCTGGCGATATTGGCGGCGCCCAGCCCCCGCAGTTCCGCGTCCGCGTCCAAGCGTTCGCCGCGCTTGGCCGCCATGGCCTGGGCCACGGACAAGCTGCCGATGAAATTGAGCAGGGCGATGATCAGTGCGGGCAGCAGCAACTGGTAGCTGGTATTCCAGTCGAAAGGGGGCGGGCGGATTTGTGGCAGGCCGGGGGGCAGGGGACCCACAACCGGCAGGAATTGCTCCAGGTCCAGCGCCACCACCAGGGCAGTGGCGGTAAGTACCACCGCCATGGGTATGAGCGAGGCCAGCAGCTGCGCTGCGTTTTTTCCCATTCCAAACCGGCACAGCAACAGCGGCAGCCAGAGGCGGGCGGCGATCAGCACCAGCAGCGCCGCCAGCCCCGTCCAGGTGGAGAGGGGGATGGCGTCCGGCAGATTGCGCAGGGTGGCGAGGACCAACTGCAGCGCGGTGACCCCGGTCGCAGGCACGCCGAGCAGGGTGTCTACCTGGCCGACAATGATCAGCACCGCGGTGGCGGCGATAAAGCCGGTGATCACCGGATGGCTGAGCAGGTTTGCGAGAATGCCCAGGCGCAGCATCCCCAGGGCGAAGGAAAACAGTCCGGCGAGCGCGGCGAGCAGTGCGGCGGCGGCGATGTACTCCGGGCTGCCGGGAGCGGCCAGAGGGGTGAGGGCGGAAGCGGTCATCAGCGACAGCACCGCCATCGGCCCCACCGATAGCACCATGCTGGAGCCGAAGAGCGCATAGCCGAGCAGCGGCAGCAGGCTGGCGTAGAGACCGATATGCGGCGGCAGTCCGGCGAGCAGCGCATAGGCGAGCGACTGGGGCACCAGCATCATGGTGGTCACCAGCGCGGCGCTGGTATCTCCCGCCAGCCACTGGCGCTGATAGCCCTTCAACCAGTCCGGGACCAGCCTCTTTAGCCGCATAGTTTCGCGCTTTCCCTCGCTGCTTCGGTCAAGCCGGGTTTCGGGAGTACAGATTCAAAAACCTGACCGGTAAATATTAAACCCATCTCGCCGTCCCTTCGGGCTCAATGTCACATCGATGGTCTGGACTCCGAAACCTGAATATCAAGATATCAGAAAGCGGTGGTCCGCAGGATGCGGAGTGCCGCGACGGCTGGAGTTGCTCTGCCGTCTCCTGTCTCAGCCGTCCGATGTGGCGCGGCGGCTTTCAATTACCTGAAAAATACCCATGCCTACCACCATGGCGGCGGCGAACACCAGCGCCTTGAATTCACCGGCGCCAGTGGCCACGATGCCAGGGCCCGGGCAGAAGCCTGCCAGGCCCCAGCCGATGCCGAATACCAGACTGCCCAGTACCAGCCGACGGTCGATATCCCGACGCTCGGGCAATTTCAGCTCGCCGCCAAAAAGCGATTTGCCGCGCTTCCCGGTCAAATAAAAGGCCGGCATGCCGACGCAGATGGCGCCGGCCATCACCAGTCCCAGGGAGGGGTCCCAGGCGCCGAACAGGTCGAGGAAGGCCAGCACCTTTTCCGGGTTGGCCATTCCGGAGAGTAACAGGCCGACGCCGAATATAAGCCCGGCGAGGAAAGCGGAAAAGAGTGATCTGTTCACTTAGACTCCCAAAAGGTGGCGTACGACGTAAACCGTGGCAAAGCCGCCGCCCATAAATGCCAGTGTCGCCACCAGCGAGCGGGGGGATAGTCTGGACAGGCCGCAGACCCCGTGGCCGCTGGTGCAGCCTGCGCCATAGCGGGTGCCCACACCCACTAGCAGCCCGGCGGCGATCAGAACCGGGTAGCCCGCCTCGATGCGAATCGGGGGCAGGGCGGTGAACAGTGCCCAGAGCACGGGTGCGGCGAGCAGGCCAAGTATGAACGCCAGCCGCCAACCGGTCTCGCCGGCGGTGCGCGCGAACAGTCCGCCGACGATGCCGGAGATTCCGGCGATACGCCCGTTCAGTGACAACAGCAGCGCGCTGGCCAGGCCGATCAGTCCCCCGCCCGCCAGTGCAGACAGGGGGGTGAAAGCATTCCAGTCTATGGTCATACAAGTTATTCCGAACAGTAGAGTTGGTAGAGGGTTTGCAGCAACACCAGCACCCGCTCGTCCGCCACCCGGTAGTACACGTGCTTGCCCTCGCGGCGGGTGGCCACCAGCCCCTCCCGGCGCAGCACGCCCAGTTGCTGGGACAGGCTGGGCTGGTAGATGCCCAGCCTGTCCTCCAGGTCGCCGACACAGAGCTCTTCCTGGCTCAACTGACACAGCAGTAGCAGGCGGTCCCGGTTGGCCAGGGACCGCAGCATCAGCGAGGCATCGCCGGCAGAGGCGCGCATCTTGTCGAGACTGATGTTGGAAGTGTCGGCCATGGTTGCCCTGTGTGCTCATAAAGTTTACATGTAAACATTATATTGATTTATATAATATCCACAAGTATATTGTTGGTGTTGAGATTGGGAGACGAGCCTATGTCAGCCGCTAAACCGCTTACCCAGGTCCAGCCGTTCCTCGACCCGGATACCGAAACCTGGAGCTATGTGGTCTACGACCACCCGGGCGGCGCTGCCGCGGTGGTGGACCCGGTGTTGGACTTCGACCCAGCGTCCGGTCACACCAACACCGCCGGCGCCAAGCGCCTGGTGGAATTCATCCACGCAGAAAAACTCTCGGTGGAGTGGATACTGGAGACTCACGCCCACGCGGACCATCTGTCCGCCGCGCCATTTATCCGCAAGCAGCTAGGTGGAAAGATTGCTATCGGTGACAAGATCCGAGAGGTGCAAAAGATTTTTCGCGAGGTGTTCAACCTGGAGAAACAGTTCCTTATTGACGGCAGCCAGTTCGATTACCTGTTTCACGATGGCGATGTATTCAATGTTGGCGAATTGGAGGCGCGGGTATTCTATGTGCCGGGTCACACGCCGGCGGATATGGCTTGGATGATCGGTGACGCCCTGTTTGTAGGCGACACTCTTTTTATGCCGGACGTGGGCAGTGCCCGCTGCGATTTCCCCGGAGGCGATGCGGGCAGCCTGTACCGCTCGGTGCAAAAACTGCTGGCGCTGCCGGAGGATATTCGCATGTTCATGTGCCACGACTATCCGCCCGAAGGTGGCCGCGAGCACCGTTGCGAGACCACCGTGGGCGAGCAGAAACGCAATAATATCCACCTGCACCAGGGGGTAAGCGAGGCCGAGTTTGTTGCCATGCGCACCAAGCGCGACGCCAACCTGCCCATGCCCCGGCTGATTATTCCGTCTATCCAGGTGAATATCCGCGCGGGGCAGATGCCACCGGCGGAGGACAACGGGGTTATCTACCTCAAGGTGCCGATCAACCATCTTTAAACCCGGGTTTCGGAAGGCAGAATGATTCCTTGGGGCTCGAAGCCGACATGGGCGGTGAGGGTGGGCTCAATATTTGCCGATGAGGTTTTTGAGCCCGCCCCACCGCCCCTGTCGGCGCCCCGGACCGATTCCAGAATTCAGCAGTTGGAGAGAGCGATGGATATCAAACAGTTGGACAGCCAGGTGTCCATATCCGCAGACATCACCTGCGCAGACCTGCAGCAGCTGGCCCACTCCGGCGTACAGGTCGTGGTGTGCAACCGGTTGGAAGGAGAGGTCGATGACCAGGCCTCATTCGCGGAACTTTCCCGGGCAGCTGCGGGTTGCGGTATCGAATTTGTGGCTATTCCCTTTGCGCGCGGCCAGATGCAAGCGGTCCACTGCAAGGAGTTCGCGAAAATCCTGGACAGCGGCAAAAAGGTCCACGCCTTCTGCCGCACCGGCAATCGCGCCTGCAATTTGTGGGCAGCGGCAAAATGCACGGTGGGAGAAGACGGAAAAACCCTGATGGAAAAAGCCCGCGGAGCGGGGTTTGACGTCAGCGGTACGCTGGTTGTCTTCGGCCGCTAGCGGGATGGGCGCCGTGTATCGACTGGCGGGCTACCTGGCCATTCCCGGCTGGCTCAGGCAGTACAATCGCCAGCAATTGGGGCGTGACCTCCTGGCTGCGGTTATCGTCACCATTATGCTGATTCCCCAATCGCTGGCCTACGCACTGCTCGCGGGCCTGCCCGCCGAGGTTGGCCTCTACGCGAGTATCGCGCCGCTGATCGCTTACGCCTTGTTCGGCAGCAGCCGCAGCCTGTCGGTGGGCCCCGTGGCGATAACCTCCCTGATGACCGCTGTCGCCCTGAGTCAGGTGGCTGTTCAGGGCACCGGGGAATACCTGTTGGCGGCGTCGATGCTGGCGCTGCTGTGCGGGCTGTTTCTGGCATTGATGGGATTTCTGCGCCTGGGCTTTCTTGCCAACTTCCTCTCGCACCCGGTGATTTCCGGGTTTATCACCGCTTCCGGATTGCTCATTGCTCTCAGCCAGCTCAAACATATTCTGGGTATTGATGCGGGTGGCGAAAACCTGTTGCAGTTGGGTACATCGCTGCTGAAGAACCTTCCCGGAATGAATACTCATACACTGGCGATAGGCACTCTGGTGGTGCTGTTTTTATTCTGGTCGCGGGGTGGTGCCACAATTTTGTTGACCCGCTTGTCATTATCTACCCACAGCGCCGCGCTGTTGGCAAAAGCGGCCCCGGTAGTGGGCGTGCTGGTCACTGTTATGCTCAGCCTGGTGCTAGGTCTGGAGGAGAGAGGTGTGGCGCTTGTGGGTGCCATTCCCCGCGGGCTGCCAGAGCTGCAGATACCCGGTCTTTCCTGGGAACTGGTCCGGGCGCTGATGCTGCCGGCGGTGATGATTTCGGTCATCGGTTATGTGGAATCCGTATCCGTGGGCAAGACTCTGGCTGCCAAGCGCCGCCAGAAAATTGATGTGAACCGCGAGCTGGTCGGCCTGGGTGCGGCCAATGTGGCCTCTGGATTTTCCGGCGCTTTTCCGGTGACCGGGGGATTCTCCCGCTCAGTGGTCAATTTTGACGCGGGGGCGGAGACGCAGATGGCGAGTGTCTTTACCGCTATCGGTATCGCCTTGGCATCAATGTTCCTCACCCCCTTCCTGTACTATCTGCCGAAGGCGACACTGGCGGCCACCATTATCGTCGCGGTCCTGTCGCTGGTGGATTTTTCCATACTGAAAAAAACCTGGAATTTCTCCCGCAGGGACTTCGCCGCTGCGCTCGTCACTATCGTGGTGACATTGCTTGCGGGAGTTGAGGCGGGTGTTGCCTGCGGTGTTGCCGCCTCGATTATGCTGTTCCTATACCGCACCTCCAGGCCGCACATCGCGGAAGTGGGGTTGGTGGAAGGTACTGAACATTTCAGGAACGTCAGGCGGCACAATGTGCTGACGGTGCCACAGATACTGACCATCCGCGTGGATGAAAGCCTGCTGTTCTCCAACGCCAGCTATCTTGAGGATCGTATTTATGCCGACCTGGCGGGAAATACGCAGGTTTGGCACGTGATCCTGATGTGCAGTGCCGTGAACGAAGTGGACTGGAGCGCGCTGGAGGTACTGGAGTCGGTGAATGAAAGGCTGCAGGAACTGGGTGTCCGCCTGCACCTGTCCGAAGTCAAGGGGCCGGTGATGGATGGGTTGCAGCGCAGTGGTTTCCTGCGGCGGCTTTCCGGGGAGGTTTTTCTCACCCAGTTCCAGGCTTTTTCCAAAGCCCGGGAACCGGGCAGTGTTGATGCCGGGCAGCCGGCCGCGATAACCGAAAATGTCTGAGGGTCGGCGCCGGGGATGGCGCCGGTCGAAAAATATCAGTTTTCGAAGTATTCGAAGGCGTCGATTCTGTCCAGGTAAACGCCATCGAAACCGGCCTCTATTATCCTGTCCAGGTAGGCATTGTTCTCTCCGTAGATTAACGTCTGCCAATCCTGTTCCCAGTACTCCACATAGTAGTTGCCAACCCAGTCGGGGTCTTCTTCCTCCAGCCATTCCGGGGGATTGGATGGCCAGTGGCTCTGCCAGTAATAGCGATAATTCTCCGCCTGGCCAATGCTCATATAGGCGATCAGTAACCGCTTGCCACCATTGCGCTTTTGCTTTAGCTGCTCTATCTGCGCCGGGGTGTACTCCACTCCATCGAAGAAGAAATCGATAATGACCACGTCGTAGTTGGTATCGCTGATATCGTTGACCAGCTCCTGGCGAGTCGAGGAGAGCCTAGGATTGATCAGGTAGAGGAAGTTCCTGGCATCGGAGAGCTGTTCGATATCCTCGGCATTTTCATTGTTGATGGTGAGTGGGTAAGTGGGGATATTGTCCAGTTCCCGGTGGTCCGCAGCGAAGGAAATATATCCGAGGTTGGCGTTTTGCTCGTAGGAATCATCCATATTGTTCTGGCTGAAGGCGTAGTCGGTAACCAGAATGGTGATGTCGCCGCTGTCCTTGGCCATATCCAGGAAGGTGCGGGTCCACAGGCGTTCCTTTGCCGGCGTGGGTTGGTCATCCTCGTCGTAGCCATAGAACAGGGACTCCTGTCCGATACCGTCTATGGCGCTGACATAGTCCGCATCGGCGGTGCCTGTGTCGTTCCCGGTTGTGCTGACGATTTCTGCGCCATTCTGGGGAATAATGATAAAGTTTCCGTCGGCACCTTTTGCGTACTGACTGATATTCCGGACGAAATCCCGCATCTCTTGTTTGTACTCGACGCTCTCCTCTCCGCCGCCGCCACCGGGACTGCGTTCCGGAAATTCGTCCAGGTTGCAACCAAACAGAAATAAAGGCAGTAGGAAGATTGCGTAGCCGAACCGTTTCACATTACATCCCTCCGGGTAAAACTCGTAGGGGCCGACGGTAACAGGGATGGGTGGAACGGGCAACCGAAAAGCGGCATCGGTCGGATGCCGCTTTTGCAGGCTGATTTTGTCTGAGGACTACTGGTAGACCCTGGCGTAATCCACATACATGCGCTGTGGAAATACACTGGAACCATCCGGGCTGCCCGGCCAGGTGCCACCGACGGCCACGTTGAGCAGAATAAAAAACGGAGCTGGGCGAGGAGATGCGCGCTTCGATGCGGCCGTAGGTGGCACTGGGATATGGGGAAGATTGGCGTTGTTTTTGTGTTGGGGGAGGAAAGAGCCGGGTGGGTCAATTTGCAGCGCTCCACGCCTTCAATGTTCTAGCTGTCAGCCGTTTTGACCTGAAAGACGCCATCCGTATCCTTTTCCAGTTCATAGTAGAACCAGCGCTTGGTCTGGCTGGACTTTTCCCGGCGAAATGCAATCACCGCCCGGTGGCCGTCGGTGCGCAGGTTGATGGAGCCGTAGACACCCACATTGCGTTTGAACAGCTCGTCCAGTATCTCGTTGCGCTGGTTTTTCAATTCCTGTTCCCTGGCCGGGTCGTCTTCTCTTTTGATTTTCTCCACCAGCCCGTCCAATTTCCGGCGCAGGGACTGGTCTTCGTGTTCGCGGGTGGAACGCTGCAGTTCGGTGCTGAGAATCAGCGGGCGCTCGCCCCGCCCCTTTTTGCCCAGCAGGCCGAGCAGGTCGGGGCGCGGGTGCACGTGGCTCTCCTCATCGCCGGAAGAGACCACATAGCCGGCGGGCGCCGTGGCCTCGAGAAATTCCTCGGTGACATCGGAAGAGCCGTGGTGGCAGCATTTCATCAGGTCCGCGCCAAAGCGCTCTCTGGCCCGCTCGATCATCGCCCGGGTCTCGGTCAGGGTGGTGGGGGCCGCGCCACCGTTGCCGTAGTGACGCATCAGGAAGTGTTCTGCGGGTACATTGAGATCTCCGCCGAACAGGATGGAGAAGCCCCTGTATTGCAGGCGCAGCAGTACTGAGTGGCCGTTCTTGGTCTTGGCGGTGTTCATCGCGGTTCCGCCCATGGTGGCGGGCAGGGCGCGCAGGCCGGGTTTGCCGTTGGGAGCTCTCTCCACCACCGGGCCCAGCACCTCGATGTTCAGCTCCGGGTTGTCCGAGGGGGAGAATCCGGGCATCCAACTGCGGCCGTCTTCTTTCTCTCCGTGAGCGGTGGACAGCATGGCCACATCGCCAAAGCGCTCGCTCTCCAGTGCAGTCCAGATCAGTTCCGGATACCACTTGCCCCCGCGCACCGCCGGGTCGGCGTATAAGGCACGGGCGGAGAGTTTAGTGGGGCGGATATCGGTGAGAAAACCGCCTTCGAGCGGCCCCAGCAGGTCGGGACCGGTGCGCTCCATCAGGCCGTTGTGGTAAACGTTTTCGAAGGAGATCTGCGGGTTTTCAAAAACCTTCTGAAAACCCCGGTAGTGGTCGCTGTCCGGATGGGTGATCACCGCGGCGTGGAAGCGGAATTTGTTCTTGAAATCCCGGAATCGGTACTCCAGGTAGCCCTTCATGTTGTCGCTGATACCGGCATCGATGATCAGGATTTTTTCTCGCGTGCCGATCAGCGGTGTAGTGAGGATGCAGCCATCTCCCTGTCCCACGTCGAGGAAAATCATCTCCAGCAACCGCTCCTGCTGATAGTCCTCTTTTTTGATGGCAAAGGTATCCCCGCCCCAGCGCACCCTGGACCACTTTTCGTCGATATCGTCGACTATGCGCAGCCAGTCCCCCCAAAGCAGTTGCCGCTTCCTGGTTCTCAGGTTGTCGATATCGTAGAGATAGACAACCGGCCCTTTGGCATAGCGAATCCTAACCACGGCCCCGGACCTTCCTGTTTTGCGGTTGACGGTGCTCTCCCGGCGGCGCCGCAGTCTCCAGTCAGGCAGTTGGCCGGTTGTCGCCGGGAGCCTCGGCTTATCCTACTTCGGCGGACCGCGGCGGCCGAAAATCAGTGCCAGCACAAAAAGTATGATAAATATAAAGAAGAGGATTTTTGCCGCGTCCGTAGCGACGGTTGCGACACCACCAAAGCCGAAAAAGGCGGCGATAATCGCAACAACAAAGAAAATGATTGCCCAGCGCAACATGTTTGAACCTCCTGCCCGGCCTTTGTCTACTGGATGATTACCTAGTCCAATAGCTGCTATGCGGGCTAGCGTCTAGATTAGGGTGCCGAAAGCGGAGCCACCATATTTCCGCGTCAATGACGGATCTAAAGTGGACTGCAGGATACTGGTCAGTATGGCCAACTGTGACTGGCGCTCCAAACTCAGTACCGCAAACGCCATCATCCTGGACAGACGTCCCTTCTCGTCAAGAAGAGACACGGCGCCATACGAATTCTCTTGATGCCATAACGATAGACCGTTTAGTCATTCAGAAGTGAGCTAGGGTTAAATACAGTCATAGCGATGACATGGCCAAATGCGGCCTGTCCAACCGGCTGCGGCAGCGTAATTCCCCGGCGCATCGATGGCAGCCTCCGCACACTGCTGGCAATGGCTGGCCTCGTGCCCAGCCCTGTAAATCTCTGCGATATGAGGAGAAACCCCCATGGCTGAGCTTATTGAAAAAGGCGACATCTACTTCTTTTATCGTCCCAAGGTGAATAAAGAGAAGGTCACGGGTATCGACGACATCCAGCGCTTCCATCTCGTTCTGGTACCCGAGGGACAGGAGAAGGCCCGGCTATTCATCGTGGGCAAGAAGCGCCTGCCCGAGATTGCAAAAGGCAAGTCCCGTTCCACCACCCGGGAATGGATGATGAATGAGCTGACGGACAAGCCGGAGAAAATCGGCGAAGAGTTCAAGCCGCTCAAATACACAACCAAAACCCGGGGGAAGCAGGATCAGGGCGAAGCCGTCCCGGTCGGCGAAGGCCGCTATGCCCTGTTCGAGCGGGAGGATAGCACCCGGTTGGGTTACAAGCTCAGCCGTCCCTCCAAACCGGGAAAGGCCCAGAAGGAACTGGGTATATTACCGGAGGCGAGCTTCGTGATCTCCGTACGCAATCCCGAAGTCAAAGTGCGTGGTTTTCCAGAATCGGAACCCGCCTATCCCAAGAAACTGCAGAAAAAGTTTGCCGACGAGCGCTGGATCGATGTGGACGATCCCAAGCTGCTGAATTACGAGAGCGCACAGCTGGTATTGATCGGAGCACACGACACCTTGGAAAAGTCCGATGTAAAGATTACCGGCAA
The DNA here is from genome assembly GCF_030997045.1 of Microbulbifer sp. TB1203. NCBI lineage: Bacteria > Pseudomonadati > Pseudomonadota > Gammaproteobacteria > Cellvibrionales > Microbulbiferaceae > Microbulbifer > Microbulbifer sp. TB1203. The sequence goes on along the minus strand of NZ_CP116899.1, from coordinate 1,784,333 downwards.
GCCGAACCTGTTCAAAAAGCTGGGTTTGAAATCTGCTGATTGGCCCACCGATGCTCTGGAAAAGGGAAAATTTGCCAAACCGCAATTCAACGTGGAAGCAAAATCTCCGGAGGGTGATCGCGGCAAGGGTGGCAGGCGGGGCGGCGCCAAGGCGACCAAAACCGGTTCGGCCGCAGGTATCGCCCGCTCCCTGAAAGGGGTGGATTTTCCCAAGGATCATGACGGCCTGGTGCAGTACGCCAAGTCCCTCGATGCCCCGGACGAGGTGGTCGAGGTGCTGGAAGAGTTGCCGAAGGGCCCGTTCCGCAATATGGCCGAGGTCCAGAGAGCGCTCGGGGAGGTGAGGTAATGGCCCAGTTCAGCTGCGACACCTGTGGCGAAACGTTCGACCAGAAATCCCGCTACGAGCGCCATAAAATGACCTCCCATCCTCCGCGAGCCCCCTCGGCGGCAGACCTGGAGAAAGCTTTGGGAGGCGTGGATTTTTCCCAAGCGGCGCGATGAGCTGGTGGACGTGGCCGAAGAGGATGAGATAAACGCATACTCAAAGACCTGCCGGACAGGCGATATAGAGACGCCGCCGAGGTGGCTCGGGCCTTTGGCAAAATGCGCAGCCACGAAGAAAAACCCGAATATCAGCCCAGCAAGAAAGGTGGCGCCGAGGCCATGAACGCACCCTCCGCTGCCAAGATTGCCAGCCTCTTCTCCGGCGTGGATTTTCCCGCGTCAAGCCACGAGTTGAAAAACTATGCTCAGGGCAGAGCCAGCGATGAGGAGATGCGGGTGATCGAGAAGTTCCATGACCACACCTATCGCGATATGTCGGATGTGGCGAAGGAGGTGGGTCGGGTGACCTGATTGGGGCGGAGCGGGATGCTCCGTTACTGAAAATCGTTATTCGCGTTAATCATCCCCCTCCTCTCAGCGGAGCGGAATTCCCGATACATATTGGTGACTGGGTTTTACTGGCCATCGCATAGGATTATTAAGGATGGGGGCTGCGGGAAGAATAAAAAAGGGCAAGACCTTCCGGCCTTGCCCTTTCCGTATTTTCACCTCAGGGGTGAAAATTCCCCCAGTGGTAGCCGGGGGAGAATGTCACAATGAATTAGAGTGCGACAATATTTTCCGCCTGCAGGCCTTTGGGGCCCTTGGCTACGGTGAACTCGACTCTCTGGCCTTCGACCAGGGTCTTGAATCCGGTATCGGCGATTGCACTGAAGTGTGCAAAGACGTCGGGACCTGATTCCTGCTCAAGAAAGCCAAAACCCTTGGATTCGTCGAACCACTTTACGGTTCCTGTAGTTGTATTACTCACAATCATTTCCTAAAACAATAACAATGTTGTGCCATTGAAAATGGCGGGTGTAGCGGGAAACAAGCGGGAGTTACTAACTAAAGGACGAGGATTATGGGTATAACTTCGTAACAGGAGAGAATAAACAGGTAGCTTGTGTTCTAGCTGTCCGACAGTGTATAGCTGTTTGGAGGAAAGTCAATCTATTAATGCAAGGGCATTAAACATAGCCGCCGATGGCGCGGTGACCCGCCGGGACGGTTGTGACCGTATCACTGAGTGACTCGAACTGCCAGAGTGGTCCCCTGCTCAGGGTCCAGGGCGCAGATCTGCCTGCGGCAAGGTGAAGCGCGGCTGGTGGCGACTGCTACGCAACGATGGATATGCCCGCCGGCGTATACAGACTCGTCGGTCGCGCCGCCAAAGATGGGATCAGGGCCGGAATGTGCCGTCAGTTGTTTGCAGTTCTCTGGTCATAAACACACTGTTCGGATCTTCCCGGTAATCGGCAAAGGGTCCGCAGTATTCAAATCCGAAACTGGCGTAGAGCCTTCTCGCCGGTTCGAAGGCGGCCATTGAGCCTGTTTCCAGGCTCAGGCGCCGGTAGCCGCGACTGCGGGCCTGGTCGAGTATATGTTGCAGCAGTTGCCGTGCGACACCTTTTCTCAGGTAGGCCGATGCGGTGCGCATGGATTTTATTTCCGCATGCCGGGTATCCAGTGCCTTCAGTGCCCCGCAGCCCATCAACTCGGGGCCATCCCAGGCGCTCCAGAAAGTGATTTCCGGCCGGCGCAATGCCTCCAGGTCCAGCGCATGGATACTTTCCGGGGGAGAATGCTGGGCCATGCCGCTCAGATGCTCGCTCAATAGCTCGGCCACTTCCGGGCCGTTCAGGTCATCTACTTTGATTTTCATACAGGTTGAACTTCTCTATCAAAAATGCGCTAGAGGACAGACTCGATATACTCTTTCAACGCGGCGGCATTGTTATAGCGAGTTTCCTTCGAGCTGAACAGGAATACGGCTTTCCGGGACTTTATGTTATCGACCAGTTCATCGACCGCTTCACGGTTATCGTCGAGCTCGGAAAAATATCGCTTCTTGAACTCGGGCCACTTCTCCGGATCGTGCTGGTACCAGCGCCGGAGTTCATCGGAGGGAGCGATATCCTTTAGCCAAAGGTCGACAGCCGCCTTGTCTTTCGACAGGCCCCTGGGCCATAGGCGGTCTACCAGGATTCTCATTCCTTCTCCGGATTCCGGCTTTTCATAGACTCTTTTAATACTAATGGCCATAGGGACTCTCCTGTTGCGGTGTAAACAGAATAGTCGTGGCACCGGGTCTCTGTAAGATGGACATGTCGCTGCACTCAGTTGACTCGCGACATCCCTGGTGCTCGCCCGCTTCGCGGGCGCCATCGGCGTCCAAATCGGCTTTCCTGTCGATTTGTGCCCATTCTGCAATCACAGCTAGCGAATCCCGGTTCCCATCACGCAGCTGGCTGCGCATACGCTGCAGCGGAGCCTGGCCCACTCTCCCTGGGAATTGCTGTATCGCATAGTGGCCGCGATCTGTTCGTCGTCTCTCCCTCCGTAAACGTAATTTAGCCATCTTCTCCGGATGCAGAGTGGATAAGCGAAGCGCATCCACCACAGCTCCGTGCGATAGAATATACAGTGTTGCCCTTGATCAAACCATTGTAATCATGCACAAGGTAGTGCCGGCGCGAGTAAATACTTTGGCTCCCGAATGCGAATTTTGACTATCTATAATGACTTAGTCACAATCTGCTTTCAATTGTTTTGCCCTATTGAGCTGATTACAATAAACACTTCCCCTCAATAACGATTTATAAACTGGGATTTCCATGAAATTGCGTTCTTCTATCTTTACCCTGGTAACATTTGCTCTCACATCCTGTTTGACTGCATGCGAACAGGGCAACAGCGAGAGCCAAGTCTCTCCACAGGATGAAATAAAACAAACGGAAAACCAGCAAGTACCCGGGCTTACAGAAGCGCGCAATCCGGTGATCTGGGCCGATGTCCCCGATCCGTCCGTACTGCGTGTGGATGATACTTATTACATGAGCAGTACCACCATGCACATGAACCCCGGGCTGCCGATTATGAAGTCCAAAGACCTGATGAATTGGGAACTGGTGAACTATGCCTACACGACACTCACCGATTCAGCGGAAATGAACCTGGAAGAAGGGCAGGACTCTTACGGCCGTGGCTCCTGGGCAAGCAGCTTGCGTTATGTAGATGGTGTCTACTACGTGAGCACCTTTGCCAACAACACCAACAAAACCTATATCTATAAAACCCGCGATATTGAAAATGGGCCATGGACTGTATCGGTATTGCCGGAGCTCTATCACGACTCCTCATTGTTTTTTGAAGATGGCCGGGTATTCCTGGTCTACAGTCGAGGTGATATTCGTATTGTTGAGCTGACTGCAGATGCTTCGGCGGTTAAACCCAATGGTATAAACCAGCTGTTGATACCCGACTCATCGGCCATTGCAGGCGACGATATTATGCTGCATGCAGAGGGCTCCCACGTACAAAAAATCAACGGCCGCTACTATGTATCATTGATTACCTGGCCGCGAGACGGTATGCGAACCCAATTGGTATACCGCGCGGACAAGCTCACCGGTCCTTATGAAGGCCGAGTTGTTCTGCAGCATCAAGGTATCGCACAGGGTGGCTTTATCGATACGCCAGAGGGTGATTGGTATGCATTCTTGTTTAAGGACAATGGTGCGGTTGGCCGCATACCCTACCTCGTGCCGGTAACCTGGGAGGACGGCTGGCCCTTACTGGGGGAGGGCGGCAAAGTCCCGAAGAAGCTGGGTTTTAGTGTTAAAGGCACCAGCTTGCAGGGCATTGTGGCGTCGGACGAATTCAATGCTGGCGAAAGGCAGGTCGAATCCCTGGGGCTGGAGTGGCAATGGAATCACAACCCCGACAATAGCGCCTGGTCGCTCACCGAGAGGCCCGGATACCTCAGGCTGACCAATGCCCGGCTGGACGAAGATTTTCTTAACACCCGCAATACCCTTACGCAGCGGACTTTTGGCCCGCAAAGCTCCGCTCAGGTCGCGCTGGATGTAACGAATATGGAGGATGGCGACGTAGCCGGCCTGGGCGCCCTGCAAGCCAACTACGGCTATGTGGGCGTGAAGCGAAACAACGATGGCTACGAGCTGGTGATGGTTGAGGGAAGCTCTGAGGAAGTTCGGGAGCTGGGAGCGCTACCCATCGATCAGAAAACTGTGTACTTGAAAATTGATATGGATTTTCGCGATCAAGCCGATCTTGCCCACTTCTACTACAGTCTGAATGGAACCGAGTGGGACTCTATCGGCGCCCCCCTGAAGATGTCTTATACATTGCCCCACTTTATGGGTTATCGTTTTGCGCTGTTTAATTACGCTACCCAAAAAACCGGTGGATTCGTGGATTTCGACTACTACCGGATAGGCGCCCAGTAACCACAGGAGCTCGGCTGGCCAATGGACAGCCGCATAGAGATGACACAAGAGAAGGTTTTCCTCCCCTCTACCGCACTAACGCATCTCTATAGAAACCATCTACAGAAAGGAACTCAAAAGCTATCACTTTTCTCATTTGGTATCTCCCCGGTTGGTGATGATGCTCTTAATCGTTCCCCTGTGGCATGATTCGACATGAATACACGATTTTTTATAAACTGCAGAAGCATACATCCTGCGAGAAGGAGTACACGCCATAAACAGATCTGCCCTCTCTATCGAAGCGGCCGGTCGGTGGGCTTCGCAAAGAGGAGGGGTGAATATGTTGGCTGTGGGGCTATACTCCTGGGACCATTTCCAAGGTTTTTGAAGCAATCACGGTCGGTGGGATCAAGCGCCGAAAGTGCTAATGGAAACACCTGCGGAGCAGACAGAAGGAATTGAATCCATGTCAAATCACGATTCAAGCAGCGCTAACTTGGCAGTCCAGAGCCCGTATATCCTGGTTAACCGCTTTGTTCCCAAGCCGGGTATGATGGATCGCTTTATCACGCTGCAAATGGCGGAGACTGAGAAAATGCAGGATACGGCAAAGCAGTACGGCTGGCTGGGCAACCAACTGTACCGCGCGCTCGATGACAGTAGCGTTACCGTAGTCACCTTCTTTACCAGCCGCTCCAGCCAGCGGCAGTGGGCGGATTATCCCGGATTTACCGATCACCTGGAGCGCATCAGGCCCCTGCTGCAACAAGTGGACTCTGTGCCCTGCGCCCTGGCCGCCAGCTACGGTGATGAATTACCGGTTTAACCGGAACTGCGGCCAGATTGCCATCAAATAGCTCGACGCGATCTATTTTTCAGGATCTTCTGGCCGCCATCATTAAACGTAACAACAATACTGTTATCTTTTTTGGAGCGGCTAATGCCCTTCACAGGAAGCAGCTCTTCATCGGTCCATTTTTCACCGGATTTTTTCCAGAGCATTAGCGTGGCGTAGATAGCAGGTTGTTCTTTGCTTCCAGCAAGCTTGTGTGAAAGGTTGATTACCGCACTTTCATCACTGACCGGGTGCAGCCCCCTGGTGCTCAGGGTCGTCATATTCTCCCAGCCGAGCAGCGGAACCATTGCCAGTTGGTAAGCGCCGTTGTCGATAATTTGCGCATCGTGTCCTCTCACTTTGCGCAGGCTTTTACGAATGTCTTTGTCGAGTCTTGGCAATGCATAGTGCCCCAAGCGAAACTCCGTCGGGGTTGTACTGAGGTTCTCGTCTACGCGTAAAATTCCATTTGGTAGTGGTATGTCCGCAAGATTGAGGCGCACCTTTTCGTCGGTTTCCAGCACGGCGCTGCGGTAGTAAACGCCGTCGCTATATTGATTGAATTCAAACAGACGCAGAGCTTCCCACTCATCTTTCTTATTTTTGATGACGTAGTTCATGGCTACTTCGCCATTCGCGCCATCGGCCTGCCAGGGAAAGGCGCTGTTATAGGCCAGGCGGTTGTAGTTTTCGCTGCCGCGGAAGGCCTCCCAGTTGTCGATAACCGCTACATGACACCACGCTCTCACTTCCGATGCGCCGATACTTGGGTAGTTAGTGATGAGAATCTCTGAGCCCTTTTGAAACCTGTTGTGCACAGTATTCTTGGCTAGCTGCCCTTCCCAAGGGCCTTCATTTTCTTTGGCAGTCCAGAATGCGTTATCTTCAGGTATGAGTAACGCCATAAATGCTTTAAGCGACCAGTAGGTGCTGCCGCGTACGCTGTAGGCTTGCACGGCAGGTTCATAGGCGCCATAGAATCCCAGGGTGGGTACGCGCTCATGTAGGAATTGCGGATTCTGTAAAAATTGCAGCAGGTTGCCCGAGGCAATACGGCGCATCCAGCCGTAGTTGATTTCCGGGTCATCGTTCAAACCCATTAGCGGGAAAGGTGTAATGCTTGCAAAGCGATAGGCGATACTGCGTCCCCACATGATCATCTCGCCGCTGCGGCTGAACAGGTAGGGATAATTGCCGTTGAGGTCACGAAAATTGACGAGAAACTGTTTGGCAATTTCAGGGTAGTGCTGTTTGCCGAAAAATTCGGTCCACAGAATACCGTACATCTGAAAAGCCCACATGCTGTAGTAGTCGTACGCCGGATTGTCGTTGTACCAACCATCGCCGCGATAGTGTGCGAGCGATGCTTGTAAATACTCGACCAGCAGCGCGTCGTTGACCTCATAGCCCTGGGATTTAAAGAAGCTCAGAACATAGATATTAAAAAATTTCCAGTTGGAGGGTACCGTCGGCCCGTCTCCATAGCTGATCATGGTGGCGGCGAGTGCATCTTGTTGCGCCTTTGTGAGCGGGTCCCAGAGTACTTCGGGCGCGACGAACAGGGATATCGCTACCGCTCCAAACTCCACCAAGTTTTGGCTCGGCCCACCATCTTTGGCGCGCGGGGGTATGTAGGTACTGCTTTTCGGGTTGGTTAACTCAACGAGATGGTGACGATAGTAGTCTGCGAGTCTTATACCATTAATTTTCAGATCGGGATTCTGCTTGAGCAGGACACTGGCATCGAATAGCGTACGCGAGAGACCTTCCAATTTTGCAGTGACTGAAACCGGATCTCTTACAGGGCGGGTGGCGCTGGGATGGCTCGGAAACAACATTGGGTTATCAATATTGTCGATATGACTAAAGGCGCCCTCCAGTAAGTATAGCGCAGCATCTTCCCAGTGCTTTCTGGTCATGCCCGTGTGGGGACTGAGTTGGTAGTTCGGTTGGTCGATTATGAATATATTGTCCTGAGGAGGGGGTTGGGCATTTGCCAAACTCACCAAGGCCGCTAGCACAAGGGCGCTCAATGTGTGAAAGCTGAACTTTAGAGTCCTATTCATCTACTTTTCCAAGGTGGCTGAGCTACATGGTTCAACTCGGTTATTCTTTTACCAAACGATACATTTCCGAGGCCGCGAGCAGGAAAGCGCCGACGCCAAAGTTGGCGGTGGATTCTGCATCTACCACTTGACCGGGAATGGCCCTTTCGCCAATTGGCTGAACGTAGCCAAGTTTTCCGTTTTCCTGGAGTGCTGTTTCGGTAAGGTATCCCCAGGACTTCGACACAACAGGCAGATAAGTTTTTTTATCGAGATAGCCGTTATTTATGCCCCATAAGTATCCGTAGGTAAAAAATGCAGTGCCGCTGGTTTCGTAGCCGGGTGCGTGTTCCGGGTCAAGCAGGCTGCGCGTCCAGTAGCCGCCGGGTTGCTGTGCGCCAGACAGGGTGGCGGCCATTTTTTGATAAATGGCAATATATTCGTCGCGATGTTTGTTATCTTTGGGTAAATCGGCCAGGACTTTTGCCAGGCCGGCAAATACCCAGCCGTCTCCCCGAGCCCAAAAGTCTTTGCGGCCGTTTAAACTTTTATGCGCGGGGTAAACATATTTAGCATCGCGAAAAAACAGACCGGTTTCTTCGTCGTACATAATGCTTTTGGCGTAAGTGAAGTACTCGTGTAATTTTTCCAGGTAGATTTCGTCGCCGGTCACTTGATACAGTTTTGTCATTACCGGCATCACCATGTAGAGGCCGTCGGCCCACCACCAATAGTCAACCGCATCGGTGGCCATTTGATATTCCATGACTTCCAATGCGCGGGCGATTTTCTGTCTGTCGCCGGTAATTTGATAAAGATCAATATAGGTTTGAAAACAAATTTGCCAGTCGCCGAATAAAACATGTTCATCGGTTTCGCCGTAGCTGTATTTCCACTCCGCCCGGTTATTCGATTTGGCTCCCATCCACTGATTGCGCTCACCCCAACGCAGGGAATAGTCCAGATAGGCTTGGTTGCCGCTGACGAAGTAGGCCTCCATGTTGCCGGTATGGTAGGCCGCATGTTCCCAGAATGCCCAACCCGGTTCCGGATTTTGGGTCTGCCAGTAATCGTTGACGCGGGCCAACTGTTCCAACACCTCCGTTGGGGCGGGCAGGGGTTGCACAGATTGATGGCTTCGCGTTGCACAGCTACTGGTGATTAAGAGAAGGGGGAGCACAGCGAGCAGGTTGCGAAGGGTATTTCTATTCATGTTATTTCAGCTCTGATGATGCCGATTTTTATGGATAAACGTTTAACTGCTAACATTAAATCATATAAATAATATTGTAAAGACTGGTAGCGCTCTAAGAGGTTGACCTAAACTTTGGCCAAATATGAGGATGTTTTAACGATAAGAGCAACTTTTTTAGAGCTATTTTGCCAGGTGAGAATGCGGTTGCAATCACCAGAACCAGGGAAAGGTGGCGGATAGCGCTTCGGTATGTTGGGGGGCGGGGGATGCGACTACTTCGCGCCGCAATCAGGCTGAAACAGGCCAAATGTATTGCCCTCGGGATCTATAAAGTAACCCTGCCAGCAGACACCCGGAACTGCAAATTTCTCCAGAGCCAACTGGCCGCCATTTTCGATTATTTTCTCTGCCACGGCATCGAGGCCATCGACCTCAACGGAACAAACATAGGCGTTCGTGCCTTGTCCTGATGAAGGGGTTGGCGCGGGGCGTTTGAGCAGAGCTCTGCGTATGCCATCCGTTTCGATGCGCCAATACGGAATGGGTAATTCTTCCTGCTTCGTAAAACCCCAGCCAAAAACCTCCCGGTAAAATTGTACTGCAGAGGCTGGGACGTCAGCTCGAATCTCGAAACACGCTATTCCCATTCATCCTGTTCTCCCGGGGCGTCAGCGCTGGTCCCGGTTCGGAGAAGCGCCAAAATATAGCATGTTATTGGCTCCGGAGCGGGCCATGGCGATGTCCAGCAAGCCATCCTCATCAAGGTCCGCGACCGCGAAACCGTACGCAACGCCCTCGCCCTCGCCGAATGGTATCGGCGTAAAAGCTTCCGGACCGTCGTTGAAGTATACGGTCGGTCGCGATTCGACATATCCCACGATCACATCCGTACGGTCGTTTTGATCCAGGTCGGCTATGGCTATCGCGTACGGCGTCGCCTGAGAGGCTCCGAGCCGCTCTGCCGGGGAGTAGGTCCCGTCAGCCCGGCCCCAGAGGATGGCCGGACCGGTACTTTCATCAATCACGACCAGGTCTAGCAGCTGATCCCGTCAAGGTCCGCTGCCTTGGCACTCCGAATCTCAGCATCGGGCGGGCCAAACGGGCGACGTTCCTCAAAACCACCCTGCGTGTCGTTGAGATAGATGTAGCTCTGTCCTTCGTCCCGATGGGGCACGGCCAAATCGAGAGCGCCATCGTTGTTGAAGTCGGCAGTTGTGATCGTGGTTGCCGAACCCTGGGCAAAGCCTACACACTTTTCGTCAAAGCGACCGTCGTCGATGCCGAAGCAGATATGGCTCCTGCCGAGATCGCCACGACTACGATTCGCAAGTACTATGGTGGATCTCGCTTTCATAGAACTTGAGACTGATACGCGGCGGATGAACTGCAACGTTCCTGCGAGAACATCCGTAGCGCAAACCGTCCGGCGTCGGTGTTCCGCAGGCGCAAGACCTCTTCGCGCATTTCGGCGGGTACAGTGTCGAGTGCGGGATGGACAGCACGGTATTCGGCAGGAAACAGCACCGGCGCCGCGAGTGCCGCAAAAGTCAGGTCGGCGGCGGTAAAGCGATCGCCAGCCAGAAACCAGCGCCCGTTACTCAGGCGTTCGTTCACTTGCCGAAAAACGCCCCGCACACGCTCAAGTGAGTGCTGCGCGCTTTCCGGCGTGATCTTATACGCCGCGCGGACCAGGCGGCGCGCGAGCGGAGTGATCACTGGAAGCAAGTACGCCTCAAGCCGCGGTACGCCCTGCGACCATGCCGAGCGAACCAGCTTCGCTTGCGGGAGCAACTGGGCGTAGGCCCAATGCCGCGTATGCGGGCCAAGCTCCGTGTCGAAATACTGCTCAAGCCTGTCAACGTCGCGCCGAAGCGCGGCATCGCGCGGGTACAGCAGGTCGCCACCGCAGATCGCATCCGCATGCACGAGGATATCGGTGGAATCAATGAAACGATTGCTTCCATGTACCAGCACCGGTACGGTGCCGCCGTCATTGCGTTTCGTCGCAAGTCGGTGGAGCAGGGGCGCGTGCGGCTCTTCCCGGTACGGCAGCGCGACCCGGTCGAGCGCCCATCGCGCCTTCTCGCAGTAGTGGCTGAGCGGGATGGTAATGAGGATGGCGGGAGCGGTGTCGCTGCTGATCATGGGTTCGGACCGGTTCATCAATCAGGAACACCAACGCCGCCCGTCTTTTGTGCGCGGAGTTCATCAAAGGCTTGCAGAGCTTCATCGGCTACGTGTCCTTCACCTATCTTGCATACTGCTCCTTTCATTTTCGCAGAGAAGCCTTCTCTGAACGCCACTTCGATAACTCCACCGGGCATGTTTACCGAAACTTTTGAACCACATAAACCAAGTCCGAAAGCAACGGCTGCTGCAGCTGTACTGCTGCTACCTGAAGCGAACGTATATCCCGCTCCACGCTCCCAAATCTCAATCTGAATCTTGTTTCTATCAATAACCTTCATAAACTGCACGTTTGTCCGATTGTCAAACTTCTCATTGTTCTCAATAACAGGGCCATATTCTATAGCCAATGCGGGCGCCAGCTTATCCACAAGGATCACGCAGTGAGGATTTCCCACACTGGCTCGATAAAACTCGAAAAATCTTCCAGCGATGTTTATAGTTTCAGATCTAGGACTTTGAAACTTCTCAATGCTGTGACTAAATCTTACCTCACCCATTTCGATTGAGACTAGATGGCCGAGGTCGTGAATGGTCGCGCGGACATCTCCACCTTTAGTTTCTACTGAAAATTCGTCCTCGCCTACCAAGCCAGAATCCCACAGATACCTGCAAAATATCCTTAGGCCATTCCCACTTTTTTCAGCTTCACTGGCATCAGGATTGAAAATCCTAAGCGCGAAATCGCTGCTCTGGCTCTTCAAAGGCCCGTAGAGTATGCCGTCTGCCCCTATCCCGTAGTGGCGATCACACATCATCCTAACTTCGGAGGCAGTGATTTCGTGGCCCAAGTCTTTAGGATCTACTACTAAATAATCATTACCCAGAGCATGGTATTTAGTAAATCTCATGTATCCTTAACCTCCCCAAAACCATAAAAAAACGCGCAATTTATTGCAAATCCAGTACACGAAGACCTTTTGGAGGACTCGTTATATGCCTCTGCAACTGGCTTCGCTCCAAGCTTCTTTTTGTAAATCATACCTACTTTATAGATCTTTAAATCTACATTCATAATAATTTTGAAAATTTTCCGCAATACTTGCGCGCGAAGTGCGCGGTATTGGATATCCCGCGGAGGCGTGAAGCGTCGGAGTAAGCTAGAAAAGAAATGCCAAAAGCCACCTGGGCAATAAAAGGATCAGTCATTGTGCGCGACGCTACTAAAACCAGCCAGCACACTCTATCCGCGCAGCTTGTAGAACCGGACGTACCAGTCACGTGCACCGCCTACTGAAACATTGTCCATATGGCGATGGAAAGTTGGGGCAAACTTTCGGTGATTCGTTCCACTGTCATCGGTAACCGTAATTAAACCACCGCCGCAGTCGTATCCGCTACAGCTTCCGCCTTCCGATGGCATGCTCCTTGGTGAAAACCATTTGATGGCACCGTTCGTGGTGTCGTGCCCCATATCAACGGCAAGGACCTCTTGGGCAATCTGGCGCGTGTCATCAGTGGCGGCCTGGCCGTGGGCGTCAGAAAAATGGTCCCGCGCCGCAGTTGCATCTCGGGTGTTGAGGCGCACCATTTGGTTGCGAACCGCCCAGGCAATAGCGCGTTGTTCAGATTCGTTGCCGACGCCCATTTCGGAGCGGATGATTCGGGCCACGGTTTCGACGTTTGCGCTACTGTAGTGATTACTGCGGTAATTGCTGAAGGCACCGGCACGAGTCGATACCTGAACATTGGGAGAAACCAGGCCGCTACCGGTCGCGTAAAGGTTTTCACTTTTCCGTGTGGTGGAATTGTAGCGGTATGCATAAAGAACGCTATCCAGGCGATGGCGATATGATCCGTCATCCACCATATAAGTGCCTACATGGGAATAGCCCCGCTTTCCGTCCCAGTTTCTTGTATAGCTATCTCTTGGAAATGATGATTGAGGAGGATAGGTCGCCAGGTTGAGTGAGTTCCCACTACTGTCTTCGAGGTCGGACCGAAACCCGCGAACTTCACAGTTAAAGCGGACCCCGAAATCGACCGCATCTCCCGGTGCATTGATGCTGGCCGGGTTAACGGTATGGTCGTCAATGATCGTGTCGGGCGCATCGCTGCTGGTACAGCGGCGTCGCTGAATAAATGGTTGTGGACCGCTGGCACCGGTGCTTTGTTGCACTACGTGAGTCAGCTCATGGGCGAGTAGGTGCCTTCCATCGCTCGTTTCCGGAGAATATTGTCCAGCTCCAAACACGACATCCTGTCCTGAGGTAAAGGCGCGGGCGTGCAGGGAGTGTGCAACATTTCCAGCGTTGGAATCCGTATGAACCCGAACTTGACTGAAATCGCGACCAAACCGTGGTTCAAAAAAGCCTCGTACCGAATCGGATAACGGGCGGCCCCCTCCCTTTATGTTGTTAATTTGTGCGGTAACGTTGCTGGAGGCAGCGGTCGTCGCTGTCGAGTTCTTTTTCTTCAGTTGCAGCGTTTCGCCCTCCGTTTCCGGAGTTTGACGCTGTATTACATCGCCTTCATCTTCATTCGGCTGCTGTTGCAGCTCGTCCGAGCATTCAGCGCACAGCCTTTGCACCGTCGATGGTTCCGCCTTGCGTTGAATGTCCGGTGTCTCCTCCTCTTGTTGAGGTTCCGGCATTCGCATTACCCTGTCGGCAACGTGATCGGCTTCCTGTTCGTAGCTGTCGTTTGCGCCACCAACAACGAGCTTGGCTTGCACAAGGGCGCCTGCGGCCGGATCGAAAGTTGCGGATTGATTAACACCTGGGAGTTCCGCAATTTTCCCGCTTTCCATCTCAGGCAGTCGCCTGCCCTGATCGCCACTATCGATTAAGCTCCGCTTGTCCATAGCGATGTGCGACCAAAGTCTATTTGGCCTGGAAAGATTGGAGGCGTTTTCTTTGTGTTCGGCCTTTCGATGGTTCGCCAGAGCTTTACTTCGCGGCTTGCGTTGAATTGTGGAAGGTTGCATTCGGCGCCTCCTCCTTGCTTACAAAGTTGTGCGCCACAAATTTGCGCAAAATGCTACGCCGGGGTTGAAAAGCGTCGTCTTTATACTCACGTAAATCCCGGAGACGACACTTGGCAATCTTGCGAATCACATCCTCTGGCAGGGCTTTGTTGTAGGCAACCTGAAGGCCGGGGTCTCCAGGCTTATAGCTAATAGATACTTTTAGCAAGAATGCTTTCATAGCCCAGCCCGTCAAGCCTAAAGATAAAGTAGTACGTTTCGACCTCTTCCTGTTCTGCCTCATCATTCGCTCCGGCTGGAGTGACCGGGCCCGTCGACCCAGTAGCGCCGGCATACCTCAATAAAATCCTGGGCTACCGGGCTCAAATCCCGGTCCTTGCGATAAAACAAACCCACCTGGCGTTCGATACGGGCAAAGTCGAATTCATTCAGCGCGCGGAAATGCTGGATGTGCGACAACTGCCGTGTCACTTCCGTGCTGATGTAGCCCACGGCCAGGCCCCGGTCGATAAGGTTCAGGCGCACGTTCAGGCTGCTGATCTGCCAGATCATGCGGAAGTTATCGCGCAGCTTTTCCTGGTAGGGCCGTTGGTCCGGCTCGTCCAGGGAGGACACCACCAGGGGGATGCGTTGCAGATCCTTGGCGGTCATCTCGACGCGGTGGAGCGGGTGCTCCGGGCTGATCATCAGCAGGCGGTGTTCGTTGTACAGCGGGGCGGTACTGAAGCGGTCCATCCGTGTCTGGAAGGGGCCGAGCCCCAGTTCAACCTCACCGCTCATCACCGCTTGCACGATGGCGCGTGATGGCTGCTCGACCAGCCGCAGCCGGGCCTCCGGCCAGCGGCCGATAAAGGTGTGGATCAGATTCGCCCCGGCGAACCGGTTGTTGGTGCTGTCGATGGCCACGCTCAATTGCTGGTCCAGGCCGCGCGCCAGCCGCGACAGGTCTCCCAGCACCGCCTGCTCCTGCTGTAACTGGTCGTCCACGTAGCGGTAGAGGCGGCGGCCCGCCTGGGTCAGGCGCACGGGCCGGTCGCGGATCAACAGCGGCTGGTTCAGCTTCACTTCCAGTTGCTTGACGGCCTGGCTGACCGCCGACTGGGTGAGATGGAGCTCCTGGGCCGCGGCCCGAAAGCCACCGGAGCGGGCCACGGAGTGGAAGATACGCATTTCACTGCTTTCCAGACGCATGATAAGCCCTGCTAATCGTTCGTTTATAAAGTTTAATTAGATTAACAGCGACCCTCGCATTTTAATAGCGCCATCACAAACACAGTGTGAGGAGATTGTCATGACCGAGGAAATCAACGCAGGTTTGGAAGGCGTTGTCGTAGGTGAGACGGAACTGTCCAACGTGGAAGGCGATATCGGCCGCCTGACCTATCGCGGCGAGCCCATAGAGGCGCTGGTTGAGCGGGACTTCCCCGCCGTGATCAACTGGCTGATGACCGGTGAGTGGCTGGATGCGGAGCAGTGCCGGGAACTGGACCGCTGGCTGGCTGACGAATCCGAGCTGAGCGCAGTCGAGGCCGGGGTGCTGGAACAACTGCCCCGCGACATCCACCCGATGGCGGTGCTACAGGCCCTGGCACCCATCGCCGACCTGACCCCGGCCCAACAACCGCCGGCGTGGCTGGACGGGCAGTGGGTGCCCGGCATGGTCCTGGCCGCCCGCATCAATGCCGCCGTCCGGGTATGGCACAACCTGAGCCAGAGCGGCGACGTCTTCGCCGTACCCGCCGGTCTGGGTTTCCTGGAAAAACTGCTCTACGGTATCAACGGCGCCGCGCCCGGTGAACAGGCCCTGCAGGCCATCAACGCCACCCAGATCCTGCAGCTGGACCACAGCTTCAACGCCGGCACCTTCGCCGGACGGGTTATCGCCAGCACTGGCGCCAGCCTGTCCGCCAGCGTCGCCGGCAGCCTGGGGGCTCTGTCCGGCCCGTTGCACGGCGGTGCCGACGAAGCGGCGGTGATGATGGCGCGCGAGATCGGCAGCCCCGAGAAAGCTGACGAATGGGTGCGCGACGCCCTGGCCAACAAGGTCAAGATCATGGGCATGGGCCACCGCGAATACAAACGCCTCGACCCCCGCGCCGCCATTCTCAAACCCATGGCCCGCCAGTTCTGCGAAGGCACCGAATGGCAGCTGCTGATGGAAACCCTGGTAGCGGTTGAGGACACCTGCCAGGATGTCTTCAGTGCCAAGGGGAAGGAAATCCATGCGAACCTGGAATTCTACAAAGGCGCCGTCTACCTGGCGCTGGGCATTCCGGAGCGATACTTCACCTCCCTGTTTGCCTGCAGCCGTGTGTTCGGCTGGATCTCACACTTCCACGAGTTCAACAGGGACCCGCGACTGATCCGCCCGCGTGCGCTTTACGTCGGCCGTTGATGGTAATCTCCTCCCTGATTCGAAAAGCACCCAGTGCGCTTTGCCATTCCTGTTCATCGTAGTGTTGCACGTTGTTTGGAACTTATAATTTCGGGTGGGCAAAGCTTGTAGAGTGACACAGAGAGGATAGCCCTTCGCGAGACGGTGACTCCGGGCCATCCATGGCCCTGGCCCTTCGGGCGCCTTCGGCGTCCAAAACGCAATCCTGCCGTTTTGTTTGCGGTCATGGATGGCCGTGGAGAGCGTACAGGGATGTATTTAAGGGGGGCGCCCAGCCCGTGTCCCGCAAGGGGCTACCCTCTTCGGCTCCCAGGTTTGAACTGCGAAACCCGGGTTAATAAGTTCTATCAAGAGCAAAACTCTACGCTAGGTTGCAGCCTGATCGTCGAATAGGAACATTTGCACGTCCTTATCGTCAGGCGCCAGAATTCGGCGATCCGCCGCGCAAGCGCGTCCGCACTCAGTTATAAATGCCTCTTTGATCTCAGCCAGAGAGTCAAAGTGCAAAGTTGCAACAAGGTAAGGATCAGTAGCACCTGCCATGGCAACTATAGGGCCCTCGCTGACCTCATACCTCTTGAGGCCGGGCAATTGTTTGGCCAGTGGGACGGTGACACTGAAGTAGTGTTTATCAAACGCAGCGGGATCTTTCGGTGTTTTGTAAATGACTACCATACGTGCCATTGAATGCTCCTTCGAGTCAGTGTGGATGATCTTCAGGCTGTGCAACCTAACCGGTTCATAACGAGCTTTGTTTGTAGTGTTCGGGGGGCAGTATGGTTTTTCCCGTCCTTGCGAGCGATGCGGCCAAATGACATTGAGAGGGTGATTTTGTGCCATATCTTCCGCGTATGATCTTTCGGAGTGAAAGAGGTGGAGGGGCATACGACGCTGATGAATGTCTACATCCTGATTTATGAAGAGGTTGTGTTCTCATTGGCGGCAGCGCATGGCCGGCGGCTTTTGAGATATCCCTGGTTGCCCAGAGTTGGTTACAACGATGGCAAAACCTTTCGCAGTACTTTTAAGCGCTTTTAGGATGTCGCCGAAATTCTGAGCGTTTTGACCAACAGTCTGTGGAGGCTGTCTACGGCCTCGGAACCCTGCGAAGCTTTACTTCGATAGACCGACACCTCCATGGGTTCAAGCGGCCCCAGGCCATGGTCGCTGCCGAGGATTTCCAGATGGGATGGAGCGCTGCACTGGGTCAATACGGCAACGGCAAGGCCACTTTCAACGGCTGCAATCTGCCCCGCGAGACTGGAACTGTTGTAAACCAACCGATACCGACGACCCTGTAAGGCCAGCGAGTTGATTGCGCTGCGTCTTGCAAGGCTGGTGCTCTCATAGACGGCTATGGGTAATGGGTCTCGTCTCCATATCTGGAATTGAGGGGATCCTACCCAGACCATTGGTTCGTGGAATAATAACGTTCCGTGCCGAGGGTGATCCCTTGAGACCAGTGCCAGATCCAGATCACCACGCTCAACACGGGGAATCAAAGAGGTCGATTGTTCGCAGTTCAATTCAATTTCCACTGAGCCATGATGTGGCGCAAAGCGTTTCAGCGCAGGGGTAAGGTACTTGGCTGCATAGTCATCCGGAACGCCGAGGCGAATACGACCTGTCAACTCTTTGCCATGAAACGCAGCCTGAGTTTCGGCATGCAGGTCGAGTATTCGGCGGGCATACCCTAACAATCGCTGCCCTTCGGGTGTGAGCTGATGTTGACGTGGGCCTCGCACAAGAAGCCGGCAGCCCAGGGCGGATTCCAGCTTTTTCAGTTGCATACTTACGGCGGACTGAGAGCGATGTACCTCCGGAGCAGCCGCGGACAGCGAGCCTGCATCCACCACCGCAACAAAGCATTTGAGCCAGTCCATCTGGATATCCTGGTTCGTCATCGGCGTAACTCAACTATCAGTTTATCGAATAGCTCATACCCGAATTATGCGCTTTTCTCAAAGCCGCGCCCACTGCATTGTGCCGAATGAAGCGTGAAAATCAGAGGAGCAGGAAATGGAAAGCACCGATATGGAGCTGCACCAACTTAACAAACCGCTGGTTTGGGCCGGTTTCAAGCAGTTGGCTCCAATTTCTGTCTTTGTGATCGCATTCGGCGCCGCCTTTGGCCTGGCTGCGACACAGGCTGGGCTGAGCGACTCAATGATTGTTGTCATGAGTACGCTGGTCTTTGCCGGTGCTGCCCAGTTTGCCGCTCTGGATCTGTGGGGGCCACAGATACCGTTTTTCACCATGATGATTACGGTGTTTGCGATCAATGCACGGCACCTGCTCATGGGCGCGACACTATATCCCTGGCTACGCCACCTGCCACCGGCAAGACGTTATGGAGTGATGCTTGTCGCATCTGATGCCAATTGGGCGATGTCCATGCAAGTCTTCAGCCGTGGGCAGCCAGGGCTGGGACTGTTGCTTGGTGGTGGTCTGGCCCTATGGTCCTTTTGGGTGTTCGGCACCTGGCTGGGAATCTATTTTGGTAACGCTGTGAGTGACCCCAAGAGTCTTGGACTGGATATGGTCATGGGGTGTTTTCTGCTTGCCATGGTGGTCGGTGGAGAAAAGAACCTGCAGGTGTTGGTCATCTGGACCATCGCAGCTATCGCATCACTGCTGGCTTACTGGTACCTGCCGGAAAACAGCCACGTGATTGTGGGAGCACTGGCAGGCGGCGTTGCTGGAACGATTGGGGGGAATCAGGAAAATGAACGTTGAAACGGCGGGAGTGGGCACCCTGGCCATCGTTCTGTCCATGGCGGTCGTGACACTCGCAACCCGCTGGGGTGGCATCTATGTGATGTCTTTCGTACCGATCAGCTACCGGGTAAAACAGTTTATTCAGGCCATGTCCGGCTCTGTGCTGGTAGCACTCCTGGCACCTATGGCGGTTGCAGGTGATAACGGAGCTCGTTTGGCGTTGTTGACCACGGCAACCATTATGCTGTTGTTGAAAAAGCCGTTACCAGCAATCGCTGCCGGCATATTGGCAGCAGCGTTATTAAGGCAGTTCTAGAGGTACCAGGATAAGCGGATCAACTTACGGAATCCTTGTCATAGATTTTTATTAAATATTTCCTGGTTAAATAGGCGGCACCAATTGCCATTAATATGCCGAGAGTATCTGCGGTTAGATCTGCCAAATCAAAAGTTCGAAATGGTATAAACGCTTGACTGATTTCTTCACCCAGAACAAATAGTGCAACCAGAACTCCACCATAATAGATATTTAGCCAACCAACAGTAAATGAGCGAAATCGGGAGGCGACAACGACAGTCAAGGTTAGTGTGCCAAAGAGGAAAAAATGCCCGATCTTGTCTCCGTAGGGAATGGACTTTACAAAATCGAAAAACAAGCTGTCACTGCCATTATTGGCAAGGTAAATAACCCATAAAATAAATAGGAAAAAACTCGTAGATATCGCAGTTGTTAATTTAGGCATAACTCTTACCCGGAAAATTCTTTGAGTCTTATCCCGCTTCGGCGGTATACACAGCCGGGCCGGACGTTGGGGGCGGCGGCAGGCGGCCGCCTCGTTCGCCGTTTCTAAAGGGTTTTCATCCGGCAGGGTCCGACGCGGTCTTGCCTGTGCTGCGTACCGAGAAGGCGTACCAGTCCAGTCTTCGGGTCACCAGCATGACTGCCGCCAGGGCCGCGAACAACAGCAAAGCCCCCAACAACAATGCATAGTCTTCCGCCATCAGGATGCCGTAGATCAGCCCGAGTACCAGCAGCAGGCTGCCGGCAAACCCCCAGCCGGCCCGGGCCGAGCGCAGCACCGCCATCAGGTAGACGCCGATCAGGCCGCAGCAGGCCAATGCCGCCGACAGGTAGGCCAGTACGAAATCGATATGCTCGCTGAGGGCCACCAGCAACAGGTAGAACATGGCCAGTGCCAGCCCAACCAGCAGGTACTGCATGGCGTGCAACGGATAGCGGCGCAGCACCTCGAACAGGAAGAAGGCGGCGAAGGTGAGGCCGACAATCAGAAAGCTGTATTTCAGGGCTCTTTCGCTGGATAACAGGCCGGTGACCGGCTGCACCAGCCGCACCCGCATGGCCTGGCCGGCGTCGTCGCAGGCCTGGCCGTTGCGGGCGCAATGGATGGCGCTGGCGGCGGCCAGGCTGTTGGTGCGCCACTGGCTGGTAAAGCCTTCCGCACTGATCTCCCGGTCCACCGGCAGCACCAGTCCTTCAAAGCTGGGATGGGGCCAGTCGGCGCGCAGCCCCAGGCGAGTCTCCTTGGCCAGGGGCAACAGCGCCAGGGAGTCGGTGCCGTTCAGGTTGAGCCGCACCTTGACGGTAAAGGCGCCGGTCAGGTCCGCCGGCAACTGCACCGCAATCACGGAATCTCCCAGTGCTTGCGGCAGTTGTTCGGTTTCCACCAGTGGCAGGGGCGTGTCATTGACCAGAATCTGGGGCCGTTCCACCAGGCCTCGCAGGTCACTGATGCGCATGATTAGCAGGGGCGGCCGGGACGATACCACCTGCTCCGGCTCGTCCACCGCCTGCCAGTTGGCGGGGAACACCGCTTCCAGAGTGAGCAGGCTGCGATAGACCGGGGTGCCGTAGATGCCCCGGTAGCGCATTTCGGTCTGCAACTGGCCGTCCACGCTCAGGGTGTCGGGAATCTGGCTTTCCAGCACCGAGCGCTGCTCCACCGTCGCGCAGCGCTCCTGGCGCCGGCAGTCTCCGCGCTCCACCAGTTGTTCGCGCACCCGGGGCACCACCACCAGGGGGCCACTGAGGGTCTGTTCGCCGCTGACTTGCCGGGCGATCTGGTATTTCACCTGCCGGGCCTCGTTGCTGCGCTCGGCAACCTTGCCCTGGATCATCAACAGGGGCACCACCAGCAACAGCATGAGGCCGGCGATGGTGAGCAGTTTTAAAAACAGTGTCTGACGCATGGGGTTCCTCTCCCTTCTTCTAACGGGGTTGTTCGCGAGGTCCCAGCATGGCGGGTCGGTTTGGGGGTTTTATGGGGATTGTGTGGGGAAGTGGTGGATAGTCGGGGAAACTATTAAGCAATCGCTGAATAAATGCATTTCGTCACTCCGGCGTAAGCCGGAGCCCAGAGAAACCGTGGATTCTGGATTCCGGCTTGCGCCGGAATGACGTTAATCAGAGGTCCTTAACCCGCCGGCAGAACCAGGCTGGCGCACACACCGTCACCGGTGTTTCCCACCGACAGACGCCCCCCATGGAGAGCGGCGATTTCCCGCACCATGGCCAGGCCCAGGCCGGAGCTTTTTTCCCGGCCCGGGGCGGGCAGGGAATAGAAGCGTTCACTGACCCGCGCCAGCGCGTAGTCGGGAATAGTCGGGCCCCGGTTGGTTACCGCCAGGCATTGTTCCCCGCCGGCATCAGTGACGGTGACACTCAAGGTAGAGCCCGGTTCGGCAAAACGCAGGGCGTTGTCGAGCAGGTTGAACAGGGCCAATTGCAGGGTTTCCGGCTCCACCCAGAGGGTTTCCTCCTGCGGCCCCTGCACGGTGAGGTTTTTTTCAGCGAGCAGTGGATAGCGGCTTTGCTGCCAGTCCCCCAGCAGGGGGGCCAAGGCCAGCCGTCGACGGGCGGGCAGGCTTTCCAGCTTTTCCAGCCGGGCCATGGCCAGCAGCCGGTCGAGCAGTTCACTCAGGCGCTGGCTTTCATGGATCACGTTATCGGTGAAGCGGTGCAGGGCAGGGTCCGTCACTTCCTCGGCGAGGATTTCCCCCGCACCACGAATCGCCGCCAGCGGGCTCTTCATTTCGTGGGTGAGCAGGCTGACGTTATCTTCCAGCCGCGCCCGCTCTTCCAGGCGACGGCGCATAGCGGTGACAGCTTCGGCCAGATCGCGGATTTCATCGCGGCCCCGCAAGCGGGGCGGCGCCGGTCGCTCGCCCTCCGCCACGGCCTGTGCATAGTGACGCAGCCGTTGCAGGCGGCGGGTCAGCCACCAGGCCAGCAACATCCCCAACAGCAAACAGGCGCCCAGCACCAGCCCCCCATAAAGGGTCAGTTGTCGTTCCGCCCGGTCCACAAAGGGCTGGATGGAGCGCCCCGGTTTACCCAGGCTTACCACCCCGACCAGGGTTCCTTCATGGCGGATCGGGGCGGCCACGTACATCACCGAGGTGCCGGGATCGGCCGGATCAGTGCGGGTGGTCCGCGCGCCGTAGCGACCCTGCAGGGTCAGGTATACGTCGTTCCAGCGGGAAAAGTCCATGCCCTCGTCCCGCCCTCGGGAGTCGAACAACACCGTGCCGGTGGGGCCGGTGACATAGACGTGGGTATGGATGGCTGCCTTTTTCAGGCCCCAGATATCCGCATCCAGGTCGCGGCCGGCGTAACGGTTCAGGGCGGCGCGCAGCTCGGGTGTGATCACCACCTGGCCCTGTCGGGTATCGCTGGCGATGATTTCCGCCAGCAGGTTGGCGGCATCCACCAGGGTTTCCTCGGCGGATTGACGCACCAGTGGTTTGGCCTGGCCGAACACCAGATCCAGCACCAGCCAGCCCAACAGGCCGAGAATGAAAAAGTAGAACAGCAGCAAGCGCCGGCCCAGTTTCATGGGGACTCCGTTTCCAGGTAGTAACCCAGGCCCCGGCGCGTGGCAATCAGGCCGTCACCGCCCAACGGGCGCAACTTGGCGCGCAGGGTTTTGATGTGGCTATCCACACTGCGCTCGAAGCTGTCTTCGTCGCTGTCGCAGACATCCAGCAATTGCGCCCGGCTAAACACCTGCCCGGGACGCTGCACCAGCGCCGCCAGGATGCGGAACTCGGAGCGGGTTAATGCCAACGGCTGGCCGCGGAACAATATCCGCGCCCCGGTCTCGTCCAGCTCCCACGTTTTTTTTCCAATAGGCGCCGACGGCGCGCCCTGCAGTCGTTTGAGAATGGCCCGGATCCGCGCCACCACCTCACGGGGACTGAACGGCTTGGTGACATAATCATCACCGCCCAGTTCCAGCCCGAGGATGCGGTCGACCTCGTCCTGGCGCGCGGTCAGGAACAGCACCGGTACCTCGCTGAACCGGCGCAATTCCTTGAGCACCTCGAAGCCGTTCACATCCGGCAATCCCACATCCAGGACCACCAGCGAAAAATCCTCCTGCCGCAAGGCGGCCAGCGCCTGCTCGGCCAGGGTCACATGGGCGACTCCAAAATGCTCGCGTTCCAGGGCAAACATCAAGGGCTCGGCGATACGGGGTTCGTCGTCTACGATCAGGATTTCAGGCACGGGCTGTATCTCGTCTGCAGGGGAAAAAGCGCTGGTAGGGTGCGCCGCGCGCACCGGAAGGCTGAGAACCGCCCGTACGGGTTTCCTCGCATACGGCTCAAGCTTCTCCAAGGCTTTTTTAATCCGGCGGTTTGGCTCGTCAATCAACTGGCGCACCACATTACGACGCCAGTCGGTGCCTGGCAAGATACACGCTGCGTATCCTCCGGTCTTCGATGCCAAGGGACGCGCCTCAATCCCCGCTTGCGGAAGCGCTTGGGCGCGGCCCCGAGAAAGGCAGCTGTGCTGTTTGTAAAGGCAAGCGCGTCCTGCCTTTGATCAGAAAGCATCTCCGGGCCGGGATACAGGGACTCGCGACTGATCCGCCCCCGCGTGCTTTACTTCGGTCGTTGAAGTGGCTGTGTCGGCGGGGTGCCGACGCTCCCGCCGGCCTCCCTAAACGAATCGTCAGATGGAGATACTCTTCGTTTGCGCCAGTAAATAACCGCCGTGGCGGCGCAGCTACTGCCTAAACCTCCGGCAAGTATCCAGGTCGTCAGCCCGGTCGCGGCACATAGCGGACACATCGTCAAGCTCCTCAATATTCATCGTGCTTGCGCCACCACTGGTAGGGTGGGGTTTGCGGAACTTCTCCCGGGCTGTCCTCCCAGAGTTCCTGGCGGCCCATTGGCGTGAGATCGAGATAAGAAAAATTGGAACCCAGGTATTCCGCGCCGCGCAGGGTGGTGTGGTAGCTGCGGTAAATAGTGTCGTTATCGCGGATAAATACGCTTACGCCAAACATTTCGCCGTTCTCGCGGGTCGCGCCGAAATCCCTGTTGAAATCGCTACTCTCGGAGGAGTACCACGGAAACTGCCAACCCATACGTTCCTTGAATGCGGCGAGCTTTGGATATGGGGCGAGGGAAACCAGCGCCAATGAGGTATCGCGCGCGTGGATATGGGCGATATGCCCCATATTGTCGACCATCATCGAGCAGCCGGTGCAGGGCGACTCGGCAAACATAAAATGGTAGACAATCAGCTGCTTGCGCCCTTCAAACAAGTCCAGCAAGCTGACTTTGCCCTCGGGGCCGGTAAAACTATAGGTTTTGCTGATTTCCGTCATCGGCAGGCGGCGGCGCTCGGCGTTTAACGCATCCCGGAGCCGGGTGTGCTCCTTTTCCTTGATTCGAAAAGCATCCAGTGCGCTTTGCCATTCCTGTTCATTAATTATCTGGTTCATATCGATCTCCGTTTGTAGTACTGGGGGGGCAGTATGGTTCTTCGCGCCCTCGCGAGCGATGCGGTCAAATGACGTGGAGAGGGTGGTTTTGTGCCATATCCGCGCGTATGATCTTTCGGAGTGAAAGACACAGAGAGACATGCGACGGTGAAGAATGTCTACATCCTGATTTATGAAGATGTTGTGCTCTCCTCGGCGGCAGCGCCCCTGGATATATTCATGCGCACCAACGACATCCTCACGCAGATGGGGCGGGCGGCGGCTTTTGAGATCTCCCTGGTTGCCCAGCAGGCCAGCGAGATTCAGCTCGGCAGTCCCGCGTCATTCGCTTGCCAGCGCAGCCTGAAAGAGGTGCCGCCAAGGTCCGACGGCCATAATCAGAACCTGATTCTCGTTCCCGCTTTCGCGGGCGAATGGGATCTGTTACGGAGAAAAAGCAGCGCGGCGATAGCATGGCTAAAGCGGCACTATGAGGCGGGAACGGAAATCGCGAGCTTGTGCAAGGGCAGCTACTTCCTGGCGGAGGCCGGATTGCTGGAAGGTAAAGCCTGCACTTCGCACTGGGCCGTTATCGACGATATGCGTCAGCGCTTCCCGAAAGTGGATCTGCAACCGGATTCCGTACTCACCGATCAAAACGGCATATATACCGGTGGCGGTGCATTTTCGTCGTTGAATTTGATTTTGTATCTCGTTGAGAAATTCTGCGGGCACGATGTGGGAGTGCAGGTCGCCAAGAACTTCTCCATCCATCGCGATCATATGAGTCAAGCGCATTTTTCCGTATTCAGTGGCCTGAACCGACACGGTGACAAGGCAATCCTGAATGCACAGAATTTTATTGAAGAACACTACGGCGAGGATATCAGCATCGAGCAGGTTGCCTCGCATGTGAATATGAGCAAACGCAATTTCATCCGCCGCTTCAAACAGGCGGTTCAGGTTACGCCGATTGAATATATTCAGCGTGTGAAGATCGAAGCCGCCAAAAAAGCACTGGAAAGCGGCAAGAAAAATATCCAGGCCTTGACCTACGAAGTTGGCTACAACGACAGTAAAACCTTTCGCAGCACTTTTAAACGCCTTACCGGAGTTACACCGCAGGACTATCGTAACAAGTACGGACGTTTGTAAGGGCTGTAGGGGAGGGCAGGTGAAACCAGTGAACTATAAGTTGCGAGATTGAAATACAAAAAGCCTGTGGAATTTATAGCCCGCACATAGCGGGCATAGTACTCAAGAATCTCTGAACAACGACTTCGTCACTCCGGCGGTGATCATCGCTTCGAGGGCAGAGAGGCGCCAGGCCGGGCCTCGAACTTCGGCACGGTTTGGTTTTCCATTCGCTCGCCTTGCTTATCCCATACCACGATCTCCACCGGGAACGCCTCGCTCCGGGTCATGGCATCGACCTTGGCGACGATCACCTCGCCGGCGCCGTCCACTTTCGGATTCCACACGAACACACCGACATTGCCGTACCATACCGCGGGCGCATCGGCCTCCAGGCGCAGGTCGGGACAGATCACATAGCCTCGGTCCTCCAATACACGCAGAGCGCCCACCGGCGCGGCCTTGATCACCGGGGGCGTATTTTCTTTGCTGTACGCAGGGCAGATGCGAGCTGCGCGCTTGATGGCGTATTCGTACACTTCGCGGTCGGATTGCGCCAGAGCGGTGGTGCTCAGGCCCAAAGCCAGCGCGGCGGCGCCGAAGGTGATCTTGAGGATATGGGGCATGGGGTTGACTCCTGTTCCATAGAGATTAAGACGTGCCCAAGGATAGCGGTTCTTGGAGAGAGATTTAAGCCACTATTTTAGACGGTCGCCGGACGGTCGTTCATGGAATGCCGACGGTATCGCAGATATGATGTGACCCCCGTTGTGTTTTGCCGGGGCGCTAAAACAAAAGGTCTAGTGCCTGATCGGACGGCCAGATTAGGCGCTCCCATGTTTACGTTCCCATGGTTCAACGTCTCCCGGGTACACTTCCATCAGCGGGTGGGCTTCGGGGAATTCCGTCTTTCGCCACATTTGGTACGTCTCGGGGCTTCGGGTGCAAAGCTTCTCCATTAGATGATTCCATTCGTACTCCAGTTGTCCGGACGTTACCGGAAGAGTGAGGTGCTTGCGAACGATCCGGAACTTGCTCCTATCGAAATGATAGCCGCGCGCCATCGCCTCTGAATAAATCCCACTCAAATAGAGCGACATCGCCGTGAGTGGTGCAGGGTGGTTTCTGAACCGGTCGAGTTGTGGGTGGTTGCGGTATCCCCGAGTTTCGCCTCGAAGAACAGCTTGTGCCAAGAGGGCTTCCCGCCACAGGGCTACCAGTCCCTGGCGGTCCAGATATTTCGGGTGCAATGACCACAGTCGCATAGCGGTTAGCTGGTGGCCTCATCCATGGTACTTGTTCGGATTGCTGCTCATATGGAACCTCAACAATACTTCTTCATTATAGCTCGGGAGCTGAGCCACATCCCGCTGATCCGCTGTCTCCCGAGCTGCTCGTTGTACTCCTGCTGCTGCCAATCTTGAAGCCGGCACGGCTTTCGTCCGCCGGTATGCTGCGCGGCCGGACGGCCACGCAGCAGTTTTGGAAATCGTTTGGGAAAACAACTCCGCTCCCATTTCAAAAGCATAAACAGCCGTAGCTGTTTATGCTCCTGAGGTTTACTTGCGATAGTTGTCCAAAACCATGCCCGCTTCGCCAATGCCATCTGCGACAAAGCGCGCGAGATTACGTGCCCCATTCTCTTGGAAATGTGTGCCGTCGATCGAGCCGTCAGCACGCACAAAAAAGAAGTCCTCTGGCGTCGGTGAGGGACAAATCGCCGTTAAGTGGTCCACTGTCTTTCGATTCAAATCGATCAGGGGTATACCTTCGGCAGATGCGAGCTCCCGCATTGCTTGCGCCCACCGGCCGGTGCCGTTTCCACCAGTACAATACGCGGAATTTCTGGGGGTCGGCGTAACGAAGCCCAGATTGATTCCTCGCGCACGGGCACCGTTTATGTATTGCGACAAGTAGGATTTAAAATCGGTATCCGGATCCAGATAGTAGGGAATAGTTTGCCCATTGATGGTATAGGTTGCGGTTCTGTGGCCATCATTGGTACCAAACTGCACCAGTAAATAGTCACCTGCGTTGGCCTCTGCCCAAATAGCATCGAGACGCCCTTCGTCAATAAAACGGCGTGCGGTACGCCCCCCAACTGCGTGGTTATAAACATTGACATTGGCGTTATACTGCTCCGGCAACATTTGGCCCCAGCCTGCCATATCGTTAGGGCTTGACGTATCGGTATAACTTGAAACGATGGAATCGCCTGCCAGGAAAACATTTACCGGGGTTGAGGTATCAACTTTTAGGTGTTGGGCCAAAGGAATATTCAGATCGCGGAGACCTTGCACCACGAGACCAGCAATATCGTAGGCTCCACTTGTGTCGAAATGGGTATGGTCGTTACAGAAGAACGCGCCGACCGCTCCGCCAGTGCTTTCCGATACGTCACCGCCACCCGGAATCGGGCAGAAACCCCGCTCGTTATACAGCTGAATACTGCGTTGGTGTAGATCGATGACGGGCACACCAAGACTTGCACCTAAATTAATGGTTTCTGATAAAAATCCGCGTGTTGCCACAGCGGTACTGCCAGAACAACGGATCGCTGATACAGGTGTGATAAATATCGGCGTTGCGCCTCTTGCTCGAGCCGCTTCGGCCATCATTTGATAAGCCTCCATGAAGGCATTGGAACCGACGTGTCGCGGACAGGTGCTGGAACCATCATTAATACCAAACTGAATGAATAAATAGTCACCGTTTTTCATGCCGGACAGCGTGGTTTGCCACCGGTTTTGCAAGATCGGATTCCCACTGGAGTCGGTATTTAAAATACACTCCCCATCACTGCCAACACTGGATTGCACGTCGTAAAGCCAGGTGCGAACACTACGCCCACCGACTGCCAGGTTTTGCACGCTGACATTGCCGTTAAAGTAACTTGCAAAGTCGCGGCCCCACCCGTGTGGACAGGAAGACCCACCATTCATCACGGTAGAGTCGCCAGCCATCCAGAGGGTAATGGCGTCGCTGCTTCCACACTCATTGGCGCTGATGCCGCTGTTCCCGGTGATGCTCAAGGAGTCAATATTACCCAGACCATCGGCAGTGGTGGCTTGCAGGCGGATCGTGTGCGTGCCCTGCT
Source organism: Microbulbifer sp. TB1203 (assembly GCF_030997045.1). Classification (NCBI taxonomy): domain Bacteria; kingdom Pseudomonadati; phylum Pseudomonadota; class Gammaproteobacteria; order Cellvibrionales; family Microbulbiferaceae; genus Microbulbifer; species Microbulbifer sp. TB1203. The sequence goes on along the minus strand of NZ_CP116899.1, from coordinate 1,755,291 downwards.
CAAGCCACAGTTCAATCGTCTCGCTGTTCGCCCAGGTTGTCCAGCCATCGGTCACCGCAAACGCCACGCCGTAAAACTGTGTCTGGCCGTCAATCAGCACATCGCCAGGGCGTCCATTCGCGCCGCCATTGGCATAGCGCCACTGCAAACTGTAGGTGCCCGCCTGACTGACCTCGATTTGCCAGTTGACCCCAGTGCCTGTGGCGTTGTCGGTGTTGGCAAAACCAGTGCCGGTAAAGCCGTCATTGTTATTGTCGACCGAGCCGTCAACACGGCAGAAGCCGGTGGTGTTTTCCTCGATTACGATTTCCGTAGCTTGGCTGCTCTCGACTGTCAGCGAAAAGTCTTGTGTGCTTTGGGCGCCGCAGCTGTTGGTGTAGGTCGCCGTCGCGGTGCAGGAAGAGTTGGGGGATACCGTCTGCTCCCGCGATGAACCCGATGTGCCGCAGCCGTTCCAACTCCAGGAGCCCGAAGTCGGATGCGGGCCAAGCTCCACGGTGCTGCCGGCTGAGAGAGTCAAACTGGAGGTTTCCTGCCAGCTGCCGCCATCCACACTCGCGTAAGGTGTTATCGCCGTTGGAGCGCATCCGCCGCTGGAGGACGAACTGCTTGACGAGGAGCTGGTACTCGACGAACTGGAACTCGACGAGCTGGAACCCGTTCCCCCGTCACCCCTTACCGTCACGCTCGCCGCCGGTACGTTGCCCGGTGTCGCGGTGAATCCAAAGGAAGTCGAACCACCCGGTGCGATCTCGGCGTTCCAGCCTGCCGGCCCAATTGCGAAGTGTTCACCGTCGCTGGATTGCACCTCGCCGTTCCAGATGCTACCGATTTCAACGGGCATGTCGAACTCGGCGGTCCAGTTCGACAGCGTGGTGGTGCCATCGTTGGTAACAGTGACCTCGGCCTGAAAACCCGAGCCCCAGTCGTTGGTGATGGTCATGGAACCCTGGGCACCGTATACCGTCTGCCACGTAAGGCATAGAAGTATTGCAGCCAAGCTGCGCTTGATGTTTATCATGATAAACTCTCCACTAGTGGGCCATGTGCCCGGTTCGCTTTCGCCTAAGTTCACGTTATGGATTGCGCAAGTAATCTATGATGCCAATATTTTGTTGGCGAAGTTCACTAACGATCATTTGCGCAAACAATTCCGCTCCCATTTCATTAGAGTGAGTCCTATCGTTATCGACAAAATAGGCCTGTGCCGCGGAGCGGCCGATACGTTCCGCCCATTCACTGGAAAGCTTCATCAGGTCGATCAAAGGCACGTTTTGCGCGTTTGCCACGCCGATAAGTTCATTGCGGATGTTCAGGTCACCCCAGATATGCTGCGCGGATAATGGATCGCCAGTGTTGCGTATCATCGGGGTGATCAGTATCGGATTTGCACCTTTACTGCGAATGGCGGTCACCATATTCGTGATCCTCGATCGATAGAGCGACCCGGAGGTGGTTTTATCGTTATGGCCCAGTTGGATCATCACCCAATCACCGGGGTTCAATCGGGCATTAATCCTGTTCCACAAGCCGCCCCCGTCGGTCCTGAATGCCGCGGTGCCTTCACCGGAATCCGCGTAATTGGAAATGGATATGTCATTTCCAAAATAAGCCGGGATAAACTGGCCCCATCCGGTATATCGGGATTCGGCCGGCGCCCACAGTTGGGGTAGCTGATCGGCGACGGTCGAGTCCCCGGCAATAAATAACGTTCTCGGGCTGGTCACCGGGCTGGCGCTTAATGCAGTCAAGGCTCCGGTACCCTTGGTAATGCGCAGATTCAATCCCGATGTACCATGGTCCGACTGGTAGGGCTCGCCCTCCGGATCTCGGACATCCACCAGAAAATCCACGCAACGGTCGGCGGAAGCGCTTTGTTGGGGCGAAGTAAACATTCGCCGCCGGGATTCGGCGAAGACTTCGAGGTCGCCACTGTATCCGGTATCAAACCTCATGGCCACACGGTAGCTGCCAACACCGCCGCCCAGGAGGCATACGGCCGGATCGCCGCTGCAGGATAACAGCGAATCACCATCTCCATTCATGTCATTACATGAATCCGGGACAGCATTACACGCCCCGGGATTTAAGCCACTACCGACAAGCGTCAGGGAATCGACATTGGGCAGACCGTCGGCGGTTTGCGGCACCAGACGTATGGTGTTTTCACCTGCCTGCAGCGCAACGGTAATGCTTTCATTGGCCCAGTTTGTCCACGAATCGGTTGAATTAAAATTGACGGTGCCTGCTACGAAACCATTTACCTCGATGCTGGCCGGGCGATTACTGGCAGACGCAAATCGAACATCCAACGTCGCGCTGGTCGCGTGGTCCGCATCCACACTGTAATCCACGCTCGCACCGAGTGAATTGTCGGCATTGGCAAATCCACTGCCGGTAAAACCGGCATGGTTGTTGTCTATCGTGCCGTCCACACCGCAGAAGCCGGTAGTGTTTTCCTCTATTAGGGTTTCCGTGCTTCCGCCGCTCTCCACTGTCACAGGGAAATCCAGTGTGCTTTGAGCGCCACAGCTGTTGATATAGGTTGCCGTTGCCGTGCACGAGGAGACCAGCGACACAGTTTGCTCCCGCAGGGAACCGGACGTGCCGCAGCCGCTCCAGCTCCAGGAGCCGGAAACCGGGTGAGGGCCGAATTGCAAGGTACTGCCGGCGGAGATGGTAACTTCGGCAGTCTGCTGCCAATCGCCGCCGTCCACACGGAGATATGGTGTGATCGCCGTCGGAGTACACCCGCCGCTCGACGAACTACTGCTGGAAGTGGACGACGAACTGGAAGACGTGCTGCTCGATGATGAATTGGAGCCGGCTCCACCGTCGCCGCTGACGGCTACACTTACTGCCGACAGGTTGCCCGGTGCCGCAGTGAACCCAAAGGCAGTGGAATCGCCTGGTGCGATGTCGGCATTCCAGCCCGTTGGCCCAATCACGAAGTGTCCGCCGCTGCTGGATTGCAGCTCGCCGTTCCAGATGCTGCCGATTTCAACGGCCATGTCGAACTCGGCTGTCCAGTTGGATAGGGTGGTAGTACCGTCGTTGGTGACGGTCACCTCGGCCTGGAATCCCGAGCCCCAGTCATTGACGATTGTCATGGAACCCTGCGCAGCGAAAGCCGGCGAAAATACGAGATACAACAGTACCGACAACAGGTATGTTTTTGTGCTGGTCATTTGATAATCCCTCGCTTCAGAGCGGCTCGAGCAGTGTGCAGAGGCACCATCTGAACCCCCCGTAACTTGTTAACTTCCGTATTGATACTGCGGCCGTTATCTCCGCATGGAGGCGCTTCGGCCGATAAATGCCTCTGAAAAACACCGCGCTGGGGTCCGGCAGTACCCGGCATCCCATTCCACTACTCGTACGTTCTGGTGACCGCGTTCAGTCAACCGCCGCCACCATTCGCTACGCTGTAAAACCGCTTCCAGGAAATCCTCTTTAGATTTCTCTGTCAGCGCCTTAGCCACCCAGTGAGGTCCGAAACAGGACCGCTTGCAGCACAGAGATAATGCCCGTAAGACACAGGTGAGAGGGGAAAAAGAAAAGCAAGATGGGAAATACTGATCGCTGAATTGTGACGGATATCACTTTCTGAGTGCGGCTGTGAAATGTGGATATTTGGCGGCAGTTCCCTCCTGCGGAGGCCGCCACCTGACTTCTCTGTCATCGCTCTCAACCATCTCTTTTTATATTCTCACCCTGGAGGCAGGGCAAAACTGTTATTTATAATATAAATTAAATGGTATTGTCAGCGATAGGGGCATAATGCTGTCGTCCAACTTTGATCCGGAACAAATATTTTTACCAGGTTTAGAGGCAGATGACACAATCTTTTACTTATTGGAGCTGACTGCGGGGCAAAGCTCGTCTTTAGGTCGGAGAAGGACCGCGCAGGTGTCGCAATATTCATTGTTTCGGTGCGCCAGTGGAAAAATCAAGTCATCACCTGGAGGGTCACAGAGGCAGGAACTGAATGGCACTACACTAAGTTATCTTATTGCCATCCTTTACATTCTGAATGCAGCGTGTTAGATCAAACCCTTTGAAATTATCCCTTCGTGGCCTCGTCCTTCGTCTTCATTACCCCCCAGACTCTAATCGATAGCTTATCCGCTGAGGGAATTAGTTTCTCGGAACACAAGCACCTTCTGTGCGAAAACGCTAGCGCAGCGAGCCGCACAAAAGGTACCTGTAGTAGCCGTCCCATGGAATAAAATGCTAGGTGTTAGGCTCTAGAAGCTCGAAGCCGTAGGAATTATCAATGGCGCACAACCACTTTCCGTTGTTGTCTTTGATATAGACATAAATGGCATCACGCTCCTTTGAATAATCCGAATCAAGCTTTTTGGGTGACTCTATAAAAGATTTAGCAAGTACTAAAGCGATATCACCAGCTTCGATTATAACCATCTCTCCCTGTGAGACTTCTAAGCTGTCATTGAAATATTCGGAGATTTTTTGGTGCGCCTCTCGAATTTCTCTTCGGCCATTAGCTAAAAGTCCAGGCCTTACAACCAAGGCAGCATGCTTAGTATAAAATTCTGACGATTGCATCAAAATCTCTAGTATTGATGGCTTGGTCAGCTTGGTGGATCTCTTGCTTTATTGGATGGTTTGTCATATTGCCTCCTTTGGCTTTAGTTGAACCCCGGAGGCAGAAACAAAAAAACCCGCCTCTAGGGCGGGTTTTGTAATCAATCACACGTCAGCAAACCCACCATTCGTTTTGAATGATGAAAATAATTTGCTCAAATTTGACCGATTTAGTATTCATTTTTGTAATGCTGGCCTACTTTGAAAAATATGTCAACTGTGAGTTTACTGCTTAACACATTTGTATAGTGACCATGGAGGCCAATATCTCTTGCCTCATATCTCAATTGGTATTTGGGCAAGAATGCCTAGGAAGCCCCATCCCGTCAAGCCTGAAGATAAAGTAGTACGTTTGTCCACATTGTTCGGGCGTAGCGCCAAGCTTGGCCACCAAGCGCCCCTCGGATAGCTCAAACTATTTGAAATGGCTCGCTTACTATTATTACGCGCTATCGCTCTCAAATTTTGTCTATATCCAGAAGCTGCCGAGTAAAGCGAGATAAACCCACAAATAGAGCAAAAAAATACCAAAATATAAAAGAGCATTGGCTGCTCATGAACTGTCAACAAAACTTCTTTTGGCCTGAAATCTCCTTTAAGAAGAAACTTCCCATCAAGCAATAACCATGGAACTACGCCAAAGAAAAGGATCAAACTGATGACAAGATTGATAATTGGTGGCTGGCTGGCCTGTCTCTTCTTTCCAAATTGTAGTAATGCTTTGATTTTCATTCTCTAAATTACTAATCTATCACGTATAGTAAGCTGTTCCCTGGAACGATCCGTTATGTCGATGATGGCACTAGCCAAACTATCACTCCCAGTACTCAATAATTTTAGAAACCTCATTACCTTCAAATTCAAAAACTGATAGATGAATCTTTCCGCTGGCAACCTCAAGCCTTTCTACAGCTGCGGCACCGAATCCAGGTAAAATCCTCAATATTTTGTATCTTCCTTCAGTAAGCTTGTAGTGCTTGGTAGTAATATATTTCGCAGCATTGCCGTAGAGTTCTTTTCTGGTGTAGGTGCCACCATAAACTTTATGCACATAAACGAAATATTCCGTATACATATTAAACAACTTATCTAAATCATTGATGGATGCAGTGGAAAGCATTGCTCTATTTTGTGCTTCATTTACAGCCTTGACTGCATTCTCAAGATCGATAGAAGAAGGAGTTTTAGCTCCACAACCTCCCGAAATGCTGAGCATCAGGAAAACAGAAAAAATGCGCAGTTTGTTCATGAATAATTCCTTTTTATTACTGCAATGCGATAGACATGACGTCGCAGTCATGCGTTTGTCGCGCGGATTGCTGGTCTATATCCATATGTCATTAGTCGCTGTACGTTCACTAACATCTCCGTCACCAGTATTTAAGACGCCTTGCGGTTCAATTAATAGCATTTTGACTTCTTTTTCGGCATAGGGCTTATGGGCCACACCCGAATGGCACTGACTTAAGCGTAAGTTATTGAGTGTGCGGCACATTTTATGCGGCCAGCCCCATCCGCTGCTTTGGAGGGTGCCCATGTTTTCTCACATACGCCCTCGCTTGTTCTCGCGGCAGCATCAGGAGCGAATAAGGCTTTGGTCGTCGCTTTATCGCTCGTGGCTCAATCCTGCCAGGTCGGTTACCGACGATATTTTTTGCAATCATATGCAACAGCACTAACAACTTCTCATTGTCGCTGATATCAAAAGAGCGCTGACGGCATGCCTGCCACAGCTGTAGACAGTGCTTGAAGCTCAGTTGGCGAGGAAGAATTTCTGATAGGGATGCCGCCTCAGCCATTATTGTTCTGATCAGATTGTGCGCCAGAAAATAGACCCAGATTTCCTTGATGACCATGTCTGGAGTCTTACAGCTTAAAATTTCCATGCCGAGTGTGGTCTTTATGTTGCGAAAATCAAGCTCAATATGCCAGCGGCTTTTGTATAAATCCTTTATTGCTTTCCTTGGTGCATCGCCTTCAGAGAGAAAGGTTGTAACCAAAATTTTTCCGCCGACCTTGATCTCACGCATAGTAACGGAGTCCGGCGCAGCACGATAGGAATCTTCTGTCATCCAATTCGGTTTTTGCTTCGGCTTACAATAAGTGACCAAGTGATCTTTTGGGCCAAGCCTTTTTCCTTTACGAAAGTCAGTCAACTTTTTACGCATCCCATTTTGTTCAAAGATGCAGTCAACTCCCTTCGATACAAGCTCTGCAAGCAGGAAATAGCTGGGATAACAAGCGTCTCCTATGGCAACATCACCTTCCTCAAAGCAACCGATTATCGACCGTAGAAGCGACTGTTCTCCGCTTCCCTTGCCGCGATAAGGACCTATGCCAGCATCCAAAATGGTCCCGCTGCCCAGGCATACAACTCCGACGATACGACAGATCGGAAAACCAAGCCCTGGGGCTTGGGCCTGCTGCTGGGGGAAAACCTTTTGGTTTTCCACTGTGTCCGGCATTGTCGTCGTAGTTCCATCTATCAGTTTCACTGGCCGTCCTCGCCATTTCCAGTGATCAGAGGCCGTAGCGCTTGTCAGCTTACCGGTGAACCGAACCAGTTCGGAAATCATTTCTAGTGGCAACCTCTTGCGGGCTTTACAGTAGGCACTGGTACCGGTGCTGATCGGGGGTAAGTCGCCAGTGAGGCGCGCTATGGCAGCTTGATTGACAATATTCTGGCAGGAGCGATCGGCATGCATCGCTTGCGCCAGGAACATGGAAAGTGTTTCTGTGGGCGGAAAGGTTCGTTCACGATGATCTGGAAGCAGCCCTTCAACAATCTCGAACAGTTCCTTGCTTGTCAGTAAATTGAAGAAATCGTAGGAATTGGTACGCTCTGCGCATTTCTTGATCCGACACCGTTGAATGCTGGCATGTTTCTTATTAGGATGCATGTAGGCTGGTCCTCCGTGATTAGCGTTTTGTTTGGTCGCAATTAGCTTATCACGGAACCAGCCTTTCTTTATACTTTTCAAACACTTACGCTTAAGTCAGTGCCATTCGGGCCACACCCTTGGGTACAACAAACATCTCCCCTGCTGACAAATTTACACACCCATCTCTAAAATCAATACGAAGATTCCCTTCCAGCACTATAAAGGTCTCGTCAGTATCTTTATGATCGTGCCATACGAAATCACCTTCAATCTTCACTATCTTGAGTTGATAGTCGTTCATCTCAGCAATTACTTTTGGCGACCATTGTTCATCAAATAGGCTCAGTTTATCTTCAAAATTTATTGGTTTGTATTTCATGTTATCCTCGTGTCGTACAACGGCTCAATCATTCGCCGCGTTAGCTGCTGCATTGACTCGGTTATGTGATTCCATTGTTCTAATTTCTTTCTGCAATTGTTCAATATAATCCGTCATTGAATGATCAGATGATGATTTGGAAAATGGGACTTTAAGAGCATTTTAAAAGCCCAACATTCGTAGATAAGCTATCTTTTTGCAACCAAATCTCAGTGCCAACATGTTTACAAAAAAATGGAGGGGTAAAAGGAACCGCATCCGCATTGTTCACTACCCGAATCGTTTTTTCGGCTAAATTTCCATAGAACTCTTTGAATCTACTCAAACCTACAGCTGGAGATCCAAATGTTATTACATGTTCCAGGTTAGAGTGCATTTCATCTGGGAACAAACTCCGAAACTTAGCCGCGAACAAAACTGCAAGAGCCCCGCCAAGTGAATGCCCAGTTATTACTAGCTTTCTATCTAATAGTTCGTATTCTTTAAGGTAGTCAACAATTGCATCAAGGCTACGTAATTCAGTAGTCTTATCTCCATAATCTAATGTTCTTTGGAATCCTCTATGAACAAATACATTGGGTGCTTCTGGACAATCTCGCAATAGAACAGGAAAAGCTTTTAAATTGGCAATAGCCCAATCTACACACTCACTCGTCCCTCTGAAGGAAATAACAACCGTATCTCTGTTACAAAAAAATCGGCAGTATCCACGGCCAAAGGAACCATGAATTATTTTTTGATGTTCAAATGGAATATCCCTATAGCTATAGATGTTATGACGGATTGGACCTGCATAAGTAGCTTTACTAATTCGCGCTAGCTCCCAACATTTTTTTAGTATTTCAATGTTAAGCATAGAGCTTTCCTAGCACATAACGTTTGGCATGAGCGCAGCCGGTCGGGCATCTGCTCGATGGAAGGGTTAAGCGCCTGCATGCCTACTGCTGAGCCCTGAGCATTGAAGCCATCTTCTGATGGATCAAGTTGATTGCTTTGAGCGGCCGAATCAGAACCTTGAACTCTACGATCCTTCCATCATCGTTCCACTTGATCATGTCCACACCGTTGACCGTGATCTCTTCAAGTTCTACCTGAAACTCCAACACGGCGTCTCGTGGGCCGACGACTTCTCGAACGTACTTGAAGGTTTCATTGAAGAAGACGTGGAGCGCGACAGCAAGGTATTGAGCGGTGATTGCTTTGCCGGCCTGAGGCCTATGAACCACGGGTGAGTAGAAAACCACGTCTTCTGGTAACCGTTCATTGTAGGGCGTCATTCACCACGGCAATCTGAAACACTATTCTGGCCACCGTCAACAACACGGAGGCCAACTATGAATTCTACAAATACCCACACCCCACGCCCGCGTCGATCCGCGGAGCAATGGCAATCACTCATCGACGAATGGCAAGTCAGCGGTATGCCCGCCACGCAGTTTTGCACCGAGCGTACGATCGGCTATGCCAGTTTCTGCCAGTGGCGCAAACGTCTGGCCACACCGGATCTGAATATTGTGCAAGACCGGAAAGCAGAACCTGACTTTATCGATCTCGCCACGCTGAACGTTGGTTCATCCTCAGGCTGGGAGATCGTACTGAGCCTCGGTAATGGCGTTGAGCTGAAGCTGAGTCAGAGCTAATGTTCTCGGTAGGAACCCGCGCGAGGATCCTGCTGTGCACCGAGCCCACGGATATGCGCAAATCCTTCGGTGGGCTATCGGCGCTGGCCAAAAACCAGCTCGATGAAAACCCGCTCGAAGGTCAGTACTTCGTCTTTATCAACCGCCGCAAAACCATGATGAAGGTGCTGTACTTCGAGCCCTCCGGCTACTGCCTGTGGAACAAGCGCCTGGAGCAGGGCCAGTTCCCTGTGCGCTCTTCAGCATCGGGGAGACGCTGGCTGAGCTGGTCCGACCTGCAGCTGATCCTCGACGGGATCGAGGTGCAAAAATCCCGGCAATTGAAGCGCTATAAACACAATCCATAGTGTCATCTTGGTACAATCCACGTCATGAAACGCGCTGACAAATCCGAAGACATCTTCTCCGAAGAGGCCCGCCAGGACCACGCACTCCTGTCTGCAGAGCAGCAGGAGAACGCGCGTCTGCGCGAAGAAAATGCGCAGCTGAAGAAGCGGCTCGACTGGTTCAATAAACAGCTCTTTGGCCAGAAGTCGGAAAGACGTCTGGCGGAAGCCAATCCTCATCAGCCCTCCCTGCTGGGCGCGGCTACTGAGTCCGCCCCCGTCGAAGGTGAGAAGATCACCATCACCTACCAGCGCGGCAAGGCGCCCAAGCAACGCGGTGAAGATTGCGTCAATGACAGCGGCCTGCGCTTCGGCCCGGACGTTCCGGTGCAGGTCATCGAACAGACACCGCCGGAGCTTATAGGCCCTGAAGCAGATCAATTTGAAGTGATCGGCACCAAAACCACCCACCGCCTGGCCCAGCAACCGGCCAGTTACGTGGTGCAGGAATATCGGCGCCCGATCTTGAAGCGCAAAGGCGAGGACAAGCCACTGCCCAGCCCGGCACCGGCCAATGTCCTTGAGAAGAGCATCGCCGACGTCAGCTTCCTGGTGGGCATGCTAGTGGACAAGTTCCAGTACCACCTGCCGCTGTACCGCCAGCACCAGCGCCTCACTCAGGCGGGTGTAACCCTGAGTCGCGCCACTCTCACCAACTTGTGCAGGCGTTCCATCGAGCTGCTACGCCCCATCGCGGCGGCACAGCTCCTCAGTATCCTGCAAAGCCGGGTGCTGGCTATGGATGAAACCCCGATCAAGGCCGGCAAGAGCGGCAAATCCAGTGCCGGCCCCGGAAAAATGAAACAGGGCTACTTCTGGCCTCTGTACGGGGAACGCGACGAAGTGGCCTTTACCTTCAGCGCCAGCCGCGGGCGCGCGCATATCGAGAAAATCCTCAAAACGGACTTTACCGGCACGCTGCTGAGTGACGGCTACACCGCCTATGCGCGCTTTGTCGAAGAGAATACCGGCATCACCCACGCCCAATGCTGGGTGCACAGCCGTCGCTATTTTATCGATGCAGAACAGCAAGAACCGCAGGCAGTTCGTTACGCCCTGGACCACATTGCCCGTCTGTACAAGATTGAAGAGGAAATTGCCAAGGCAGGCTTCACTGGCGACAAGAAGCGTAGCTACCGGCTCGCCCACAGCAAACCGGTAGTGGATCAGTTCTTCCAGTGGTGTCAGGCCCAAATACAGCGCACAGACCTGATTCCCTCCGACCCGCTCACCAGAGCACTCGGCTATGTGATCCAGAGAGAGCAAAAGCTCAGAGTGTTCCAGGAGGACCCGGATTTACCCCTGGACACCAATCACCTGGAGCGCGCCCTGCGTCCGATTCCAATGGGCAGGAAGAACTGGATGTTCTGCTGGACCGAGCTAGGCGCGGAGCATGTGGGCATCATCCAGAGCCTGATTACCACCTGCAAGCTGCACGATATCAATCCGTACACGTATCTCACGGATGTGCTCCTTCGAGTTGGCCAGCATCCGGCCAGAGAAGTTGCAGATCTGACACCGCGAATGTGGAAGGAAAAGTTTGCAAGCAATCCCTTGCGATCAGACATCTACCGCTGGGGCAATGACGTCTTAGAATGAGCGGTTACGTCTTCTGCGAGGAGTGCATTGAGGCCCTTCGCATTTCGTGACGCCACAAGTTCGTGCCATGTGGACAGTGTGTCGATAGTCATGTGCTTCCTCTTGGTGAGATTTGTATTGAGGTGCCTAACGATTCTGAAAAATCAGCGCTTCCAGCCATATTATTGGCAGATACTTGTTCGTTATTTAAACACAGCCCTTTCGATATAGTCATCTATCCCGGAAGAGGACCAGTGCACCAGCCGTTTCTGGGAAGGCCGCTTCAAGTCCCAAGCGTTGCTGGACGAGCGGGCGCTGGTGGCTTGTCTGGCCTATGTGGACCTGAACCCGATTCGTGCGCAAATGGCGGAGACTCCGGAGGAATCCGCGCACACATCGGTCAAGCGGGGCATCGCAGCCGCCAAGCAAGGTGAGCAACCACTGTCACTCTTCCCTTTCACCGGTAATCCGCGAGAGCTCATGCCCGAGGGCATACCCCCGCGGCTCGAGGACTACCTGGCGCTGGTGGACTGGACCGGAAGCGCTCTTCGCGAGGACAAACGTGGAGCCATTTCCGACCGCCTACCACCCTCTGGAGCGGTTGCAAATCGACCCGAGAGACTGGCTCTACCTGAGCCGGAACTTCGAAAGCCGCTTTAGGTCTCTGGTTGGCTCCGCCCAAGCGATACGCGCCGCCTGCGAACAGCTCGGTAAACGCTGGGCGCAGGGAGTTCGTGAGTGTGAGCGATTTTCTCTCCGTCGCCCACATCCTGACTCTTTGCCTTCCTCTTAAAGAGCACCGTCGCAGCTCAACTGCGGGGGTTTCTTTGACCTTAAGCGGTTGATTGGGGCTCACTTCCACCCTATATTGCCAATAAAACTTCCGCTAACGTTCGAAAGATTTTTCAATACTCAACATCATCGGAATACCTTCCGATTTTTCTATTTATGGCTGTCCTTTTTTATTAATCCGGTAGTTAAGCATTTATAGGTTGTGTGTCAGTGTGATCTATAAATGCTTAACTGTTATGATGAACCCATAATTATTCTTTTCCAAAGACTCAAAATCCGCAGCGCAGACAAAATTGGAGTGCAGTGGAAATTTGATGCAAATGCCTAAGATTATTATGTGGGTTTATAGCCCGCACACAGCGGGCACAGTATAAGTGGTAGAGGCAGGGAGTTCATGAGGCTAATATTCCCCAAATTTATCTTTGAATAACTTGGATATATTTGATTCGATACCTTTCAAATTTTCTGCATCATTAAGAAGATCTGATAGGGTATCTTCATCTACTGAATCCTCATCAAGGTTTTCTATGTATTTAATGTAGTGACGGAGAGAGTCCAATATTAGTGTTAAATCTGTATATGGGAGTTTCAAGTTCAAAGTTTCCATAATCCTTCCCTCAGCTTATTTTCTGTGCGTGTTCTCTAACTTGATCCATTAATGAATGAAATTCGCTCAACTTCATTGTTCTGGATGGTGCCAGCATGAAGTGATTTTCATGGCCAGGACGTTTGTCAATTACCAATTTTACCCCGTTAGGCAAGGGGGTTCCTTTGCGTATTTTCCATGCGTTCTTTCTGCCTGCAGGAACTGATGAAAAGGCACTTACTCCATTGCCATCGGCAACAATATACTTGATACCATTTCGATCTTGTATCATTGCATCTTTCATTGGACGAATGTTGTCGAATCTTGGACTTTGAGAATTTCCAAATCGATACAGATCAAGAAACAATTCGGTATAATCTGTGATGTATATTTCTTCCGGTGTTAACATCGTCTCCCTCCGATAGAGCGATTTCTATAAGAAATAACTTTCTAAAAAAAATAAAGATTAAATTCAAGTTCCATGGTGAATATTGGATTAACTCTTTACTATTCTTTCTTCTCAGTTACAAGAGTGTTGCGTTCCTTCATTTTATCATCTTCCAATTGACATTTTTCTGCATAGGCTTCTTCATCAAGCAATATTACCGGCACAAGGCAGCTTGACTTGTAAAGAAAAACTTCTCCGGGACTTTCGCTGTCACGATCCAGGAATGTCGTGACTTCTGCCTCTTCTTCAACAAAGTCATGTGAGATGCTGTAGGGGACGTGTTTGTGCACAGTAACCGTAACATCGTGGGCCCCTGAACCTTTCAGGCGCATCTTGCACAGTCCTCTCTTGGCAAGCTCTCTCAACTCTTCTGCGTGTTTTTGGTCCACTGGCATTTCCTCTTTTGTAATCAGACTGCTCTTTTTTAGCAGGCATATAATTGACTTTACTGTCAATTCGGATATTTTATTGAAAAGGCTATCAGGTTTACAAGGTTTTTCAGCGAAGTCGTCCATGCCCGCATCATGGCATACCTGTTTGTAGGAGGAGTTGGATGTAAGGCCCATGATGGGGAAGTATTTTGTTGTTTTGCGAATAATCTGGGTTGCCTCTATGCCGTTCATTTTTGGCATTTCGATGTCCATTAGACAGAGGTCGTATCCGCCGTTGTTCTTTCTTGCGTACTCAATGGTTTCTATGCCATTTGAGGCTATATCGAAATCAAAGCCCCAGCTATTCATTAATTCTGAATTAAGCTTCTGTATAATTGGGCTGTCTTCTGCTATCAATATTCTCATGGTCAATATTTGGTGTAAATAATTATTACTTTTTAACGGGTAACTTGGTGCTCAGATGCTTAGATTAGCAGTCGAGAAAATTGGTGTACAAATTTCGGAAGAAATTTATGCGACGTATTTAATGGCCTGCTGCATCGCACTTGTTGGTTTACTTCGTGTAGTGCCTGTCAAACTCTTTTTGGATGTTTGTTTGCATATTTGGTAGTCACTACTTTCTATAACCTTTTTACCAAAGATTTGATCCATGACATACACGTCTCAATTGCCCAATCTGTTTGCTGAGGATAGAGCTTTGGCATTTCTTCACTACCGGCTCCATGCCCAAATGGGTTTCTGACTTCTGTAAAAAATATCTTAAGACAATCCCTTTCCCAAGCGTTAATGAAGGAGCCATTCTTTTTGCTTCCTAGATTATCGATAAAGCTATGGGCACCCTTCTCACCACTGTGTGTCCATCCCTTTTTATCAGAAATTATTTTTATTGCGCTTTCTAGAGCTCTAGCAGCATAAAAGGCGGGATCTCGCCCACCGCTGTCGCGCAAATCAATAGCTTCTTTCATATCGATATCTACATTCTTCCAAAGTGGATCTTTTGTTATATTCCAAAATCCTTTTTCAATCTGAGATTCTATTAGTTCATCTTCTGATATCTGAATAAAGCTATTATGGTAATTCAATTTATAGTTTGCACGTCTTAAGCGTTCATTCAATTCTTCGACGGAAGCTCTAAAATCATCATTGATTTTATCGTTCATTGCTTGGATAGTTTCTTCCATGCTTCCAGAGATACGAATAACTCCTGGCCTTTTCCTCTGCTCTCTGAGCTTTGCATCTAGCAATTGCTTTGGAAGGTTTGTATTAATTTCTTTGATTTGCTCTTCGCGCTCTCTAAAGGCAAGCTCAATAAAACTTATCCGTTCTTTCATAAAGCGATCTGGAGTGGAATTTCCGTCATATTCGGCACAGACAAAATCCTTGCAGACCTTATCCATAGACCACGAGCCAGACTGTGTATGTGGCTTACCATTCCACATACTCTGGAAGGAGTAATACTTAGGTGAAAGCTCTGAAAGGCCGAGTTCCATACTCAATTTGTCATGTATGGCAGTCCATCGGGCTTTCGCAGTTGAGCTTTCTTTTCCATCTACCCAATAAGGATACAAATGCTCACTTATCATGCGAAAACCTTGAACTATGAAACGTTTCTCAACTTCCCCGAAAGAGTCCCACATGGGAACGCCGATATATCTGTCGACAAAAATATCCGTAAGCATTGTTTACTGTTTAATCTCCTTGCATAGTGACGTATCAAAGTACTAACGCTGGCAGCACCGGTTCCATTGCCGGAGCGACGAAGGAGCGTAGGCAAAGCCGCCCAAGTGACTGCCTTGTATGCTTTATCTCGGTGTGTGATAGAGCATTACTGCCAATTTAACAATCCTATTTCTATCACCATCTAAATGAAATTCATAATTTAGCCACGTTTCTTCTTTCTCATTTACGTATTTAAGGACATTTGGATGATTCAGCGCGGCCTCTTTTGCAATACTCACGACACTGCTGAAATCTTTGTTTGGTACAAACATAATGACAGCCGCTTTAGAATCTCTCCAAGTGAGATACCCTAAAAGTTGGCTTATGGTAGATAGAAAGCTCTTTTCACCTTTCCAGAATTTGCATTCCCCGATAAATACATTTGTACCTTCATGTCTAAGCAGTATGTCAGTTTTGCCTGTTTTGTTGAATGTCTCACCTGTAGCAGAGCCCTCAAAATTTGGCTCTAACATCATTAAGAAATGGTCTCTAAGATGCTCTTCTTCTTTGCCCGCATACAAGCTTGGCAATCTTTCAAATTCCTTGCCGACATCATGGATCAACTGCAAAATGTCATTATAAGTAGATTGATCCAGAGATGGTTCAGGGGTAAACCCAGTCTCCTTTACTTGCGGCTTGCTTAAAACTGTCTTTTTACGTTTCTGTGGCGCTGGAATTGAAAATGTATCCGGCGCTGAAGCAGCCTTTTTGATTGGAACACCTAGCGAAGCTAAAACACCCGAGCTCTTCTTGATCCGCTCTTTTCGCGAGTTAAAGGCTGAGCGGACATGCTGCTCTAATGTTTGATTGAACCTTTCGACCTCAGATCTCACGTTGTCGCATTGCTGCATAATGCTTCGCATATTCGAGTCTTTTTCACGGACTATCTCATCAACATTGTCATTGAAGTTAATTATTTCAAAGCAAAACTCTGTCTTGTTAATTTCAATGTCCATAGACCATAGAATTCTGCTACTAGGAATACAATGTATTAGTTGGATGTTTCCGCTAATGGGAACATGGAATTTGATAACATCCTTTTTGTATGACTTACCAGAATGTACGTAAAATGAACTGGGAAAATACTCCGCAGGGATCATTTGCTCACTTGATGATGCATAAATATCATCTGTGTGAATTTCGATATTCTCTACCGTGGTCTCAGCGATTTTATGAGCGATATAGTCATCTTCATTCACGTTTAAAATATAGTCGTCCTTTTCAGACTCTATTGACCTGACCACATTGCTTTTGGTGGCTTCAAGAAAGTCACGAAGCTCTCTTTCTGCAAAAATCCTACTCTTTCTCATATATACTTATTTCACCATTTGGAAGCTAACGTTTTTATAGTGATCGCAGAGGCCAATATCTCTTGCTCATTCTCAATGGGTACTTTTGGGCAAGAATGCTTCGGAAGCCCCATCCCGTCAAGCCTGAAGATAAAGTGGTACGTTTGTTCTTTTTGATGAAAACGTTCATCGAGCCTCATATCCTTCTTTTTTGCATAGCAAATAACCTGTTGTTTCTATTGGACTTTCAGTCGGTTTTAGCTTGCAGGCAGATATCGGTCTCGGTGATCACTTTTTCAGCTAAGTGGGGAGATGGGAGGGAGAGAAAGGACGTGTTTGGCCCTATGTGAGATGGTCAAAAAATGGCCGGAAATCTTCCGGCCACTTTTTGAGGTTGGTATCAGTAAGTTAAGCGCTGGCTGCAAGCACCTGGGGCTCGACTTCTTCCTGCACTGCCTCGTCAGCTACCGAGGAGCGAATCAGATAGTCAAACGCCCCCAACGCCGCTGTGGCCCCCGCACCCATGGAGATAACAATCTGCTTATAGGGCACGGTGGTGGCATCGCCGGCGGCGTAGACGCCGGAGACGGAGGTGGCTCCGCGCTCGTCGATCAGGATCTCGCCCATGCGGTTGAGTTCCACTTCGCTTTCCTTGAGCCATTCGGTGTTGGGTACCAGACCTATCTGGACGAAGACGCCGGCCAGTTCCAGTTGTTTGCTTTCACCGGTTTCCCGGTCGGTGTAAGCCAAGCCGTTGACCTTGTTGCCATCGCCGAGGATCTCGGTGGTTTGGGCGTTGGTGATAATGTCCAGGTTGTCCATCGATCTGGCCTTGCGCACCAGTACTTCGTCGGCGCGCAGGGTGTCGGCGAATTCCAGTACGGTGACGTGCTTGACGATGCCCGCCAGGTCGATGGCGGCTTCGATACCGGAGTTGCCGCCGCCGATCACCGCCACGTGTTTGCCTTTGAAGAAGGGGCCGTCGCAGTGGGGGCAGTAGGCTACGCCCTTGGTGCGGTACTTTTCTTCTCCGGGCACGCCCAGTTGGCGCCAGCGGGCGCCGGTGGCGAGGACTACGGAGCGGCTGGAGAGGGTGGCGCCGCTCTGCAGTTCCAGTTCCACCTGTTGTTTGCGCGTCAGGTTGGCGACGCGCTGGTCGGTGATTATGTCCACGCCGTATTCCTTGACGTGTTGCTCAAGGCCGGCGGCGAGTTTGGGGCCTTCGGTGTAGGGCACGGAGATAAAGTTCTCGATGCCCACGGTGTCCATTACCTGGCCGCCGAAGCGCTCGGCCACCAGGCCGGTGCGAATGCCTTTGCGCGCGGCGTAGATGGCTGCGGCGGCGCCGGCGGGGCCGCCGCCGACCACCAGCAGGTCGTAGAGTTCTTTTTCATTCAATTCGGCGGCCTTGCGCTCGGCGGCGCCGGTGTCCAGTTTGCCGACGATTTCCTGCAGGGTCATGCGGCCCTGGGCGAAGTGTTCGCCGTTCAGGTAGACCGAGGGGACCGCCATCACCTGGCGCTGCTCCACTTCGTCCTGGAAGAGGGCGCCGTCGATCATTTCGTGGGTGATATTCGGGTTTAAAGTCGCCATCAGGTTCAGCGCCTGGACCACGTCCGGGCAGTTCTGGCAGGACAGCGAGATGTAAGTTTCGAAATGGTATTCGCCCTGGAGATTGCGGATTTGTTCCAGCAGTTCCGGGTCGGCCTTGGACGGGTGGCCGCCGGCCTGGAGCAGGGCGAGTACCAGGGAGGTGAATTCGTGGCCCAGGGGAATGCCGGCGAAGCTGACTCGCGGTTGTTCGCCCGCGGGGGCGACGGCCATGCTGGGTGTGCGTTTGCCGCTGCCGCTATTGAGGGCGATTTTGCTGGAGAGGCTGGCGATTTCTTCGGCCAGGGTTTGCAGCTCTGCGGATTTGGGGCTGCTGTTGCCGGACACACTGATTGCAATCGGATTGACGATATTTTGCAGGTAGGTGTCCAGTTGCTGTTTCAGGTTTGCATCCAACATCGGTGTGTCCTGTGGTTCTTTGGGGTTAAAAAGGACCCGCTTGGGGGCGGGCCAATATGGGGATGGTGGTCCCAATTCACGGTTTCAGTTGGCGGGCCTTTGGCCCGCTTGCCGAGCTGGGGCTCGGCGTTCCCAGGGGCGGGCCTGCGGCCCGTTTGCGGAGCTGGAGCTCCGCGGTCCCGGGGGGCGGGCCTTTCGGCCCGGTTGCCGAGCTGGAGCTCGGCGGTCCCAGGGGGGGCCCTCTCCCCCGGCCCCTCTCCCGCGGGCGGGAGAGGGGAGTAGGGGCGGCTTTAGATTTTGCCGACCAGGTCGAGGGACGGGGCGAGGGTTGCTTCGCCTTCTTTCCATTTGGCCGGGCAGACTTCGCCGGGGTGGGCGGCGACGTATTGGGCGGCTTTGATCTTGCGCAGCAGTTCGCTGGCGTCGCGGCCGATACCGCCGGCGGTGATCTCGACGATCTGGATCTTGCCGTCCGGGTCGATCACGAAGGTGCCGCGGTCGGCGATGCCTTCTTCCTCGATCATCACCCCGAAGTTGCGGCTGATGGTGCCGGTGGGGTCGCCGATCATCGGGTACTGGATCTTGCCGATGGTGTCGGAGGAGTCGTGCCACGCTTTGTGGGTGAAGTGGGTGTCGGTGGATACGGAGTAGATCTCCACGCCCATCTTCTTGAACTCGGCGTAGTTGTCCGCCAGGTCGCCCAGCTCGGTTGGGCACACGAAGGTGAAGTCCGCCGGGTAGAAGAAGACCACGGACCACTTGCCTTTCAGGTCGGCGTCGCTGAGTTCGATAAACTCGCCGTTCAGGTAGGCTTTGGCCTGGAAGGGCTTGAGTTCGGTGTTGATGTAGTGAGACATGATTGCTCCTCGTTGACTGTCTTGGGTTCAGAAGTTGTCTTGGACGAGGGCTATACTATGGGTTGATAGTGATTGATAAAAATAATCTATTCCAATGGGTCTAATAGTCCCAGCTGATCATTCATGAGCAATCCATAGCCAAGGGTCATGGATTGCTTTGCGCCAAACCTTTCCGGATACTCGGCTGCTATGGCCGGGGCCGGTTCCCGGAACAATAAAGAGAAGAGGGGAGAGGGATGCGGCTGATTCGGCTGTTGAAGAATGACCTGGCCCGGGAGACCGCCGATTGGGTGGCGGAGGGGATTGTCAGTCGCGAGCAGGCGGAGCGGATCTGCACCCGCTACGGCACGGACTTCGAGCAGGCGCAGGGGCGCTCCCTGGGCTACAGCGTACTGACGGGCCTCGGCTACCTGTTTATCGGCCTGGCGCTGATCACCCTGATCGGCGCCAACTGGGAGGAGATTCCCCGCGCCCTGCGCATGTGGGGGCTGATCGCGATTACGATGGCCACCCAGGGATTGGCCTTGCGGCGCTATCTGTCAGGGGACGAAGGCGGTGCCACGGGGATCTTCCTGCTGGGCAATCTGTTCTTCGGTGCCTCCATTATCCTGATCGCGCAGATCTACCACCTGGGCGAGCATATGCCGGACGGGGTCTTCTGGTGGGCCCTGGGCTGCCTGCCCTTTGCGGTGCTGCTGCGCAATCCCTGGCTGGCGCTGCAGGCCGGCGTGCTGGCTCTGGTGTGGTTTTTCCTGGAGGTTTCCCTCGGCTTTTACCCGGCGCTCTTCCCTCTATTTATTGCCGCGTTCCTGTGGGTGCTGTGGCGCGGGCGGGAGAGCATTCTGCTGTTGTTGCTGGTGGTGGCCGGTATCGGTTTCTGGACGGAGTATTCGCTGGCGGCCTGGTGGCGGGAGTCGGGTCATTTCGATTTCCGCGCGGAAAACCTGGCGGTGGGCGTGGCCCTGTTTATCGCCCTCTACGCCCTAGGCCACTGGCTGGCTGTGCGCACCTCGGCGGTGGCTCGGGACTACGGCGCGGTGCTGTCGGTCTGGAGCCTGCGCTTCGGGCTGGTGCTGATGCTGGTGTTGAGTTTTGCCGGCCCCTGGGAGGAACTGATCGAGGCGGAGTGGCGCTACTGGCTGCCGATGACGGTGGTGTCGGGCCTGCTTGCCGCCATCGCGCTGGTATTCGCCGCCGGGGGAGGGCGCCTGCGGGCCACCGCGGGGCTGCTGGCTTTCTATTTTCTCTCGCTGCTGGCGGCAATTCTGGTGGGCAATCAGGAGCACGCGGTTTACTTTCAGCTGGTTTACAACGTCGCGCTGATCGGCATGGGTATCTGGCTGATTGTGCGGGGGATTCACAGCGGCATTTCCCATTACTTTTTTCTCGGCGTGGCCGCGATACTGCTGACCGCGTTGATGCGCTATATCGACCTGATCGGTGACTATATCGGCGGTGCGGCGGTCTTTCTGCTGTTCGCGGTATTGCTGCTGGCGGCGGCCAGGTATTGGCGAAGATTCCATTCGCGGGAGGGCGCGGTATGAAAAAGAAAATCGTGATCGGCCTGATCGCCGCCATCGCCTTTCAGTTTGTCGTCCTCTCCGGTATGTATGTGAGCGCGCAGATGCCGCTGTGGACGGGCACCGAAATAAAACTGAAAACCGTGCCGGTGGACCCGCGTTCCCTGTTCCGTGGGAATTACGCCCGGCTGGAATACGAAATTTCCCGGGTGGATGCGAACCTGTTTCCTCCCGGCAAAAGACTGCGCAACGGCGAGGTGGTCTATGTATCCCTGGAGCCGGGGAAAAACGCTCTGTACGAATTCTCCGAAGTGAGCCTGCAAAAACCGCAATCCGGGTTGTTCCTGCGCGGCCGCGTGTCCGACCGGTGGTTTGAAGGGCCGGGGGGATCGGTGCGGATCAAATACGGTATCGAGGCTTTGTTCGCTCCCAAGGAAAAGGCCCTGGCACTGGAAAAGGAACTGGCCGACGGCGGGGTGGCGGTAGTGAAGGTGTCGGGTGGCGGAAAGGCGCGGTTGCAGGGTGTTATTGCCCAGTGAGCGCTGGCGACGGCCGCGCAAGGTGCAATACACCGACTCGAAAACACTCTGTTTCAAATCAAACTTCCGTTGACTCGTCATACCGGCGCAGGAGCCGGGCTTGATCCGGTGGCCGGTATCCAGCCTGGTGGCATCTGGGTTTCAGCCTGCGCCGGAACGACGAAATTTGCGCTGAAGGAGCACCGCGATAGGGCGGTGCTACCTCTGGCTGTCTGCCGTTTAAGTCACAGGGTTATAAGAATCTCATCTCTTTATAGCCAAATTATCCAATTTTCCTTTGTTCATGTATTGCAATCGATTGCAGTGGCGGCTTATAGTGACCTCGGCGATGACAAGCGATCGCCCTTTCTCAGTGAATGCAATCGTTTGCATTGCTTTTGCCCGACAACAAGTGCCCGATAACAACAAGCGCAAAATTTGCACAGCACACAATAAATCCCCTATAAAAACGCGGATGAGAGGGAAGCCTTGATGAAGATAAAGATAAACAAGAAGCCCTTGGCCCGAGCGGTATCCCTGGCGGCGGTCTCCCTGGGTTTCAGTGGCGTCCTGGTCGCCCAGGAGGCGGAACAGCCGATCAATAGCGGCGATATGGTGATGGAGGAAGTCGTCACCACCGGTACTCCTGGCGGTGCCAGTATCCGCAAGCTGGACGCCAGCTTTTCCATCACCACCCTGAACGACGACGAGATCGCCCGCGTGTCCCCCGCCAGCACCGCGGACCTGATGAAGACCATCCCGGGCCTGTGGGTGGAGAGTTCCGGCGGCGTGTCCGGGGCGAATATCGATGTACGCGGCTTCCCCGGCGGTAGCGACGCGCCCTTTGTGACAGTGTCCATGAACGGCATGCCGGTGTACCCGGCCCCGACCCTGTCCTTTATGGAAAACTCCTCGCTGTTCCGGGTGGACGAGACCATCCAGCGGGTGGAAGGCCTGCGCGGCGGCCCCAACCCGGTGTATTCCAACGGCCAGCCGGGCCTGACCACCAACTTTATTCTCAAGGAAGGCACCGAGGAGACCGCCGGCAAACTCAAATATTCCGCCTCCGACTACGACCTGCAGCGGGTGGACGGTCTGCTCACCGGCAAGTTGAGCGACGACGTCTACTACATGATGGGCGGCTACGTCAGCTCTTCGCCGGGCGTGCGCGACGCCGGCTTCAGCGCGGAGGAAGGCCACCAGTTCACCCTGCACCTGACCGCGGAACTGGACAACGGCAAGGCCGGCTTCTACCTGCGCGATACCGACGACCACGGCACCTGGTACCTGCCCGGTGCCTCTTTTCTGCCGGCGGACTACACGCAGGTGGGGCCCAGCAACCGCAATGCGCTGGTACCGGTTTCCCGGCCGGACAACAGTGGCGGATCGGAAACCGTCTGGGAAAGTTACGACATGGGCGAGGGCCGCGGCTGGGACGGCAGCATCGGCGGCGCCTATGTGGAAATGGATCTGGGCAACGGCTGGAGTTTTACCGACCGCTTCGCGCTGACCACCGGCAATGCCGACACCCTGGGCTATGTGCCCGACGGCGGCCCGGTGCGCCTGGACAGCCTTACCGATATCAATGACGACCCCATCACTTCCGCCACCACCGTTTCCGGCGCGGAGGTAGGCGGCGATACCCTGGTGCAGTTGTTCGGCCCCTGGGTGGTGCGCAAGGAGATCGAGGCCAAGAGCAACGACCTGAGCATCGCCAAGCAGTGGGATACCGCCAAGGTCACTTTCGGCTACTACGCTTCCGCCTGGGAAGTGGGCGAGTGGTGGTCTCTGGGCAACCAGAAATATTTTGTGCTGGATCACGACGGCGAGCAGATCGCCAGCACCGGCGCTGCCGGCGAGATCGAGTGCAACGCGCCGGGCGTGGTGACTTGCGGCTGGAGTTACGATGTGGATGCCAGCGGCGATGCGCGTGAGGACGCGTTGTATATTGCCGGTGAATTCTATGTGGGTGATTTTACCTTCGATTTGGGTGTGCGCTCCGCCAATCGCGAGACCAATTATTCGGTGGACGATGGCGCGCGGGACGGTGTGTATAGCATATACAAAGCCGATGAGGACGGCACCGCCTACACCGCCGCGGTGGACTGGGCCTTCGCCGACAATATGGGCACCTTCTTCCGCATCAACTCCGGCTTCAAATTTGCCGACTTCGACGAATACCGTAATTTCGGCGGAAGCTTCCGCGCCGGTTCCGATCTGGTGATCGATATCGACCAGTACGAGTTGGGCTACAAGCTGCAGGATGCAAATTACTCCCTGTTCGCCACTCTCTTTTACAACGAAACCGAGGGGATGCCGGACTGTGTCGTCGGCAGCGGTGTCTGCACCCGCCTGGAAACCGAGGCTCTGGGAGTGGAGCTGGATGGCAAACTCTACTGGGGCGACTTCACCCTTGGCCTGAATGCCACGGTGCAGGAACCTGAAATCACCAGCGGCGAATTCGAGGGCAACCAGGTATTGCGCCAGCCGGAGCACCAGGTGCGCCTGAGCCAGAGCTACGACTGGACGCTGGGCAACGGCGTGGATATGTCCCTCTACGGCGCGGTGAGCCGCATCGGCGACCGATACAGCGACAATGGCAACTCGGTAACCCTGCCCGGTTACACCAAGGTGGACCTGGGGACCATGCTGTACCTCAACGATTTCAGCGTACAACTGGCGGTGAACAATCTCACCGACGAGGAGGGTGCCACCGAGGGCGACCCCCGGGACCCGACCGCGGCCAATGTGCGCTATATCCTGCCGCGCAATATCAAGTTGAGTGTCGCTTACGATTTCTAGTCAGTCTGTTAGCGTGATCTGAGCTTGCCGCACAGTTCCCCCATTGTGCGGCTTTTTTTTGACCGGGAGCGCCGAGCCCCAGGCCCACCAATTACCTATGTAGGAGCGGCCGCTGGCCGCGATCAATCTCACTACGTAGCACAGTCCGATCGCGGCCATGGGCCGCTCCTACAAAATGCGAAATGCTCGATAACTGTTTGGATAAGGACCGAACAGGAGACTTGTTGATATATGTTCAGTCAAAGTCACCAGCCCCTGTAGGAGCGGCCCATGGCCGCGATCGATCTCACTACGTAGCACAGCCCGATCGCGGCCAACGGCCGCTCCTACAAAATGCGAAATGTTCGATAACCGTTTGGATAAGGCCGGACAGGATATTTCCCGATATAAATTCAGTCAAAGTCGCCAGACCCTGTAGGAGCGGCCCATGGCCGCGATCGATCTCACTACGTAGCACAGCCCGATCGCGGCCAGCGGCCGCTCCTACAAAATGTGAAATGTTCGATCACCGTTTGGAGAAGAGCCGGACAGGAGATTTCCCAATATAAATTCAATCAAAGTCACCAGCCCATGTAGGAGCGGCCCATGGCCGCGATCGATCTCACTACGTAGCACAGTCCGATCACAGCCAGCGGCCGCTCCTACATTTTCTCTGCCATGTTTCCTTACTGAAGGGCGCAGGCTCTTGCCGTATCCACCGGCTCGCCGCTTCTAGGTCCGGCCCCTGTACTGCAGCGAACGGTCACTATGCAAGAGGCACTATCTTTCGCGCCGTCGTTGTCGGTAACTGTTAAAGTTGCTCTTTGGATCTCGGTAATGGAGGGATCCCTGCCGACGAACGTATGATGGACAACTTTGCCAGTGGCACTTCCGCCATCGCTGAAACGCCAGTGATAGGATCTAATACTACCATCCGTATCATAGCTGCCGGATCCACTGAGTTCGCTATAAACCACACCGGTACCCAAATTGGGCGTGGCGCTACACCTGGCAACCGGCGGTTTGTTTGGCGGGTTTACCCAGGTGCCATTCACCAGAATCTCGTTAACACGCACATGGGCAGGTTGATTAACGGGCCCCACTAGTCCAAGAAGACGTATTTGCGTTGTCTCGATTTCATTGAACTCATGTGCAATGCGCAGTTGCTGATTGCCGTAGATTGATTGGAGTGTTCGCCACGCTGAACCATCCCAGTACTGCAGTCGATAATTCTGGATCGGATAGCCTTCACTGGTAATGATTTCGATGTGCTCGGTCTTGATTGGTTCCGGCCAACGTAATTGAACCCACTGCGGTAATGAGGTATTACCATTAGTCCAGCTATAGTAGCCGCCAACCCGGGAGTCCATATTCTTATCATTGACGCGCCCTGGCGAATAACAATGTAATCCCGATGAAGCGCAGTAGGTGGATGAAGCCGAAGCCGTTGCACTTGGTGCGATATTGTTTGTCAGAATCGCCAGGTTGTCTTTCACATCCTTGAGCGCGGCATTGACAGTCACATAGGTTTTGGCTATTTCGACATGGCCCCCGGCATTTTCTGCGGAAAAACCCAGCTGCGGCATGCTGTACCAACGCTGTGAGTACCATCCAAGATCGGTTTCTGTACCAGTGCCGGACTTGTGAGTCACCGCTCGAACTTCCTGGGCCAACCCAAAGATTTTCCCGCCGACCAGATAATTGGAAACTGAAAAATGCTGTTTATTGTCATAAAAGGTTCTGAAATCTGACGTCCAGCCCCAGTTGCCTTTATTCTGAGTGAGAATCGTATCGCGAGGATAACCGGCTTCAGGATTGTCGATATAACCGGAAGTGGCTCCCAGCTCACCCTCTTTCTTATTTGTCACCGGATCGAAGGTATGGACAATAACGGCGACATCAGGAAATTCACGTTGAAATTTCTTGGCCAGTCTCATCACCAGAGCACCACCGCGGCTATGACCAGCCAGGTAAACAGATTTCAAATTGGAGTTATAAAATTTCCCTTTCAGCCAGGTAAAATAAGCATTGACGATATCTCTTTTATTATCCTTTGAGAAACCCCAGTTAAAGCGCGCATCAACGGCCAATGCGGAGAAAGTATTGTTCTCGGGATAAATGTTTTGCGAAAACAACTTGTATGCCAGTGACTCAGTTGAAACGCTCAGTGTTCGACCAGACTCCTGCTTCTCAAACTTGCGCGTATCTGGCTGGCCTGTAAGCAGGTTATCGTCAATGCCGTCGAATCGCTGCCCTGATGCCAAGAACACAATGTGTTCAACCTCGGAGCGGCTCGGTTCATTATATTTTCCAATATAAGTATTCTTCTGGATCTGATCCGGCACCCCGTGATCTTCCCAAGGCTGATAATCCGACTGTAACTTGTCATTGCAGACCGGCCATATCGTACGACAATAGCGGATTTTATCCACCCTGACAGATGTTCCTGCAGCCAGCGCATCGGGAACTAACGAGAATGTATAGAGTAAACAGAGGATACAGACTGGGAGATGCTTCATAATTATTCCTTAATTTAATAACATCTTGATTTATTTATTAACGAGGACAGGTAAGAGGCCTGGACGACGACTACGCTACCGTTACTACCGCTGCCATAAGCAGTACGTAGAAGAAGAGTGAGAAGTGGGGGTAAGAAAACGGGGAAGCATAACTCGATCCTTGTATGCTATTTCATTTAACGTACGAGAGGTCTCCGCTCATCGCCTAAAAAATACCGCCAAATGATAGCTGACCCGTTTATTGCCATGCAAGGGGTCTTGAAATCTAAATCATAGCAGTAGCCAGGACAGCGGCATCACTCCGGCTTTACGCCAAGCCGGTGGCATGACGAATTCAAGGCGGTCAGGAGGAGATCAAAGCCCTGTCACTGACAATATATGATCGAGGTGGACGGCAGGCGGTCTAACCAATCCAGGGCGCTTTCCCAGGGAGGAGCGGCCGTTGGCCGCGATCGATCTTACTACGTAGCACATATCGATCGCGGCCATGGGCCGCTCCTACAAAATGCGGAATGTTCGATAACTATTTGGACAGGAGACTTGCTGATATATGTTCAGTCAAAGTCGCCAGCCCCTGTAGGAGCGGCCCATGGCCGCGATCATTCCCGCTACGTAGTAAGATCGATCGCGGCCAACGGCCGCTCCTACAGGGTGGGGGAGGTGCGAGCATCGGGGTTGGGAAGTGTCTGCCGGAAAAACTCTTCGGGCACAAACTCATCCAGCCCCGCCAACAGATAATCCGCCCCCCGCAACGCCCGCATATCACCAACACCCACCGCCGTCATCCCCGCGGCCCTGATCGCCGCCACTCCCGCGGTGGCGTCCTCGAACGCAAGGCATCGGCCCGGTTCCACCGCCAGCTCCCGGGCCGCGGCCAGGAAAATATCCGGTGCCGGTTTTGGGACTGCCTTGGTGGGGTCCGCAATCACGGTAAAACAGTCGGCGATGCCCAGCGCCTGCAATACCGCTGGGGCGTTCTTGCTGGCGGAGGCGAGGCCGATGGGAATGCGCTCGGCGCGCAGCCAGTGCAGCAGTTCGTCGGCGCCGGGCAGCAGGTCCGCCCGGCTCAGGTTTTGGATCAAGTCCCGGTAACAGTCGTTTTTGCGCTCGGCCAGTGCGACTTTCTCGCCCTCGCTGAATTCGGCACTCTGTTCCCCCAGGATAACTTCCAGCGACGCCATGCGCTCAAGGCCCTTCAGCTTTTCCTCGATATCCTTCGTCCAAGGCAGTTGCAATTCATCCGCCAATTGGTGCCAGGCCTGCAGATGTAAGCGGGCGGTATCGGCGATCACGCCGTCCAGGTCGAAAATGGCCGCGCGGAAATTCATTGGGCGTACACCTCAGCGGATTCCCGTTTGCAGACGAGCGGCAGACCCGGTTCACTGAGTCGAAGAATTTCCTCGCCGTGATGGATGGTGACGGGATCGCCGCTGATCAGGGTGTAGCTGGTGCGGTCGGTACCGGCATCCAGCTCCAGGGTGCGCCCGCGGAACTGGATGCGGAAGCGGTAGCCCTCCAGCCCCTCGGGAACGTAAGGGTTGAAACTCAGCTGCTTGTCTTGCATGCGCATACCGGCAAATCCCTGCACCATGCACAGCCAGGTGCCGCCCATACAGGCGGTGTGCACGCCGTGCTGGGTGTTGTTGTGGTGGTTGTCCAGGTCCATGCGCGCCACTTGCCGGAAATAATCCAGGGCTTTTCCCGGGTAGCCCACTTCGCTGGCGACAATGCTGTGAATGCAGGCGGACAGGGTGGAGTCGTGGGTAGTGCGCGGTTCGTAGAAGTCGAAATTGCGGCGCTTCTGCCCAGCGGTGAACTCGCTGCTCTGCAGGAACATGCCCAGCAATACGTCCGCCTGCTTGCACACCTGGTGGCGGTAGATCACCAGCGGATGGTAGTGCAGCAGCAAGGGATAGTGGTCCGCCGGGGTGTTGGCGAAATCCCATTCCGGTTTGTCCAGGAAGCTGTCGTCCTGGGGGTGGATGCCCAGGGCTTTGTCTTCCGGCAGGTTAATGGCGTCCGCGGCGCGGCGCCAGGCTGCCCGTTCTTCCGGTTCCAGTTGTATGCGCCGCGCCAGTTCGGCGAAGGCCTGCGGTTCCTGTGCCCGCAGCCAGTCGTGGACCTTGCAGGCGTAATCCAGGTGCGCGCGGGCCATAAGGTTGGTGTAGAAGTTGTTGTCCACCAGCGCCGTGTATTCGTCCGGCCCGGTGACTTCGCAGATGCAGAAGCGGTTGCCGCGGCGCGGGTTGTAGTGGCCGATTTCCAGCCATAGGCGCGCACCTTCCAGTACGATTTCCGCACCCTTGTCGCGCAGGAAGTCCATATCACCGGTGACGCTGCAGTAGTGTTGCACCGCGTAGGCGATATCCGCATTGATATGGAATTGCGCGGTGCCGGCGGGGTAGTAGGCGGAGCACTCCTCGCCGCCGATGGTGCGCCAGGGAAAAAGGGCGCCTTTTTTTATCGCCAGCTCCCGCGCCCGGGCCCGGGCGGCGTCGAGAATCGAGTGTCGGTATTCCAGCAGCCTGCGCGCCAGTTGCGGTTGGGTATAGAGAAAGAAGGGCAGGATATAGATTTCCGTATCCCAGAAATAATGCCCTTCGTAGCCGTCGCCGGAAAGGCCCTTGGCGGCGATATTGGTGCGGCCATCGCGGCCCAGGGACTGGAACAGGTGGAAGAGGTTAAAGCGCATTCCCTGTTGCAGCGCCTTGTCGCCGCGCACCTCCACGTCCGAGGCGGACCAGAAGCTGTCCAGTTCCCGGCGTTGCAATTCCGCGTATTCGTCGAAACTCCGGGTAGCGCAGTTTTCCAGGTAGTCGCGCAGCTGTGCCGGGTCCGGCAGGTCCCGGTTCTGCTCGGCGAAGTAGGCCAGGTATTTGGTGAACTGTATCGATTGTCCTCGACGCGCCGTACAGCGGTATTCGACAGCTGCGCGCTCTTTGCCCTGTTGCGAAGATTGTTCGCAGGCACCGTCGCAGTCGATGCGGTGCAGGGCGCCGGAGGCGATAGTGAAGTCGCTGCTGAGCACTTTCTGCCTGAGTGCCAGATACCCGCCCTGGGCGGTGGATTCCAATGTACGGATATCCCTGCGGTCGATGGGGGACGCCAGGCGCGGGTCGTCGTTTTTTTTCATCTGCACCAGGCCCGCGTCCAGCGCAGAGATCACCCGCACTTCGCCGTCGAAATCCAGCGGCGTAATCCGGTAATGCAGAACACAGAGATGTTTCTCCACCAGGGAAACCAGCCGGCGGCTGTGCAATTCCAGGGTTTTTCCGGTGGGTGAGCGCCACATCAGTTTTCTTTCCAGTATCCCCGCGGCCATATCCAACCGGCGCTCGAAGCCGAGCAGTTCACCCTCCGTCAGGGAAAAGCGTTCGCCGTCGATAGAGAGGCGGATCTGCTTGCCGTCGGGCACGCTGAGTATCCGCTGGTTGTGTCTGGCATAGCCGTACGCGCGCTCGCCATAGGTAATGGGCTCGCTGGCGTAAACACCGTTGAGATAGCAGCCATCGGCGAAGGGCTCGGGATCGAAGCCTTCCTCGAAGGTGCCGCGCAGGCCGATAAAGCCGTTGCCCAGGGAGAAGAGGGTGGCATTGAGGCTGTAGTTTTGTGGGTGGAATTCGCTCTCCACCAGTTCCCAGGGATTGGGGACTTCTTGTTGTTTCATACCGCAGGCTCGGAGTGGACGGATCGGATGAGCACCACCGCCGGGTGGCAGCGGTGCGGCTGTTGTCAGTGTAGCGTCTTTGCGGTTTAATTTGCAATCGATTGCAATTGACTGGTTTCGAAAGTTGAAGGTTCTGCAGAAGTTGACCAATTTTATTGTAACTTATTGATTTTAAAATATATTTTTATCTGTCCGATACTCGATCCACCGAGCCGGAGCGCATTTTGAGTGCCTTTGCAAGACTTTGGGATGCAAACGATTGCACTACAGCGATGCCTGCGCCATACTGTTGCCCTCTGCCGGTGCATTGTCCACCGCAGTTTCGAGCCATCTTTCTATTTTGGTCGAAAAATATACAATAACGGGTTGGCGCGTCCTGCCAGGGCGGAGCCGCAGACAAAATAAGAAATCCGCTATGAACAATCAGCGCATCCTGTTCTCCCTTTTCGCCATCTACCTGGTCTTCGCCATCTTGCTCAACAGTGTCGGCACGGTGATCCTGCAGGTGATCAACACCTATCAGGTGAGCAAGTCCGCTGCCAGCGTATTGGAGGGATTCAAGGATATTCCCATCGGCGTGGTGTCCTTCTTGGTGGCCTCGCAACTGCCGCGCTATGGATTCAGGAACGCGATGCTCACCGGCCTGGGAATCGTCACCGCCGCCTGCCTGTGTATGCCGCTGCTCCCCGGTTTCTGGACCACCAAACTGCTGTTTCTGGCCGTGGGAATTTCCTTCGCGCTGGTCAAGGTATCCGTCTATTCCTCTATCGGTCTGCTGGCGCGGGACGGCAAGGAGCACGCGGGCATGGTGAACACCCTGGAGGGGGTATTTATGGTGGGAGTGCTCGGCGGCTATTGGCTGTTCGGTGCTTTTATTGATTCCTCCGATCCGGCGTCCACGGGCTGGCTCAATGTCTACTGGGTACTGGCGGGCATCTGTGCGCTGGCTTTCCTGCTGCTCTGGACCACCCGAATGGACGAGTCCGGTACCCGTGTGGAGGGCGAGAGTCCGGCGCGGGAATTTTTTGCCATGCTTCGCCTGGTGGCCAGGCCGCTGGTGTGTATTTACATCGTCTCCGCCTTTTTTTATGTGCTGATAGAGCAGGGCATAGGCACCTGGCTGCCCACCTTCAATAACGAAATTCTCAAACTGCCCGCGGCCATGAGTGTGCAGGCCACCAGTATTTTCGCCGCGGGCCTGGCCGCCGGTCGTCTGGGTGCCGGCGCGGTGATGCGCCGGTGGCACTGGTATCCGGTACTGAACGGGTGCCTGCTGGCGATGGCAGCGCTGGTTCTGGTGGCGCTGCCGCTGGCCGAAGGTGTTCGGGCCAACCCGGATATCAACTGGTTCAACGCCCCGGCGGCGGCGTTTATCCTGCCGCTGATCGGCCTGTTGATGGCCCCCATTTATCCGGCGATCAATTCGGTGATGCTGAGCTCGCTGCCCAGGCACCAGCACTCGGCGATGACCGGCCTGCTGGTGATCTTCTCGGCCCTGGGCGGCACCACCGGCTCGCTGATCACCGGTTCGGTATTCGAGGCCTTCGACGGCCGCTTCGCCTTCTATCTGTCCCTGGTACCTATCGGGGTGATCCTGTGCACCCTGTTCTTTTTCCGGCGCGCGGTGGAGCGTGACGGGCGAACGGATTTTGCCGGTGCGGCGGCTTCGCCCGGGCACTGAGCTATTTGTGGGGTGGATAACTTCGGGGCGGTTTTACAAACGATTGCGGCCCGCCTAAGATGGCGGGCCTGTCAATTTCCAAAGTGAAGTTTCCATGCCCAAGGATTCCCCCTCGCCCGTGTCCATGTCCGATATAGCGCGCCTGGCGGGAGTCTCGGAGTCCACTGTTTCCCGGGCCCTCAACAACAGCCCGCTGATCAACGAAAAAACCCGCGAGCGCATCCAGAAGATCGCCCGCTCCATGAACTACAAGGTCAATGAGAGCGCGCGCAACCTGCGCCTGAAGCGCAGCCACACCATCTCGGTAGTGATCAATACCGGGGAGGGGGGCGGCCAGTCTTTTTCCGATCCCTTTATGATCGATATGATCGGTGCGATCGCCGACGAACTGGCACGGCACAAGTACGACCTGCTGTTCTCCAGCAGTATCGTCACCAGTGCCGACTGGCACTCCTACCTGCTGGGCTCCCGCCGTGCCGACGGAGTGATCGTGATCGGGCAGGGCATCGACGACAGCCCGCTGCGCGAACTCCACCGGCTCGGCGATCCGCTGGTCGTCTGGGGAGGAACCCAAAAGCCAGGGGCCAATTACTGTATCGTCAGCAGTGACAATGTGATGGGGGGGCGTCAGGCCACCGAGCACCTTGTCGGGCTCGGGCGCCGCAAAATCATTTTTCTCGGCGATATTGCCCACCCGGAAATCGAGGCCCGTTATAGGGGCTACCGGGCGGCGCTGAAGGATGCCGGCCTGGAAAGCCGGGAGCGACATCTCGACGTGGCCTTTTCCAGCGAATCCGGCTACCAGTGCGTGATGGACTTACTTAAAGGCGCTCCCGATTTCGATGCCATCTTCGCCGCTGGCGACAATATCGCCATGGGCGCCATCAAGGCGCTGCAGGCCGGGGGGCTTCGCGTGCCGACGGATGTGGCGGTGGTGGGGTTCGACGATGTCCCCATTGCCCCCTTCTATACCCCGCCCTTGACCACCGTGCGCCAGGATATCCACCGCGGCGGCGAGCTGCTGGTGGACAAGGTGATGAAGCTGGTGGGAGGGGGAAAGGCCGAGTCCGAGGTACTACCGACAAAATTGGTGCAGCGCACCTCCTGTGGCGCCGATCCGGATTACCAGCCGTCGGCCTGACCTGTTGTTATCTAATGTGCAAATGCCGCCAGCCCATCAGACAATCTCCTGTTCAAACTCCTCAACCCGGTTCATCCAGCCGTTGAGAAAAACCTGTTGCGACGGGTTTGTCTGTACGATCAGGCGGTAGAAGTCCCTGCGTTCCTCCAGCAGGGCCTTGAGAAATGTTTCTCCCTTCTGCTCCTCCGTCCACTCAGCGCCCCGTTTTGTATTCGGGCCCATGACGCCATCCACGGAAAGTGGAGGTTGGTATCCCGCCCGGTTGCAGACATTCTGTACGAATTTTATCGCCCGCTGCGGCCCGTGGTTGACCGCGCAATCGAAGACAAACGGCTGTACGGATGGAGGAAGTTGATCGATTTGTGGAGCGATATAGTAGTTACGCCGATAGATTTCCCTGGCGACTTCCTCGCTCAGGGATTCCACTTCCTGGCGCTGCGCCGCGCGGCCCAGATAGGCGGACAGGGTTTTCTGGGTGATACCGTATTTGGTCGGCCCGCCGCGATCCGCCGGGTGATCGACAAAGCCTCCTTCCCGGCGAAGGATATCGTCGATCATCTGTTCGATATTTGGCATTTTTACCCCTCGCATGTCGTGCATATAGTAGAGAAGCTGGTTGCAGTATGACTTTATAATTCAGCTGTACACAGCCTTATCTATCGAATGCTTCTTGATTAACTTCCCCAGCGCCCGCCGCTCCTTGCCGGAGATTCTGGCGGCCTGGCTGACGTTGCCGCGGGCAAGCTGCAGCAGGTCACACAGGTAGCTTTTCTCGAACTCGCGGATGGCATAGGCCTTGGCGGTCCGGAAGTTGGGAAGTTCGGATACGGCTTCCGGTTCCGGGGGCGGGTATTCCACAAGGTAATCGCAGTCGCCGAGATGGATGACATTACCTTCCACCAGCAGAAATTCCCGCAACAGGTAATTTTCCATTTCGCGCACATTACCCGGCCAGGGCTGTTCCTGAAGCCAGCGCAGGGCTGCTGGAGACAGGCGCTTTGGGGAAACCCGGTGTTCCTGGTTAAACCGGTTGATCAGCTGCTCCGCGATCAGGCAGATATCCCGGTCCCGGTCCCGAAGGGGCGGCATGGTGATATTCAGCACATTGATGCGAAAATATAAGTCCTCGCGAAAGGTTTGCTCTGCAACGCGCTTGGACAGGTCGGCATTGGTGGCGGCGATAACGCGCACGTCGGCGCGGCGGCAGGCTTCCGCGCCCAGTGGCCGGTATTCCAGGGATTGCAGGAAACGCAGTAAAGCCGCCTGGGATTTGAGGCTGAGGCTGTCGATCTCATCCAGGAACAGGGTGCCACCCTCGGCAATCTCCACTAGTCCTTTTTTACTGGACTTGGCGTCGGTAAAGGCCCCCCTGTGGTAGCCAAACAGCTCGCTCTCCAGCAGCTCATCGGGAATGGCGCCACAGTTGATGGGGATAAATCCACAATCGGCACGGCTGCCCAGGTAATGGGCCGCACGGGCGGCATTCTCCTTGCCGGTTCCCGTCTCCCCGCGGATCAATAAAGGGGCGTCGCACTGGGAGACTTTCTGGATCAGCTTGGCGGTACGCAGGAAAGATTCCGACCTACCAATCAGGTTCATTTCAAAAAGCCGGCTGAGAATTTCCCTATCTTTTGGGGATGGCGTGTTGTACTTGGGGAATCTGTAGCGATCAATGCGGGCCCGGAATTCCTCCCTGCAGCAGGGCCAGACAATAAAGTCGTGGAACTGGCTGAGAAACTCTGTCTCCAGGTGAAGTGGATCACCATTTACAAGACAGAGATTGATACCCTTGCGGCGAAGATGGCGGGTCACTTGATCCCGGTAGGACGCGCTGCCTGCGCTTTCTGAGTCGAGAAAAAAAATATTTATCCCGGAAAAAGAATTCTCATGGGGCGTGTCACAAACGGGTTTTCCATTCGGGTCCGACAGGCCAGAAGGTGTAATCAGGTACCGGCATGCAGGATAGTCGGTAAGCAGCGGTAGAAAGACGGTATCCCCAACCCCGGGAAAAGAGAATATAAAAAGCGAATCCATTGCCTGGGACCCCTGATGATTTCCCAATCCATTGTCAATTATTTACTCTGGAAGAGTCCGCCTGCTAGACAATTGTGACAATTGTTCAGAAGTGGATTTTCGATGGTGGATGTCTTCCTGTAACAGCTCAATTACACTCCTCTTACACGGAAATATTTATAGTTGTTATGCCGTGAAAACCATTACACATCCTGATGGCTTATGGGGACCAATGTGGGTAGTAACGCTACGCCCAGATAGTCGATAAATCAAGAGGAATTTTCTTCTGCCAAAAGGAAAAGATGCCAGCTTGTTATCTCTTTCATGTGATTGGCGCAGATGGGAAAAGTATGACTTTTACAGGGCCATAAACAGTTGTGATGTATATCGCAATATTACTTGTGTGTTGTTGAAGAGTTGACCCATCGTGTTCTTTTTGACCCGCCAGAAAAAGGTTTTTCCTGCAAAACCGGGTCGCCATTGACCCACATCTCAGAGTCCTTCACTGGAATCCCATAAATATCAATAAGTTAGCAACCTGTTGGGATATGGCACAGGGATTGCTCTAGATCATGCAGAACACGGAGAACGGCTGTGACAGACGACAGACGTTTGCAAAGTCCGTAAAACCGGACGCCTTGGTTGAAGGCGATTCAGGAAGCAGCCACATAAAGGATTACTGTGCCAGACATCGGCGATCAAATAGAGCGGGAAATGGATTCTGTTGCAGAGGAAATTGCCCGCTATATGCGCCAGCGCGGAAGGGCGGCGGATACCCTGGAGGGAATCACTCACTGGTGGTTACTGCGCCAGCGCCTCTATGAAGGGCGCCAGCAGGTGGAGCACGCGGTGGATTACCTGTGCCGGATCGGCGTTGTGGAAAGCAGGACGCTGCCGGATGGATCGGTTGTCTACAGCGCGGCGACGAAGAAAAACGATCAGGCCGAATAACAGGGCAATAACAGCGATAGAGATGTACAGGAAAATAAATGGCAGATTTCAACAGTATCGCCGCAGTGAGCAGCAGTATCGTTCGTTTTCTCGACTTGAGTTTCCGGGAACTACAGCCAATCGCCGGCCGCAATACACCCGTACGCCTGCTGCGCACCAGGGACCTGGACCCGGAAACTTCGGCTCTAATTACTTTGCCCTCACTCTCCGTATTTTTGTACCGGGTGGATTTCAACAAGGTGATGCGCGGTGCCTGGTCGGCGGCTTCCGCCTACGACGGACACAGCCACCTGCCATTGGATCTGCACTACCTGATTATTCCCTGGGGGGAAAACGCTGATCACGAGCATCGTATTATCGGTCGTGCCATGCAGAGCCTGGAGGACACCCCCATATTCTCCGGACCCACTCTCGATCCGATCACGCCATGGGCTCCCAACGAGTCCATTCAAGTATGCCTGGAAGACCTGTCCACTGAGGATGTGATGCGCACCTTCGACTCACTGCCCCTGGACTACAAACTGAGCATTCCCTATGTGGCGCGTATCGCGGTTATCCACGGCCTGCGCGACGACCGGGCCCCGCGCGTGTCCACCACCACTTCGGGAACCACACCAGAGGTGCGTGGCGCGTGAGTATTGAGAATCTTGAATACGATTTCCACAGCAGGCGCCTGGCCCTCGGGCTGGATTTTGTCGATGCTGAGCGGGAGGCGGAACTCGCCTACCCTGTGCGAGTGGAAGTCGAATGGCAATCTCCCCACCGGACGCCGCTGCCGAGAAACCGATATGATTTTTCCCAGCTGGGCGTCGCGGTACACGGTTTTATGCGCAGCAGTTCCGGACGCTACTCATTGAGTTATTTCCCAACTATTCGAGAACAGGTGGACGTGCGTATCCACGATTATGGCCGCCGCTATATTCCCCGGCGGTTGCGGGTGCCCCTGCGCACCCTGGCAGAGGTGGAAGCCATTGAAGCGGCGGAGTCGACCGATTATTTAGAGGGCAGGGTGCGCACCATCACCCTGTTTCCGGGAGCGGCCTACTACCATTCCTCCTGCGCCACCGGCCTGCGCGGACGTGTGGTGCGCGACGGCGAACCCATGCGCTGGGCTTTTGTCGAGGCCCGCCTGCCCGACGGCGGTGCGACCGTCGCCCGCACCCGCGGTGACGACCGCGGCGAATTCCTGTTGCTGCTGTCTCCGGATGCGGTACCGGGCAGTGAACTGAACCCGACACTGGACATAGAGGTTTCCATCGCCGGCCCGGCAGCGCCCCCGGTCCCCCCTTCACCGGCGCTGCCGGAACAGGACTCCCTGTGGGATTTGCCGCTGGAAGAACTGCCGCCTTTCAATGTTGCCGACAATGTCAGCAACGGCGAGTCGGTGCCCCCGGGTTATGTCACAGCGCTATCGACGGTGCGCACAGTGCAGTTCGTCGTCGGTCGGGTGCTGACCGGAAGGGATGAAGAGGATTTTGATTTTGTTATGCCCTGATTGTTCCCGACAAGGCATCTCTGTAAATAGCGGCGTGGGGCGTGCCGTGCGCACCGGGAGGATCTGGAACCCGCGCAGCTCTGGTGCGCATGGCGCACCCTGCGGTAAGGGCCGGAATAGTCATTGTAGAGATGCTCTTCAGAAAACCGAGCTACCAGATAGCGCCACTGCAACAGGTAGTCAGCCAGGGTGCTAGCAAGAACCGATTATGCAAAGGAGATAAGTCACCATGCCTGAGTATCTAGCACCCGGCGTATTTGTGGAGGAAGTGAGCTTTCGCTCCAAGTCCATCGAAGGTGTACCCACCAGCACCACCGGTTTTGTCGGCCTGACCCGCTGGGGGCCGGTCTGCTATCGGGACGCCGATATCCAGGGGCCGTCCAGTTGCGAACCGCGGCTGATCACAAGTTTTACGGAATTCGAGCGGGTTTATGGCGGTCTACAGGAGATCTCCGTCGGCGCTGCCGCCCCAGGCGAGGAGCGGTTGCCCTACCTGGCGCACGCCGCGCGGGCATTTTTTGAAAACGGCGGCAAGCGACTGTACGTCTCCCGTATATTCGTTCCCCGAGGGGGTACCGGTGCCCCAGCCTGGGGTGTAGCCAGCCACAGTATTAACGTCAGTGATATCAATGCCACCTGGACTGCCCGCTGGCCTGGGGCGCTGGGCAATGTGTTCGTGCGCACCGAGGTGGTTCGCAGCAAGAACCTCGCCTACAGCCATCCGGAATTTGGGGTACAGGCCCAGCGGGCAAAGGCCGGTGCGGTGGTGGAGGTGATTGCCGGCGCCGCCACCGACCCGAATATTCCCGTGCCCGACGGCAATGACCTCCTCATTCCCGCCAACCTGCGCGTAGTTGCTCTGGATTCCGAAGGCCGCCAGAGCTTTATCGACTCCACCGGCGCGACGCCGGCGATCACCACCGATGACGTGATTCAACTGGTGGAAATACGCGTGCAGGTCACCGTTGGCAGCGATCGGATGGAGGAGTACCTGGAGCTGGCGGCGTCGCCGGCGCAGAAACGCTATATCGGCCGCATCCTGCAAAAGGATGACCCTGAGGATCAGGATGCTCCGGTCTACCTGGATTGGGACCCGACCACATCCGGGGCTCCCGCGGCAGAACTTCCATTTTTACCCGCACTACTGATGGTTGCCCTGCAAGGCAACACCAACGGTCGCCTCACCGGCGGACACGATGGCGAAATGCCTGGTCCCGATAATTTCGCAGGGGATCCTGCCGATCCGGACAATATCGAAATCAAGGCCACCGGTCTGGAGGCCCTGGCGGAAATCGATGATATCTCCATCGTCGCCATGCCCGACTCCGGCGACCTGGGCGGCGCCACCGTATCCCGTGTGGCCGCCCAGGCGCTGGTGACCCACGCCACCCGCATGCGCTATCGAATCGCGGTGGTGGACGGACCGGTGGGCAGCTCCCTGAATGAAATACGGGATTTTCGCGGACAGTTCGACAGCAAGTACGCGGCCCTCTACTACCCCTGGATCAAAATTTTCGATCCCAACGAGCGCTTTTCCCAGGGCACTCCGCCGCGGCAGATCCTGCTGCCGCCCTCTGGATTTGTCACCGGTATCTATGCGCGCAGCGATATCAACCGCGGTGTGCATAAAGCACCGGCCAATGAGGTGGTGCGCGGCCTCACCCAGTTCGAAGTCAATATCAACACCCCGCGCAATGAAGTGATCAACCCCGAAGGGATCAACGCCCTGCGCTTTTTCGAAGGGCGTGGCTACCGCGTCTGGGGCGCGCGCACCATGAGTTCCGATCCGGAATGGAAATACGTCAATGTGCGCCGCCTGTTCAATTACGTGGAGCACTCTATCGACAAGGGCACCCAGTGGGCGGTGTTCGAACCCAACAACCAGCGTCTCTGGGACAACATACGCCGCACCATTGAGGATTTCCTGCTGGTGCTCTGGCGCGATGGCGCCCTGCTGGGCGGCAAGCCGGAGGAGGCTTATTTCGTACGTTGTGACCGCACCACCATGACCCAGAACGACCTCGACAACGGCCGCCTTATCTGCCTGATAGGCATAGCGCCGGTCAAACCGGCGGAGTTCGTGATTTTCCGTATCGGGCAGTGGACCAGCGATGCGCGAACTTAAAACAGGATAGAGAGAACTCTGATATTTCCGCCAACGGATCAACGAGGAAAGCGAGATGGCAACCTACAGAGACAACCCCTACGGCGCCTTCAATTTTATTGTGTCCCTGGGTAATGGTACCGAATCGGAAACCGTTGGCGGCTTTTCCGATTGCAGCGGTTTGGGAAGGGAGGTGAATTACTCTGAATACCGGAATGGCAACGAGCCTTTCAACACGGTGCGCAAGGTACCCAATACCTACAAGAGTGACGATATCACTTTGAAACGCGGGCTGGTGGGAAGTCTGGAGCTGTTCGAGTGGCTGAAGAATGTCGGCGACGGTGCTCACGAACCGCGGCTGGTCACCATTACCCTGTTGGACGAAGCGCGCAACGCCGTCGCCTCTTGGGAGCTGCGCAACGCCCAGCCGAAAAAATGGACCGGGCCCACCCTCGCAGCCAAGGGAGGAGGCGAAGTGGCGATGGAAGAACTGAGCCTGGTTTGCGAGGAATGCACCTACAAGTAGGTGGCAGCTTTTCCCGGATAATCCTATGGCATTTGCACTGACACAAGGCACCGTATTCGGAGCGCCCAATCTCTACCGGGCGTCGGACGAAGAGCGCCGTACCCTGGGTGCGGAGCGCATGGATGTCTGCGCCTTCCTCGGCGTGGCGCCGCGGGGACCCTGTCGCGTGCCGGTGGAGCCGGAAGCCAGCTCGCGGGACCGCGCCTACGTGGAAGTAAATCGTGCTCGCCGGCGCTCAGTGGCGGTGGCTGTGCAGAGCTGGGACGACTACCGGCGTCAGTTCGGAGGCTTCGAGGGTCCCGGACGCCTGCCGTATGCGGTGGCGAGTTTTTTCGAACAGGGCGGTCGCCGCGCCTATATCGTGCGCATCGTGCACGAATACGGAGATGCGAAAAATCTGCACGCGGTGGCGCGCGCAGAAATTCCCGGCCTGATTTCCTCCGGTGGGGCGGTTACCCTGGCGGCGAAAAACGAAGGAAGTTGGGGCAATCAATTGCGTGCGGCACTGGGCTATCAGGTCCGGCCGCTGGTGCTGGAACCGGGTAGCAGCACGTCTGAACTGAGAATTGGCGCCGATGAGCATTGCCCGGCAGGGAGCCTGCTGCGGCTGACGATCCCGAACGGGGGCGGCTCCCCCCAATATGAATTTCGTTTCGTGGTGCGCCGCGGTGAACGTGGTTTGGCGCAGAGCACGGGCAGGGAAACCCTTCTGCTGCTGAACAGCGCTGCCGGCGACGTGCCAATGCTGGCGGAGGTGGTGGAGGCGAAGCTGGTACTGGAGGACGGGAGCGGTCTGCGGGAGGAATTCGACCACCTCGGCCTGGCGCCGGAGCATCCACGCTGGCTGGCCAATGTGCTCTACCGGCAATCCGGGTTGGTGAACCCGGAAGAGGGATGGCTGGATGCCACGCTCACGCCCGCCGAAGCGTATGGGTTACCCGTGGACTGCTACCGGGTACTGGTGGAAAACCCGATTCTGTTCGCCGGTGGTTTCGATCGCTACGAGGATATTGTTCACGGGGACTTTTTTGATCCCGGCTGGGTGCGTGGCAATCCGCAGCCCGGTGACGGCATTTGCGCACTCACTCACTTGCGGGATCTGTCCCTGGCAGTGGTGCCGGATCTCTATGTGGCAGAGCCGCTGTCGGAAACCCTGCCGGAAGAACCGGTAGCGTCCCTGGCCGGTGCCGAATTCGCCCCCTGTGTGGACCTGCCGCCCGCGCCGGAGCCAATGCAACAGGTACAGCACAACCTGCCCGGGTTACTGCTGGACCCGAAGCTGCCGGGAGACCTGGAGCAGATCATCGATTTGCAGAGGGCACTGGTGGATCTCGCACAGACCCTGCGCCATTTTGTGGTACTGCTGGACGTTCCGCCCGGTATCAGCCAGAGCGAGATTATCGCCTGGCGTGTTCACTTCAGCAGCGATTTCAGTGCCGCTTACTATCCCTGGCTGAAAATCTCCAACCTGGATTACGGTCGCGACAGGCTGATCTCCATCAACCCGGCAGCCGTGGCCGCCGGCATTATCGCCCGCCAGGAACTCACATTCGGCGTTCCCCATGGGCCCGCCAACGCCCTCGCGCGCAGTGTGGTAAGCGTCGACGAAAAAATATCTCCGCAGCGCCACGATCAATTACATCCATTGGGGATCAATATTTTCCTGCCGCGGCGGGACGGAATCTGGCTCTCCGCGGCGAGAACTCTCAGCCGCGATGTCGACTACCGGCAGTTATCCGTGCGCCGTCTGATGACCATGCTACAGCGGGTGCTCCGCCGGCAGATGCAGTGGGTGGTCTTCGAGCCCAACAATCGCCAGCTCTGGTCGCGCATCCGCCATCTGCTCAACATTTTTTTGCGACAGCTGTATATCGCCGGCGCCTTCAAGGGTGCCAGCGAGGAACAGGCATTTTTCGTGCGCTGCGACGGACAGTTGAACAACCGGCGGGTGCTGGATGCAGGCCAGCTGATAGTGGAGATCGGTGTGGCACCGGCGGAACCGCTGGAATTTATCGTATTGCGCATCGTCCACGACGGCGATGGCACCCTGGCAGTGGAGGCCTAGTCAATGGCGGAAGGATTTCCCAGGCTGCTTGGCAACTTCCAGTTTCGCATTTCGCTGCTCAAAGCCGCGGAGATCGAGGCCGGCAGTACTACAGGGCCGAATGATTCTCTGGCCCCACCCGGTGAGGGAGCCTCCGACGAGAACCTACTCGGCGATGGCGGGTTTCAGGAGTGCTCCGGCCTGGAGGTTTCCATGGATGTCCAGGAATACCTGGAGGGAGGGCGTAACGACGGCGTAATCCAAAGGGTGGGGCGCGCCAAATACACCAATATTGTCCTCAAGCGCGGCATGTTCTACGGAGAGGAAAACCGGGTGCAGCGGGAACTCTGGCAGTGGATACAGAAGGTGGTATCCGGAAAACGCCCGGTGCCCCGCTACGACGGAATTATAGAGGTACTCGACCCGAGGGGAGAGCGGGAGGGGGAAACCCTGGCCACATGGGTTTTCGAGCGCGGTCTGCCGGCGAAAATCGCCGGCCCGCAACTGAATGCGAAAAGCGGCGATATCGCCATTGAGGAATTGCATATCGCCCACCAGGGTCTGCGCCTTTTGGAAAGTTGAATGTGTGGGGGCCT
Organism: Microbulbifer sp. TB1203; assembly: GCF_030997045.1. Taxonomy (NCBI): domain Bacteria; kingdom Pseudomonadati; phylum Pseudomonadota; class Gammaproteobacteria; order Cellvibrionales; family Microbulbiferaceae; genus Microbulbifer; species Microbulbifer sp. TB1203. The sequence goes on along the minus strand of NZ_CP116899.1, from coordinate 1,712,169 downwards.
GCTAACGGGCGAGGGAATCAGGGGGGACTATGGGTGAACTGATAAAAGCAAAATTGCAGGAAGTCAGAGCGGATGAACACCAGACTCCCGAAGGTGAGGCTGTGCCTGTGCAATTCAATCCGGAGTCACTCAAGCTACGCCTGCAGAACCAGACCGACGGCGGGCGCTCCCGCGGCCGCCAGCGGCGCCAGCACAACGGCTCCAGCTCCACCAGCCTGTCTATGGACCTGGTGTTCGACACCGCCGACGAGGGCACTGACGAAGCACCGGTTTCCGTGCGCACGAGAACCGCCATCGTCGAGAAATATGTGCTGCCCAAGGAAAACACCTCCGACGCGCCACCGCTGCTGCAATTCCAGTGGGACCAGTTGATTATCACCGGAGTTGTGGAAAGTGTGGATATCGAATTTGACCATTTTGCCGCAAACGGTGCCCCGCTGCGCGCGAAGGTCTCTCTCAGTATCAAAGAGCAGGACCCGAAATATACCTATGTAAATCCCGACGAGAGGAACTCCTCCGGTTCAGAGCCCGCGGGCACCGGTGACAACAATGCAGCGGCGCCAGGCAGCGGCACCAATGAAGACAATAAAAGCGGTGACGCCAACGAGCGTACAGATACCGCCCTCGACGGTGAAACCGCACCGGATTTTCTCGCCCGGCAGGGGCTGGACCCTTCCGCCTGGCGCGGTCTCGGTGTCGATCTCAGTGCGGGGCTGAGCCTGGAGGCGGGGATAGAAGTGGGTTTTAGTGCAAGCCTGAGTGCCAGCCTTGGGGTGGGCGTTTCCGTCGGGGTGCTGGCGAAGGCGGGCGTCTCCCTGGAGGCTTCCCTGGGCATCGGTGCCAGCGCGGTATTTTCCGCAGGAGCCGGCGTCTCGGTCGGCACCACCGGCGGAGACGTCGCGGGCAAATCCACCGGCAAGAAAATTGATGGCGACAGCGCCGGACTTGCCATCTCCGCCGCCGGCGGAATCCAGTCCGCAGTTGAAACGCTGAAAATCCGCGAGACCGCAAGTGCCGCCGGAGCTGCGCAAAGCGCTTTTGGTCTCGCAGTTTCCCCGACCGCCGGCATCCAGTCGGTGCAAATGGGGCCCGCGATATCCCGCACACCGCTTTCCCGCGCTGCGCCATCGGCAGTACCGGCGGGTGGCGTTGCGCAGTTGCCCAGGTCCCCGAAGGCCGATCCGCGCAGCACCAGCTACGGCTACGGTGTACCCCTGCGCGCCCTGTATCCCACCGCGCTGTCGCAGGAGGAGATCACAGTGTGCGGCCCGAGCGGCCGGGCTGGCGGCGGTGATGCCGGTCCGCAATTCCGCAAACAGAAAACCACTCCGCCCTGGGAGGCTCTGCCAAAAAGGGAAAGTGCGCGCTCCCTGGCGGACGGGGCAGAGTCGGACCGCCGCCGCGGTGTCTGCGGCCAGCTGCACAAACCCTGCGGTTGCCATTGAGGAGAAAGTACTGTGCCGACCTATATCGAACACGTGGTAACGGAAATAGTGCCGCAGGGCGGGAGCTCGACCAGTGGTGGTGACGAGAGCGGAGACAAGCGCTGGCGCGAGGCCGAGCAGCTGCAATCGATACTCAAGCGAATGGAGCGACAGGAGCGACGCCTGAGTGCAGGGGCTTTCGATGACTAGTGCAATGTTTATCGCCTCCCGCCCAGTTTTTACCGTCGACGACGAAGATGTGGGTGAGCTTACACGGGACCTGATGCACCTGCACTGTGAGGAGTCGGTCGATGGCCTGAAAACCCTGC